>NZ_JBWKXO010000046.1:0-38616 GCF_059423025.1 Pseudomonas sp. GW704-F2 | reverse complement strand
CCCCCCCCCCCCCCCCCCCCCCCCCCCCGCCGCGCTTGTCATAGCGCACGCTGGCGATGTTATGCCGGGCCAGCACCCAGGCCAGGCGCTTGAGGCTGTCGTTGCGCGCGCCGTCGGCACTGTTGCCGTTGCGGTCGGTCGGACCGGAGCCGGCAATGATCAGCACCACCGGCACCGGTTTGTCGGACTGCGGCAGCAGCAGCGAGCCGAACAGCTCGCCGCTGCCGGTGTCGAGGCTGATGGGCCGTTGCAACACCACGGAGGACGCGGCATGGGCTACGGCAGTGAACAGGGTGAGGGTAAACAGCAAAACTCGAAGCATCATCGGGCCATTATTCAGGAGGTGCCGGTTCGACCAACGTCTACCGGTAAGGTTTCGAGGATGAACTAGTCGGTTGGCCCGCGTATACTGGTGCGCTTGGTTATCACCGCTGAGTGATTACAACTGATTTCACGGAGCGCCCTGCATGTCCGGCAATACCTTCGGCAAGCTGTTCACTGTCACCACCGCGGGCGAAAGCCATGGCCCGGCGTTGGTCGCCATTGTCGACGGCTGCCCGCCCGGCCTCGAGCTGTCCCTGGAAGACCTGCAACGTGACCTCGACCGCCGCAAGCCCGGCACCAGCCGCCACACCACCCAGCGCCAGGAACCCGATGAAGTCGAGATCCTCTCCGGTGTGTTCGAAGGCCGCACCACCGGCTGCGCCATCGGCCTGTTGATCCGCAACACCGACCAGAAGTCCAAGGACTACTCGGCGATCAAGGACCTGTTCCGCCCGGCCCACGCCGACTACACCTACCACCACAAATACGGCGAGCGCGACTACCGTGGCGGCGGCCGCAGCTCGGCCCGCGAAACTGCGATGCGCGTGGCTGCCGGTGCCATCGCCAAGAAATACCTGGCGACCCAGGGTATTGTCGTCCGTGGCTACATGAGCCAGCTGGGCCCGATCGAAATCCCGTTCAAGACCTGGGACAGCGTCGACGACAACGCCTTTTTCAGCCCGGACCCGGACAAAGTGCCGGAGCTGGAAGCCTATATGGACCAGTTGCGCCGCGACCAGGATTCGGTCGGGGCGAAAATCACCGTGGTCGCCGAGGGCGTGAAACCGGGTCTCGGCGAGCCGATCTTCGACCGTCTGGACGCTGAGCTGGCCCACGCGCTGATGAGCATCAACGCCGTTAAAGGCGTGGAAATCGGCGCCGGGTTCGCCTGCGTGTCCCAGCGCGGCACCGAGCACCGCGACGAACTGACCCCGCAGGGTTTCCTCAGCAACAATGCAGGCGGCATCCTCGGCGGTATTTCCTCCGGCCAGCCGATCGTTGCGCACCTGGCGCTCAAGGCCACGTCGAGCATCACCACCCCGGGCCGTTCGATCGATGTACACGGCAACCCGGTGGACGTGATCACCAAGGGCCGTCACGACCCGTGCGTCGGCATCCGCGCCACGCCGATCGCCGAAGCGATGATGGCGATCGTGTTGATGGACCACCTGCTGCGCAACCGTGGGCAAAACGCCGATGTGCGCGTGAGTACTCCGGTACTGGGCCAGTTGTGACGGTGTGTGGCGCGCGAGCTTGCTCGCGCCTTGCCGCAAAGCGGCCTCTTGCATGACTCCAGCACTTCCGTACTGGCGACTCTCCAGCTTCTACCTCTTCTACTTCGCCCTGCTGGGGGCCACGGCGCCGTTCCTGGCGCTGTACTTCGATCACCTGGGGTTCTCCAGCGCGCGTATCGGCGAGCTGGTGGCCATCCCCATGCTGATGCGCTGCGTGGCTCCCAATCTGTGGGGCTGGCTGGGCGACTATACCGGCCGGCGCCTGGCCATCGTGCGTGTGGGCGCACTGTGTACGCTGGTGAGTTTTGCGTTGATTTTCGTCAGCAAGACCTATGCCTGGCTGGCCCTGGTCATGGCCCTGCATGCGTTTTTCTGGCATGCGGTGCTGCCGCAGTTTGAAGTGATCACCCTGGCCCATCTGCATAAGCAGACCTCGCGCTATAGCCAGATCCGCCTGTGGGGTTCCATCGGCTTCATCCTCACGGTGGTGATCATGGGCCGCCTGTTCGACTGGCTGAGCCTGGATATCTACCCGGTGGTGGTCGTGGTGATCATGGCCGGGATCATCGGTGCCAGCCTGTGGGTGCCGAATGCGCAGCCGGCGAACCACGGCCCCCGCCTGGCCGGCGAGGGCTTCCTCAAGCAGTTGCGCAGCCCCGGTGTCCTGGCGTTTTACGCCTGCGTGGCGTTGATGCAAATGAGCCATGGCCCGTATTACACCTTTCTCACCCTGCACCTGGAACACTTGGGCTACAGCCGTGGCGTGATCGGCATGCTGTGGGCCCTTGGGGTGGTGGCGGAAGTGTTGATGTTCCTGGGCATGAGCCGCATCCTCACGCGTTTCTCGGTGCGCCGGGTGCTGCTGGCGAGCTTCCTGTTGGCGGCGCTGCGCTGGTTGTTGCTGGGCGCGTTCGCGGAATTTTTCTGGGTGCTGCTGCTGGCGCAGGTGATGCACGCGGCGACCTTCGGCAGTTTTCATGCGGCGGCGATTGCCTTTGTGCAGCGCAGCTTCGGCGCCCGCCAGCAAGGTCAGGGCCAGGCGTTATACGCGGCCTTGGCCGGCACCGGCGGCGCGCTTGGCGCGCTGTACGCCGGTTACAGCTGGAACCTGTTGGGGCCGGCCCTGACCTTCAGTATCGCCAGCGTCGCGGCCCTAGCCGCCGCCCTTATCATCGGTTTTCGATTGCACGAGCAGAACCAAGGAACCGTCCTATGAGTTATGTAGCCGTTTACCACGTCGCCACACCGGATACACCGAACAAAGTCCTGACCCACTTCGACGATATCGCGTCGACCCTGGCCGAGCATGGCGTGCGATTCGAGCGCTGGCAGCCCGCCGTTATTGAAAAAGGCGCAGACGACGCCACCATGATCGCAGCGTATCAGCCACGGATCGACGCCCTCGGCTACGCCTGCGTCGAGGTGCTGCATGCCCCCGGCGACCCTGCGCAGAAGGCGGCATTGCGCGATCAGTTCCTTGCCGAGCGGCGTTACAGCGAAGATGAAGCGCGCTTTTTCATCGCCGGCCAAGGCCTGTTTGCCTTGCACATTGGTGACTATGTGTACGGCGTGCGCTGTGAGAAAAATGACCTGCTGCTGATCCCGGCCGGCATGCCCCATTGGTTCGATATGGGCGAGCACCCACATTTTGTGACGCTGCGCCTGTCCCATGCGGCAGGCGGCGGGGTGCCTGAATTCAGCGGGGACGATATCGCCGCTGGTTTCCCTGGGTTGGATGACTAGGCTTAATCGACTTGAATCTTCAACCCCGACGAGTTGGAAGTTGTTGTGGGAAGAAGCTTATTTATCTGTAAGGCCTGGCTGTTTATCGCCGGCCTTACGCTTTGACGCGCTCCATTATGTAACTCTCTCCGGTCTTAATGTTTGTATCGCCTGTCAATAGGAGGAATCCGAAAGGCGATAAGCATCAGCCAACAATAAGGAGAGAAAGCGATGAGTGATCCAGAGGCGTCAGGTGCGCCGTTGAGCGTGCCCACCGATGTCAGAAAACGCTTGGCCCTGTCCGGCAAGCCCCTGACTCCGACCGAATTGGAGATCTTGCGCTGGGCCTCCGAAGGCAAGACCATCTGGGAAATCAGCCGGATTCGTGAAACGTCCCAAGCCGCGGTGAAATTCCACCTGCGTAACATCTATGGCAAGTTGCAAGTCAGTAATCGTGTACAAGCGATGAATGAAGCCGCCCGATTGGGCCTGTCCTGAACCCATGAAAAAGGGCCGCGACGCTGGATGGCGTCGCGGCCCTTTTTTGTGTGTCTTAGGCCGAATGGTAAGTCGGCAGGGCAAAGCGGTTCTGGCTCTGCAGCATGGAAATCTGCGGCAGTTCGCTGGCTTGTTCGGCCAGGTCGCGGCGAATGGCACTGATCACCCAGGTAAGTTGATCGGCTGTGTGCAGTTGCTGGTAGGAGATCGAGCGCTTGACCTGCTTGCCTTCGCTGTTGCGCAGGGTCAGCAGGATACCGCCGTCCGGGCGTGGCTGAGTGGTGACGTCGTATTGGGAGAATACTGAGGCGAATTTATCTTGGATCAGGCTCATGTCTATCAGCTCCGTTGGCTCAAGTTGGCAAGCATGGAGTGATAGGTGCAGTGATTGTGCCATCTCACGATTTTATATAAAGTCTTTTAAAATCAATAACTTGTAAAAAGTAAGGATTTTTGATTTCGTGCAAATTGCATGAATGGCCATCATGCATCCTGCATTTTGCGCTACTCGATCCGGCCGGGCGGGCGCCTCGTCACTGATAGGGACTGCCGATGTGTCGCAAAATTCCCTGTGGGGCGGTTGCGGCTTCGGGATACAAAACATTTCAAATCCCGCGTGTACAGCCGAAGAACGGCTGGCGTATTTTCCCCTGAGCATTTGGCTTCCTGCCTACAAAAAATGCCGGAGTTTCTGGCCCCGACGAAGAATAAGAAAAAGGACGTTCCTCCATGCGCCATCCGCAAAACGACATGATTACCTGGAGCATGCTGCTGCGTAAGGTGCCCGCCATCGTCCGCGCCTTGCCACGGGTGGTCCGCGGCATGCGTGCCGCGAATGTCACCGACCCCGCGCAACCCTGTGGCCTGGGCTGGCATTTTGAGCAAGCCACTCTGCGCAACCCTGACGGTGCGGCGTTGTTGTACGGCGACAGCGTGCTCAGTTACCGCGATGCCAACCAGCGTGCGAACCGCATCGCCCACCACCTGCAGAGCCAGGGCATCCGCAAAGGCGATGTGGTGGCGCTGTTTATTGAAAATCGCCCCGAATTGCTGCTCAACGTGCTGGCCGTGGCCAAGCTGGGCGGCATCTGCGCCATGCTCAATACCTCGCAAACCCAGGCGGCGCTGGTACACAGCCTGAATCTGGTCAACCCGGTGGCGATTGTGGTGGGAGCGGAGTTGGTGGAGGCCTACACAGCGGTGCGCGATCAAGTGGTGATCGCGGCCGATCGCACCTGGTTTGTCGCGGATCAACCCAGCAGCGCGGTGCCTGCCGGCTATGTCGACCTGATGGCGGCCAGCGCCGAGTGCGCGCTGGACAACCCGGCCAGTTCCCGGCAGATCTTTTTCAACGACCCGTGCTTCTATATCTACACCTCCGGCACCACGGGCTTGCCCAAGGCCGGCATCATGAAACATGGCCGCTGGACCAAAACCGCGGTCAGCTTCGCCAGCATCGCCCTCGACATGGGCCCCGCCGACGTCATGTATTGCACCTTGCCGCTGTACCACGCCACCGGCCTTTGCGTGTGCTGGGGCTCGGCGATCGTCGGCGCGTCGGGGTTCGCGATTCGCCGCAAATTCAGCGCCAGCCAGTTCTGGGGCGATGTGCGCAAGTTCAACGCGACCACCCTGGGTTATGTCGGTGAGCTGTGCCGTTACCTGCTCGACCAGCCGGCCAGCGCCCAGGACCGTGACAACCGGGTGATCAAGATGGTCGGCAATGGCCTGCGGCCCGGTGTGTGGGCGCAGTTCAAGCAACGCTTTGGCGTCGAGCATATCTGTGAGCTGTATGCCGCGAGTGACGGCAATATCGGCTTCACCAATGTGTTGAATTTCGACAACACCATCGGCTTCTGCCTGCAGCGCTGGGCGCTGGTGGACTACGCCCACGACAGCGGTGAGCCGCTGCGTGGCGCCGATGGTTTCATGCGCAAGGTGCAAACGGGCGGGGAGGGCCTGTTGCTGGCGAGGATCGACGAAAAGGCCCCGTTCGACGGTTACACCGACCCGGAAAAGAACCGCAAGGTGGTGCTGACCGACGTGTTCGAAAAGGGCGACCGCTACTTCAATACCGGCGATCTGCTGCGCAGCATCGGTTTCGGCCATGCGCAATTTGTCGATCGCCTGGGTGACACCTATCGCTGGAAAGGCGAAAACGTTTCCACCACCGAGGTCGAGAACATCCTGCTGCAACACCCGCAGATCGCCGAAGTGGTGGCCTACGGTGTCGAGATCGAAAACACCAATGGCCGCGCCGGCATGGTCGCCATCACCCCCAGCGAATCCCTGGCCGCCCTGGATATGCGCGAGTTGCTGCAGTTCGCTCATGGCCAGTTGCCGCACTATGCGGTGCCGCTGTTCCTGCGGATCAAGATGAAGATGGAGACAACGGGCACGTTCAAATACCAGAAAGTGCGGCTCAAGGAAGAAGCGTTCGACCCGGCCAAGGCCGGCAACGACCCGGTCTACGCCTGGCTGCCCGGTTCGGATTGCTATGTGCCGGTCACCGGGCAATTGTTGGCGCAGATCCAGGGCGGACAGTTCCGCTATTGATTCTGCCTATGGTGGCTGTTGACAAAAAAACCATGACAGTGGGGAACTCCCTCGCGACACTGGGCGCCTACTCTTCAGTACCCGAAGCCGTACCAGACAAGGAGCCCCCACATGTCAGACCATGCCAAACAAATGACCGAAGACGAAGCCGCCGAATTTGCCGAGCAGGTCTTCGACGTCGCGCGCAGAGGCGATGCCGCCTTGCTTGCCGCGCTGCTGGCCAAGGGCTTGCCAGCCAACCTGCGTAACCACAATGGCGACACCTTGCTGATGCTGGCCGCTTACCACGGCCACGCCGACGCGGTCAGAGTGCTGCTGGAGTTCAAGGCCGACCCACAGATCGCCAACGACAAGCATCAACTGCCGATCGCCGGCGCGGCGTTCAAGGGCAACTTGCCCGTGGTCAAGGCGCTGATCGAAGGCGGCGCGCCGGTTGACGCGTCGTCCTCCGACGGCCGCACGGCATTGATGATGGCCGCGATGTTCAACCGCGTCGAAATGGTCGACTACCTGCTCAGCCAGGGCGCCAACCCCAAGACTGCCGACGCCCAGGGCGCCACGGCATTGGCCGCGGCACAGACCATGGGCGCGGTGGATACGGCGGCGCAGTTGCAGAAACTGGTGTAGGCTACGCGCCCTCGAAAACCCGCCCGCCACAGGACCCCTTCATGAAAAACGCCCTCGTCGAACTCATCCGTAAAATCAGCGCCGGCGTCATGGGCGACGACGAGGTGGCGCGCATCGCCGAGGAAGCGGCGCAGGCCTACGCCGACCCGGTGGCCTTTCTGGCGGCGAACCCGGACATCAACTACGACGATACTTTCCCGATTCCGCTGGGCGAGTGGGTGGTGGTCGGCAGCCTGCCGGACACGGTGCTGTTCCAGGCCGACACCTATGGCGACTTGTTTGCGCAGATCGTTGCCTCGTTCGGCCCCGGCGTGGCGTTCAACCTCAAGCCCAAGCAACTGGCCAAGACCGAAGCCCTCACCGCGCTCAATCGCATCCAGATCCAGATGAGTGCGCTCAGCCCGCAAGACGGTGGTTATGTGTTGCTGAACTTCAGCCAGCCGCTGGATGACGAGATCCAGGCCGTGCTGGTGTTCGGCAACGACCTGCCGCGCGTGCTGGAACTGTGCGCCGAAGTCGGCATCCACGGCGAACCGTCCCTGGAAGCCCTGCGGGTCGCGGTCCACGTCTGAAATAAAACGGAACCCCGGCCAGGGCTGGCTATCCTACAAGGGCATGCCCTCACTTAGGAGCGACACCATGGGTTCCACTTTCAACGGTCTGGTCGGGCTGATCATCCTCGCGCTGGATATCTGGGCGATCATCAATGTGTTCAAAAGCGGCGCGAGCACCGGTGCCAAGGTGTTGTGGATTCTGTTGATCCTGCTCCTGCCGGTCCTGGGCCTGATCATCTGGGCGATTGCCGGGCCGCGGGGCAACGTGCGGTTCTGAGCGCCAGCTTCACTCAAGCTGAAGCGGGCACGGAAAATGTGGGAGGGGGCTTGCCCCCGATAGCGGTGTATCAGTCGTTACAACAGTGACTGAACCACCGCTATCGGGGGCAAGCCCCCTCCCACAATGGTTTCAGCAAATGCCTTGATATTGTGTGTCGAAATATTCGCTGTACGAAATTTTCACATCTCATCCAAGACAATTCGCCGGCTTTATCTCCCTGCAACGGCTCTATCTCAAGCACCGCCAGTTGCAGGTTTGCGGCACGCGTTCAGTAATTAATGGCGTTGCCGGCAGTGATCGGGCACCATTTGCGCCATCGCGTTTACCGCCTACCCCAGCCAGCCTGGGCGAGGGCCGGACGCCACTGCACTCTTTTTCGCAACTTAAACCTCCAATGGGTCCTGAAACGACATGGCAAACCCGGACGCCCTGAATCAGCAGCGAGCTTCTAATCGCCTGCTGCAACCGACCGTCAAATCCCATCTGGCATACACGCTGCTTTGTGCACTGGTCATGATGGTGATGTTCTCCCTGCTGCGCCTGGCGCTGCTGGCCTACAACCGCGAGATGATCCTCGACACACCGGCCTCGACCTTCCTGGAAGCGTTCGCCAACGGCCTGCGCCTGGACATTCGCCTGGTGGTGTACCTGACGATCCCCTTGCTGCTGTCACTGTTCAGCGTGCGGGCCATGGCCGCGCGGGGGTTCTTCCGTTTCTGGCTGACCCTTGCCTCCAGCATCGCGCTGTTCCTGGGCCTGATGGAGATGGACTTCTACCGCGAATTCCACCAGCGCCTCAACGGCCTGGTCTTCCAGTACGTGAAGGAAGACCCGAAAACCGTGATGAGCATGCTCTGGTACGGTTTCCCGGTGGTGCGCTACCTGCTCGCCTGGGCCGTCGGCACGCTGATCCTCAGCGTGGCCTTCAAGGGCGCCGACCGGGCGACGCGCCCACGCGGCCCGTTCAGCGGCGGCAGTATCGGCACCCGCCAGGTGGCGCCGTGGTATTCGCGCATCGCGGTGTTTGTGGTGTGCCTGCTGGTCGCCGTGGTCGCCGCTCGCGGCACCCTGCGCCAGGGCCCGCCGCTGCGTTGGGGTGACGTCTACACCACCGACTCGAACTTCGCCAACCAATTGGGCCTCAATGGCACGTTGTCGTTGATCGCCGCGGCCAAGTCGCGCTTCTCCGAAGAACGCACCAACATCTGGAAGGCTACCCTGGAACAACCACTGGCCACCCAGACCGTGCGCGACATGCTGGTGTTGCCGCAAGAGAAGCTGGTGGATACCGACACCGCCGCCGTGCGCCGTGATTTCACGCCACCGGCCGAGAAAACCCTGCCGATCAAGAACGTCGTGGTGATCCTGATGGAGAGCTTCGCCGGTCACTCGGTGGGCGCCCTGGGGCGTCCGGGCAATATCACGCCGTACTTCGACAAACTGTCCAAGGAAGGCCTGCTGTTCGACCGCTTCTTCTCCAACGGCACCCACACCCACCAGGGTATGTTTGCCACCATGGCATGCTTCCCGAACCTGCCGGGTTTCGAATACCTGATGCAGACCCCGGAAGGCAGCCACAAGCTGTCGGGCCTGCCGCAGCTGCTCAGTGCGCGCAAGTTTGACGACGTGTATGTCTACAACGGCGACTTCGCCTGGGACAACCAGTCGGGTTTCTTCAGCAACCAGGGCATGACCAACTTCATCGGCCGCAACGACTTTGTCGACCCGGTGTTCTCCGACCCAACCTGGGGCGTGTCCGACCAGGACATGTTCAACCGTGGCCTGGAAGAACTGAAAGCGCGTGAAGGCGGCAAGCCGTTCTACGCCCTGCTGCAAACCCTGTCCAACCACACGCCGTATGCCTTGCCGACCCCGTTGCCGGTGGAGAAAGTCACCGACCGTGGCAGCCTCAACGAGCATTTGACGGCGATGCGCTACTCCGACTGGGCTCTCGGCCAGTTCTTTGAAAAGGCCCGCAAGGAGCCGTACTTCAAGGAAACCCTGTTTGTGATCGTGGGCGACCACGGTTTCGGCAACGAGCAGCAGATCACCGAGATGGACCTGGGCCGCTTCAACGTGCCGATGCTGATGATTGCTCCGGGCATGCAAGAGAAGTTCGGCGTGCGTGACCACACCGTGGGCACCCAGATCGACATCGTGCCGACCATCATGGGCCGTCTGGGTGGCGACACCCTGCACCAGTGCTGGGGGCGTGACCTGCTCAACCTGCCGGAAGGCGACAAGGGTTTCGGCGTGATCAAGCCTTCGGGCAGCGATCAGACCGTGGCGCTGGTCACCGGCGACCGCGTGCTGGTATTGCCTAAGGAAATGCCACCGAAGCTGTGGGAATACGAACTGGGCGCCGAGCCGACCGGTAAAGTGATCGCGGAATCGCCGGACGAGGCAGGGCTGAAACAGAAGCTCGAATCGTTCCTGCAGACCGCGACCAAAAGTTTGCTGGATAACACCGCCGGTGTTGTCGATGGCAAGCCGGACTGATTGACCGGCAATAAAAAAGAGGCCTTCATGAAGGCCTCTTTTTTTGTCCGGCGTTTATATCTTGCCGAGTAACAACAGCACCAGCAGCACCACCAGGACTACGCCGAGAATACCCGACGGACCATAACCCCAGCTACGGGAGTGTGGAAACACTGGCAAACCGCCGACCAGCAGGAGAATCAGGATGATGATTAAAATGAGGCTCATAATTGTATTTCCTTATAGGCCTTCTGCAAGGACCGGTTGTTTAAAGTTAGGCCCGTGGGTTTAATCGCGGACGCCTTAATAACTCCGACTGTGCCGCTTCGCAGAAAATTCCGTGTTTTTTTAAAGCATTTCGAAGACCTGCTTATTTCTTTAAATGCATCGCTGAATGCCTGCGCTTAGTTGAAAAAGATTGAACTTAGGGCGTGCCGTGGTATCCGACCCGGCCCGTGGTTTGCTCGGGGCATTCATCAATTGGATGGTGCGTGGGTGTAGGAAAAACCTTCGCTACACTGCCGATCACTTCTTCTGTGAACCACAAGGCTATTTTCCTATGCAAAATCGCATGATGATCACTGGTGCCGGGTCCGGCCTGGGTCGCGAAATCGCGCTGCGCTGGGCCCGCGAGGGTTGGCAGTTGGCCTTGTCGGATGTCAGCGAGCCAGGCTTGCAAGAGACTCTCAGGTTGGTGCGCGAGGCGGGTGGCGATGGCTTTGTCCAGCGCTGCGATGTGCGCGACTACAGCCAGCTCACCGCCTTTGCCCAGGCCTGCGAGGTCAAGCTGGGCGGGATCGATGTGATCGTCAACAATGCCGGCGTGGCCTCCGGCGGGTTCTTCGCCGAACTGTCGCTGGAAGACTGGGACTGGCAGATCGCAATCAACCTGATGGGCGTGGTCAAGGGCTGCAAGGCCTTTCTGCCGCTGCTGGAAAAGAGCAAGGGCCGCATCATCAACATCGCCTCGATGGCGGCGCTGATGCAAGGGCCGGCGATGAGCAACTACAACGTGGCCAAGGCGGGCGTGGTGGCGTTGTCGGAGAGCCTGCTGGTGGAACTCAAACAACAGGAAATCGGGGTTCACGTGGTGTGCCCGTCGTTCTTCCAGACCAACCTGTTGGACTCGTTCCGTGGGCCGACCCCGGCGATGAAGGCGCAGGTGGGCAAGCTGCTGGAAAGCTCGCCGATCTCGGCGGCGGATATCGCCGATTACATCTATCAGCGGGTGGCCGAGGGCGAGTTCATGATCCTGCCCCACGAACAAGGGCGGATGGCTTGGGCGTTGAAGCAGAAAAACCCGCAGTTGCTGTATGACGAAATGACCGTGATGGCCGACAAAATGCGCGCCAAGGCCCAGGCGATTAAAGGCTGAGTGGGGCACTGTCGTAAATCTCGGAGCGGGGCTCGGCGCAAAAAATCATGTGGTCTGTCAGGCAAGTTACCTACCGTTGTAGGTGGTGCCTGATTTGACCGCAAGCCGTTGCTGAGCATCACCCAAGCGCGCAAGGTCGGGGTCCTGTCACTCGAAAAGGACAACCGCCATGCTGGTCTTAAGCCGCACCGTAGGCGAAATCATTTCCATCGGCGATGACATCGCCTTGCACATCCTCGAACTCAACGGTTCCCAGGTGAAGTTCGGGGTTCAAGCCCCGGCCGAGGTGTCGGTCCACCGCGCCGAGGTGTACCAGAAGATCGTCGAGCGCCAGGACACCGCCAGCCATCCGCTGCCCAATCCCTGAACTGCACCTTCAGTCGAACAGGTGCTTGGGCACGTCGTGCTTGAGCATCAACTGGCATTGCTCGCTATCGGGGTCGAAGACGATCAATGCCTGGCCCTTGGTCAGTGCCTGGCGCACGCGCAGTACGCGGGTTTCCAGGGGCGTGTCGTCGCCATTGTCGGTGCCGTCGCGGGTCACGAAGTCTTCGATGAGGCGGGTCAGGGTGTCGACTTCAAGTGCGTCGTAGGGAATCAGCATACAAGCCTCTGGGGTTAAGTCCCGGCGATGCTACTGCGCCGGGACCGTTGTTGCCAGTGTCAGGACTTCTGGCCGACCAGGCTGTCCACCGACGGCACGCGGGTATCGCTCTCCATCTGGGTCTCGTGCTCGATCTGATGACTGAACCGATCCAGTGACCCTTGCGCTGGTTGCGCGTCGCTGGCGAACACCGGCGGGCTGAGAATGTAAGCGCTCAACAACCGGCTGAGGGCCGCGAGGCTGTCGATGTGGGTGCGCTCGTAGCCGTGGGTCGCATCGCACCCGAACGCCAGTAGGGCGGTGCGGATGTCGTGACCGGCGGTGACCGCCGAGTGTGCGTCGCTGAAGTAATAACGAAACAGATCGCGGCGCACCGGCAGGTCGTTATCCGCCGCCAGGCGCAGCAGGTGGCGCGACAGGTGATAGTCATACGGCCCGCCGGAATCCTGCATCGCCACACTGACCGCGTGTTCGCTGGAGTGCTGGCCGGGGGCGACCGGGGCGATGTCGATGCCGACGAACTCACTGACGTCCCAGGGCAGGGCGGCGGCCGCGCCACTGCCGGTTTCCTCGGTGATGGTGAACAGCGGGTGACAGTCGATCAGCAAGGGGGCGCCGCTGTCGATGATCGCCTTGAGGGCGGCGAGCAGCGCGGCGACGCCGGCTTTGTCGTCGAGGTGACGCGCGCTGATATGCCCGCTCTCGGTGAACTCGGGCAGCGGGTCGAACGCCACATAGTCACCGATGCCGATCCCCAGGGAATCGCAATCGGCGCGGGTGGCGCAGTACGCGTCCAGGCGCAGTTCGACATGGTCCCAGCTCACCGGCATTTCATCCACGGCGGTGTTGAACGCATGCCCGGAGGCCATCAGCGGCAACACGCTGCCACGGATCACGCCGTTGTCGGTGAACAGGCTGACGCGGCTGCCCTCGGCGAAGCGGCTCGACCAGCAGCCCACCGGAGCGAGGGTCAGGCGACCGTTGTCCTTGATCGCGCGCACGGCGGCGCCGATGGTGTCCAGGTGCGCCGACACTGCGCGGTCGGGGCTGTTTTTCTGGCCCTTGAGGGTGGCGCGGATGGTGCCGCGGCGCGTCATTTCAAAGGGGATGCCCAGTTCTTCCAGGCGTTCGGCGACGTAGCGCACGATGGTGTCGGTAAACCCGGTCGGGCTGGGAATGGCGAGCATTTCCAGCAGCACTTTTTGCAGGTAGTTGAGGTCCGGTTCGGGAATGGTTCGGGTCATGGAAACTCCTGATGGGTTGAGGGCATCGATGGTTTCGATGAGGGTGGAGCGGCGCCGGCCCAGGCAATACTTCGTTCAGGCGCTGGGCTGACTGTGCGGAAACAACAAATCGACAAACCGTTCTGCCGTTGGCTGCGGTTCATGATTGGCCAGCCCGGCCCGTTCGTTGGCTTCGATAAACACGTACTCCGGTTGATCGGCGGCCGACACCATCAGGTCGAGGCCGACCATCGGGATGTCGAGGGCACGCGCGGCGCGCACGGCGGCGTCGACCAGCGTCGGATGGAGGATGCCGGTGACGTCTTCCAGGCAGCCGCCGGTGTGCAGGTTGGCGGTGCGGCGCACGGCCAATTGCGCGCCACGGGGCAGGATGCTGGAGTAGTCATGACCGGCCGCGTGCAGGGTGCGTTCGGTTTCGGCGTCCAGCGGGATTTTGCTTTCGCCGTCGGTGGCGGCCTGGCGCCGGCGGCTTTGCGCCTCGATCAGGGCGCGGATCGAATGCTGGCCGTCGCCGACCACTTCGGCCGGGCGGCGGATCGCCGCGGCGACCACCTCGAAGCCGATCACCAGGATGCGCAGGTCCAGGCCTTCGTGGAAGCTTTCGAGCAAGACCCGGCTGTCGAACTGACGCGCTGCTTCAATCGCCTGTTGCACCTCTTCGATGGTCTGCAGGTCCACCGCCACGCCCTGGCCCTGTTCACCATCCAGCGGTTTGACCACGATGCGCTGGTGTTGGTCGAGGAACTCCAGGTTGTCGTCGGCGCTGCCCGCCCGTTGTTGCGCCGGCAGTTTCAACCCGGCGCCCTTGAGCACCTTGTGGGTCAGGCTTTTGTCCTGGCACAGGGTCATGCTGATGGCGCTGGTCAGGTCGCTCAACGATTCACGGCAGCGCACGCGGCGCCCGCCATGGCTGAGGGTGAACAGGCCGGCATCGGCGTCGTCTACCTGCACGTCGATGCCGCGGCGATGGGCTTCTTCGACGATGATCCGCGCGTAGGGGTTGAACCCCGCCTGCGGGCCCGGGCCGAGGAACAGTGGCTGGTTGATGCCGTTCTTGCGCTTGATCGCAAAGGTGGTCAAGGCACGAAAGCCGAGCTTGGCGTAGAGGCTCTTGGCCTGGCGGTTGTCGTGCAGCACCGACAGGTCCAGGTAGCTCAGGCCACGGCTCATGAAGTGTTCCACCAGGTGGCGCACCAGCACTTCGCCGACGCCTGGGCGCGTGCAGTGCGGGTCGACCGCCAGGCACCACAGGCTGCAACCGTGTTCCGGGTCGTGGAAGGCTTTCTGATGGTTGAGGCCCATCACGCTGCCGATCACCGCGCCGCTGTGTTCGTCCTCGGCCAGCCAATACACCGGGCCGCCCGCGTGGCGGGGCGTCAGGCGCTCAGCGTCGACCGGCAGCATGCCGCGCCCCTGGTAGAGCTGGTTGACCGCCTGCCAATCGGCCGCGGTCTGGACGCGGCGAATACGGAAGCCACGAAACACGCGGGTCGACGGACGATAGTCAGAGAACCACAGGCGCAAGGTGTCGGACGGGTCGAGGAACAGTTGCTGCGGATCGATCCCGAGGATCTGCTGGGGCGCCGCCACGTACAGTGCGATGTCGCGCTCGCCGGCCTGCTCGTTGAGCAGTTCCTCGGCCAGGCTGGCCGGGTCGGGAAACGTGTGGCCGATCAACAACCGGCCCCAGCCGCAATGCACCGCGATCGGCTCGGCGGCCAGTGGGCTGCCGTCTTCGGCCAGGCGCGCTTGCAGGCGCTCGTAGGTCGGCGCCTGGCCTTTGAGCAAGCGTTGGCTGTAAGCCGCTGCGAGAGGTTTCATCGATCAGATTCCTTGTTCGCTGAGCCATAGGTTCAGCGCCGCCAGTTGCCACAGCTTGGAGCCGCGCAGCGGGGTGAGTTGACCATGTGGGTCGGTGAGCAAGCGGTCGAGCATGGCCGGATTGAACAGGCCGCGGTCCTGGCTCGGGTCCAGCAGCAACTCGCGGACCCAGTTCAGGGTATCGCCTTGCAAATGCTTGAGGCCGGGCACCGGGAAGTAACCTTTCTTGCGGTCGATGACTTCACTCGGGATGACCCGACGCGCCGCCTCTTTGAGGACCTGCTTGCCGCCATCGGGCAATTTGAATTTGCCCGGTACGCGGGCCGACAGTTCCACCAGGCGGTAGTCGAGAAACGGTGTACGTGCTTCCAGGCCCCAGGCCATGGTCATGTTGTCGACGCGCTTGACCGGGTCGTCGACCAGCATCACCGTGCTGTCCAGGCGCAGCGCCTTGTCCACGGCGGCATCGGCGCCCGGCATTGCGAAATGCTCGCGCACGAAGTCGCCGGCGGCGTCATTGGCGGTCAGCCATTTCGGCGCGACGGTGGCTGCGTAGTCGTCATGGCTGCGGTCGAAAAACGCCTCGCGGTACGCCGCATACGGGTCGCTGGCGCCGTCCACTTGCGGGTACCAGTGGTAACCGGCGAACAGTTCATCGGCGCCCTGGCCGCTCTGCACCACTTTGCAGTGCTTGGCCACTTCCCGCGAGAGCAGGTAAAAGGCGATGCAGTCGTGGCTGACCATCGGCTCGCTCATGGCGCGGAACGCGGCCGGCAATTGCTCGATGATCTCGCCCTCGGCGATGCGCAGTTGGTGGTGACGGGTGCCGTAGTGCTTGGCGATCAGGTCCGAGTACTGGAACTCGTCGCCGCGTTCGCCACCGGCGTCTTCAAAGCCGATGGAGAAGGTCGACAGGTCCTCCACACCGACCTCGCGCAGCAAGCCGACGAGCAGGCTCGAATCGACACCGCCGGACAGCAGCACGCCGACATCCACCGCGGCGCGTTGGCGGATCGCCACGGCTGCGCGGGTGCTGTCGAGTACGCGCTCGGTCCAGTCTTCGAGGGTCAGGTGCTGCTCATCTTCACGCGGGCCGTAAGGCAGGGTCCACCAGGTTTTCTGCTCGGTGTTGCCGTGGGCGTCGATACGCATCCAGCTGGCTGGAGGCAGTTTTTCGATGCCGGCCAGCAGCGTGCGCGGCGCGGGCACCACGGCGTGGAAGTTCAGGTAGTGGTTGAGCGCCACCGGATCGAGCACCGGGTTGATATCGCCGCCCTTGAGCAGGGCCGGCAATGTCGAGGCAAAGCGCAGGCGCTGGCCGGTGCGCGACAGGTACAAAGGCTTCACGCCGAGACGGTCACGGGCGATGAACAGACGCTGGGCATCGCGCTCCCAGATCGCAAACGCAAACATGCCGTTGAGCTTGGGCAGCAGAGCTTCGCCCCAGGCGTGATAGCCCTTGAGCAGCACTTCGGTGTCGCCGCCGGAATAGAAGGCGTAGCCCAGGGCTTCGAGCTCCTGGCGCAGTTCCGGGAAGTTATAGATCGCGCCGTTGAAGGCCAGCGACAACCCCAGCTGTGCATCGACCATCGGTTGGGCAGAGCCGTCCGACAGGTCCATGATTTTCAGGCGTCGATGGCCCAGGGCAATCGGCCCCTGGGCATGGAAGCCCCAGGCGTCGGGGCCGCGTGGGGCCAAGTGATGGGTGATGCGCTCAATCGCAGCCAGGTCGGCAGGTTGGGCATCGAAACGTAGTTCTCCAGCTAATCCGCACATAAATTCCTTACCGGTTTTTCCGTTGGGGAGGGGTCAATACTCAATACGCCCAAAAGGCGCGTACCCAGAAACTGACACACGGCTATCAGTGGAGTTTTAGATCAATCTGTTATAAGGCAAACCGCCTTGACTGTTCGGACGTGAGCCTGCGCCGCGTGTGGCGGCGGATTTGCGGGTGGTAAATAGGCTTGGTGAATATACAAGTTTTGCGCGGTTTGCCGTTGTGGACCGGCTGTTTGAAGAGGGCCAACAGTGTGTCGCTCGGACGCTTGACCGCGCCGTTGCTATGACCCGCCGGTGCCGCGAATCAACGCGCGCACGGCGAATCGATTGGGGTGGCAGGCGTCGGCCACGCTTCTGGGCAGCGGCAGGGGTTCATCGTCCAGCCAGGCCGCCAGCAGTTCGGCGCACAGCGGCGCGGTCACCAGGCCGCGTGAGCCGTGGCCGCTGTTGATGTACACGCCGTCGAGCCACGGGCACTCGGCTTCGGGGGGCTGACGGGCGTCCTTGCGCAGCGCGGCGTAGGCCTGGTCGAAGAGGGCGCGATCGGCCAGCGGCCCGATAATCGGCAGGTAGTCCGGGCTGGTGCAGCGGAACCCGGCGCGCCCTTCGAGCTGATCGGCGGCCAGTGTGTCGGCGTTCAAGCGGTGGGCCAGGTCGACGGAGATTTCCTGCAGCATCTCCAGATTGCCGACATGCTCGGCGACTGTCGGCGTCAGGTCGTCACTCTTGAAGTCGAAGCTGGCGCCCAGGGTGTGCTCGCCGAGACGCGCCGGAGCTACGTAGCCCTCGGCACAGACCACGGTGGCCAGCGCCTGGCTGTCTGGGGTTTGCGCCAGGCGGGTGATTTGCCCGCGAATGCGCTTGAGGGGCAGCTCGGCGCTGAACGGGAACCGCTTGATCTCGGCCGCGCCGGCCAGTACCACCACCGTGGCGCTGGCCAGCAGGGTGTCGCCGGCCAGGGCTTGCCATTGCCCGTCGACCCGTTGCAGCTCAAGCGCCTCGTGATGCGTCAGCACGTTGATCAACGGGTGCCGGGCTTGCCATTCGCATAAGGCCGGCGGGTGTACCCAGCCACCTTCGGGGAAAAACAGCCCGCCGTGTTCCAGCGCCACGCCGGCGTGCGCTTGAGCCTGGGCCTGGTCCAACGGCTGCAGCAGACCGGGCGCAAACGCCGCGGCCAGCTGTGCCTGGCGCTCGGCTTCCTTGGCGTTGAACGCCAGTTGCAACACGCCGCAACCGTCCCAGTCGACGCCCCGGTGCAGGTGTTCGAGCAGGCGCCGGGTGTGGCCGAACCCGCTCAAAATCAATTGCGAAAGGGCGGTGCCGTGGGCCGACAGCTTGAGGTACAGCACCCCTTGCGGGTTACCCGAGGCTTCCTCGGCCAGGTGGGCATGGCGTTCCAGCAGGCTGACGTTCCAGCCGCGCGCGGCGAGGCTGGCCGCCGTGGTGCAGCCGGCCAGGCCGCCGCCGATCACCAGGGCGCTGCGTTCGCCGTGCAGCGGCGCCGGGCGGGCGAACCACGGTTTACCTGCGGCAGGCAACGGCGTCTCGGCCGGCCAGCCGAGGAATTCACCGCGCAGGATTTCCCATTTATGCCCGATGCCCGGCGTGCGCTTCATCTTGAACCCGGCGGCATTGATCAGGCGTCGTACCCAGCCGGTGCTGGTGAAGGTGCTGATGGTCGACCCCGGGGCCGCCAGGCGCGCCAGTTCGGCAAACAGCTCGGCGGTCCACATGTCGGGGTTCTTCGCCGGGGCGAAACCGTCGAGAAACCACGCGTCGATTTGCGCATCCAACTGCGGCAACTGCTCCAGCGCGTCGCCGATCAGCAGGGTCAAGGTCACGCGGCCGTTATCCAGCACCAGGCGCTGGAAGCCTGGGTGGATGGCGATGTACTGCGCCAGCAATTGCGCGGCGAACGGCTGCAGTTCCGGCCAGAGGAGTAGGGCGCGTTGCAGGTCGGCGTGGCTCAGCGGGTATTTTTCCACGCTGACAAAATGCAGGCGCGCGCCGGCCACCGCGTGTTGTTCGAACAACTGCCAGGCGCAGAGAAAATTCAGCCCGGTGCCGAACCCGGTTTCGCCGATCACCAGGCGCCCGCCCGCCGGCAAGGCGGCAAACCGTGCCTGCAAACGGTTCTGTTCGAGGAACACATAGCGCGTTTCTTCAAGGCCCGACTGGTCGGAAAAGTACACATCGTCGAAGACCCGCGAATGCGGGCGACCTTGGTCATCCCAGTCGAGCTGGGCGTGGGTTACAGGGTTCATGGGCGACTCGGCAAAGGCAAGGTGGCCATTCTAGCCGATCAACCGGCAATGAATTGACCCACGGCAAGCGCACGTGGAATTTCCTCCCGCGTGTTGCTGCTCAATCCGCTAGTCTTGAGCGATCTTGAAACGGAGCTGCTCATGTTCGAATCCGCTGAAATCGGTCATGCCATCGACAAAGACACTTACGACACCGAAGTACCGGCCCTGCGCGAAGCCTTGCTGGAAGTGCAGTTCGAGCTGCAACAGCAGAAACGTTTCCCGGTGATCATCCTGATCAACGGCGTCGAAGGTGCCGGCAAGGGCGAGACGGTCAAACTGCTCAACGAATGGATGGACCCGCGTCTGATCGAAGTGCGTACCTTCGACCAGCAGACCGACGAAGAACTGGCCCACCCGCCTGCCTGGCGTTACTGGCGGCAGTTGCCCGCAAAAGGCCGCATGGGGGTGTTCTTCGGCAACTGGTACAGCCAGATGCTGCAGAGCCGGGTGCAGGGCGAAATCAAGGACGCCCGGCTCGACCAGGGCATCGCCGGCGCCGAACGCCTGGAGAAGATGTTCTGCGACGAAGGCGCGGTGATCTTCAAGTTCTGGTTTCACCTGTCCAAGAAACAGATGAAGGCGCGGCTCAAGGCCCTGGCCGACGACCCGCTGCACAGTTGGCGGATCAGCCCGCTGGACTGGCAGCAGTCCAAGACCTACGACAAGTTCGTCCACTTCGGCGAACGTATGCTGCGTCGCACCAGCCGCGACTACGCGCCCTGGCATGTGATCGAAGGGGTCGACAGCAATTACCGCAGTCTCACCGTCGGCAAGATTCTGCTCGAGGGCCTGCAAAACGCCCTGAGGCAACCCAAGGGCAAAGTCAGCGGCATGAACCCGGCGCCGTTGCCGGCGGCCGTGGACCAAGTGAGCCTGCTCAACAGTCTCGACATGACCCTGAGCCTGGAAAAAGAAGACTACGAAGAGCAGTTGATCACCGAGCAGGCGCGTCTTTCCGGCCTGATGCGGGATAAGCGCATGCGCAAGCACGCGTTGATCACGGTATTCGAAGGCAACGATGCGGCCGGCAAAGGGGGCGCGATCCGCCGGGTCGCCGCGGCCCTCGACCCTCGCCAGTACCGCATCGTGCCGATCGCCGCGCCCACCGAGGACGAGCGCGCCCAGCCTTACCTGTGGCGCTTCTGGCGGCAGATTCCGGCACGGGGCATGTTCACCGTGTTTGACCGCTCCTGGTACGGCCGCGTGCTGGTGGAGCGCATCGAAGGCTTCTGCACCCCGATGGACTCGATGCGCGCCTATGGCGAGATCAATGATTTCGAAGAGCAACTGCGCGATGCCGGAGTGATCGTGGTCAAGTTCTGGCTGGCCATCGACAAGCAGACCCAACTGGAGCGCTTCCAGGCCCGCGAAGCGATCCCGTTCAAACGCTTCAAGATCACCGACGACGACTGGCGCAACCGCGAGAAGTGGGACGAATACCGTGCCGCCGTAGGCGATATGGTCGACCGCACCAGCACCGAGGTCTCGCCGTGGACCCTGGTCGAAGCCAATGACAAGCGCTGGGCGCGGGTCAAGGTGTTGCGCACTATCAACCTGGCGTTGGAGGAGGCGTTCGCCCAGTCCGACAAGCACGACCAGAAAGGCAAGAAGAAGTAGGCCTATAGGCGGGGTGAATGATCATCGCGGTTGGGCGGGCCTGGATTTATTCTCGAGTGCTCTCCCAACAACGACAAGATCGAGGTAGCCCCATGCGTGAAGTAGTGATCGTCGACAGCGTGCGAACCGGCCTGGCCAAGTCCTTTCGCGGCAAGTTCAACCAGACCCGACCGGATGACATGGCGGCCCATTGCGTCAACGCGTTGCTGACACGCAACGGCATCGACCCGGCCACGGTGGAAGATTGCATCGTCGGCGCGGGCTCCAACGAGGGCGCCCAGGGCTACAACATCGGGCGCAACGTCGCGGTGCTGTCGCAACTGGGCACCGGCACGGCGGGGATGACTCTCAACCGTTTCTGTTCCTCGGGCTTGCAGGCGATTGCCATCGCGGCCAACCAGATCGCCTCGGGCTGCAGCGATATCATTGTCGCCGGCGGCGTCGAGTCCATCAGCCTGACCATGAAAAGCGTCAACACCGACAACCTGATCAACCCGTTGCTCAAAGCGCAGGTGCCGGGCCTCTATTTTCCCATGGGCCAGACCGCCGAAATCGTTGCGCGCCGCTATCACGTCAGCCGCGAGGACCAGGACCGGTATGCCCTGCAAAGCCAGCAGCGCACCGCCCAGGCCCAGGCCGATGGCTTGTTCAACGATGAAATCGTGCCGATGGCGGTCAAGTACGCCGTCGAGGACAAGAGCAGCGGCGCCGTGCAGGTGCTCGACGGTGTGGTCGAGCGCGACGACTGCAACCGCCCCGACACCACCCTGGCCAGTCTCCAGGGCTTGAAGCCGGTGTTTGCCGAAGACGGCTCGGTGACCGCGGGCAACTCTTCGCAATTGTCCGACGGCGCCTCGATGACCCTGGTGATGAGCCTGGAAAAAGCCCTGGCCCTGGGGCTCAAGCCCAAGGCGTTTTTCCGTGGCTTTGCCGTGGCTGGCTGCGAGCCCGATGAGATGGGCATCGGCCCGGTGTTCTCGGTGCCCAAGTTGCTCAAGGCCAAGGGCTTGCAGGTGGCGGATATCGACCTGTGGGAACTCAACGAGGCGTTCGCCTCCCAGTGCCTGTATGCGCGCGACCGCCTGGAAATCGACAATGCCAAATACAACGTCAACGGCGGCTCGATCTCCATCGGCCACCCGTTCGGCATGACCGGCTCGCGGCAAGTCGGGCACCTGGTGCGTGAGTTGCAGCGGCGTAATCTGCGTTACGGCATCGTCACTATGTGCGTGGGCGGTGGCATGGGGGCGACCGGGCTGTTCGAAGCTGTGCGCTGAGCCCACTGTGGGGGCAGGCCGGCTCCCGCACTTGCACAGTGCCGTATCCCAATCCGTGTACTTGCCCCTAGAATGCCGGTTCCACTTCCTCTGGCTTCTGGGGCACTCATGCACATCTCTTCCGGCCGCTGGGTCTATGGCTTTTGCTTGACCCTGCTGGCCGCGCTGCTCTGGGGCATTCTTCCGGTCAAACTCAAACAAGTGTTGCAGGTGATGGACCCGATCACCGTCACCTGGTTTCGCCTGACGGTCGCCGGCAGTTGCCTGTTCGTCTACCTCGCCGCCGTCAAGCGCTTGCCCAGCCTGCGCGTGCTCGGGCCGCGCCGCGGTTGGCTGGTGGCGATGGCCGTGTGCGGGCTGGTGGGCAACTACGTGCTGTACCTGGTGGGTCTGAACATGCTCAGCCCCGGCACGGCGCAACTGGTGGTGCAGATGGGGCCGATCTTCCTGATGGTCGCCAGCGTGTTTGTGTTTAAAGAGCGCTTCAGCCTGGGCCAGGTGTTGGGCCTGGTGGTGCTGGTCATCGGCTTTGGCCTGTTCTTCAACCAGCGTCTGGTGGAGTTGCTGACGTCCCTGGGCACCTACACCGCCGGGGTACTGACGGTTCTGCTCGCCACTACTATCTGGGTGTTCTACGCCTTGGGCCAGAAGCAATTGCTGACGGTGTGGAATTCGCTGCAGGTGATGATGGTGATCTACCTGTCGTGCGCGGTGTTGCTCACGCCTTGGGCGCATCCGCTGGAGGCCCTGCAACTGAGTCCGCTGCAAGGCTGGCTGCTGCTGGCGTGCTGCATGAACACGCTGGTGGCCTACGGCGCATTTGCCGAGGCCCTGGCCCATTGGGAAGCCTCGCGGGTGAGTGCGACCCTGGCGCTGACGCCGTTGGTGACGTTTGTGGCGGTGGCCCTGGCGGCGTGGTGGTGGCCGGATTTTGTGCAGGCTGAAGAGATCAATGCGCTGGGGTATGTGGGGGCGTTGGTGGTGGTGTTGGGGTCGGCGACCGTGGCGTTGGCGCCGTCGTTGTTTGCGGGGCTCAAGGCGCGGCGGGCGCGGTTGGCGTCTTGATCGGCCCAGGTGTTTTTATCGGGTGTACGCGGGCCTAAGTGTGGGAGGGGGGTTGCTTGCGATGGCGACCTGACAGTCGATACATATCCAACAGGTTCACCTCGTTCCAAATGTGGGAGGGGGCTTGCCCCCGATGGCGGCCTCTGGGCCGACCATTTTTTTGGGTTGAGTACATATCCGTTTCTTTGGTAACGGCTGCTATGGGTTCCGCTCTTACAGCGGGTCACTTTTGGAAAAGAGCCCCAAAAGTAACCAAAAGGGCTCTTGCCCCACCACTCGGCACCTCGCTTAGGCTCGGTGTGCCCGAACGCAGGCTTGAATCCGTGGGCCGCCGTCATGGGCCATCCATGGCCCAGGACGGCTAACCCGGCGTCCTGCCGGGTTACCCACGGATTCAAACCTGCGTTCGGCCAGCGTGGTTTTACGGGGCGCCTAAGATCAAGATCAAAAGCAGATCAAGAGCAAGATCAAGAGCAAGATCAAAGCAAAAGCACGCGCTATGCGCTTATTGTCCGGCCTCCAGCATGTTTTCCGGGCGTACCCATTGGTCGAACTGTTCGTCGGTGAGGTAGCCCAGGGCCAGCGCGGCTTCCCTCAGGGTCAGGCCTTCGGCGTAAGCCTTTTTGGCGATCTGCGCCGATTTGTCGTAGCCGATGTGCGGGTTGAGCGCGGTCACCAGCATCAGCCCGCGTTCCAGGTGCGCGGCCATTTGTTCGGCGTCGGGCTCGAGGCCGGTGATGCAGTGTTCCTGGAAGTTGTTGCAGCCGTCGGCCAGCAAGCGGATCGATTCCAGCAGGTTGTGGATGATCACCGGTTTGTACACGTTCAACTGCAAATGCCCCTGGCTGGCGGCAATGCCGATGGTCACGTCGTTGCCCAGGACCTGGCAGGCGAGCATCGACAGCGCTTCGCACTGGGTCGGGTTGACCTTGCCGGGCATGATCGAGCTGCCCGGTTCGTTGGCCGGCAGTTTGACTTCCGCCAGCCCGGCGCGCGGGCCGGAGCCGAGCAGGCGCAGGTCGTTGGCGATTTTCATCAGGGCCACGGCCAGGGTTTTCAGGGCGCCGTGCAGCGTCACCAGCGGTTCGTGGCCGGAGAGGGCGGCGAATTTGTTGGGTGCGGTCACGAACGGCAAACCCGACAAGGCTGCCAGCTCGGCGGCAATCGCCTCGCCAAAGCCGTGGGGCGAATTGAGCCCGGTGCCGACGGCGGTGCCGCCCTGGGCCAGCTCGCACACCTGGGGCAGGGCGCTGCGGATCGCGCGTTCGGCGTAATCGAGCTGGGCGATGAACGCCGAGAGTTCCTGGCCAAAGGTGATCGGCGTGGCATCCATCATGTGGGTGCGACCGGTCTTCACCAGCTTCATATGCCGCGCCGACAATTCCGCCAGCCCGCCGGACAGGTGCGTGATCGCTGGCAACAGTCGCTGGTTGACCGCCTGCACCGCCGCGATGCTCATCGCGGTGGGGAAGCAGTCGTTGGAACTCTGGGAGCGGTTCACATGGTCGTTCGGATGCACCGGGCTCTTGCCGCCGCGCGTCTTGCCCGACAGCTCGTTGGCACGCCCGGCGATCACTTCGTTGGCGTTCATGTTGCTCTGGGTGCCGCTGCCGGTCTGCCACACCACCAGCGGGAACTGGTCGTCATGCTGGCCGTCGAGCACTTCGTCGGCGGCCTGTTCGATCAGGCGCGCAATGTCGGCGGGCAGGTCGCCGTTGCGGCTGTTGACCCGGGCGGCGGCTTTCTTGATCAGGGCCAGGGCGTGCAACACCGCCAGGGGCATGCGCTGCTCACCGATGGCGAAGTTCACCAGCGAGCGTTGGGTCTGCGCGCCCCAGTAAGCATCATCCGGGACTTGGACTTCTCCCAGGCTGTCGGTTTCGATACGGCTCATCGGGCACACTCCTTCAGGTTCGTTTGCGCAGTTTAGGCCGTGATCGGCCCTGGGGGTTCCATAAAAGCCGTTTCATCGGATTCATCCACCGCAAATCCATGCCTGACAAGCGGTGGGGTTGAGCCATGGCGTTTTTTAGGCGCAGAATGGGCGCCCTTGGGGTCTTACCTCGCCTGCTAGAAAAGGAAACTTGATGACTCGTCTTCGTGCCATCTGTACCGCGGTTGCTCTGGTTTGCGCCAGCGGCCAGGTTTTTGCCGATACCGCCAGCCACAACGCCAGTGCCGAAGCCTTCCTTACCCTGGCCCACGCTGACAAGCTGGGGACCCCGGTGTACATGCAAGTGCAGCAAATGTTCGCCCAGCGTTTCGAACAGACCAAAGCGCCTGCCGCCAAGCAGTCCGTACTGGACAGCTACCAGGCCAAGGCCAACGCCGCCCTGGACCAGGCCATCGGCTGGCCAAAACTGAAACCGGACATGGTCAAGCTCTACACCAGCAACTTCAGCGAATCCGAACTCAAGGATCTGGTTGCCTTCTACCAGTCGCCGCTGGGCAAGAAAGTCCTGGAAAAAATGCCGCAACTGACCCAGCAATCGGCCCAGATGACCCAGGCCAAGCTGGAAAGCGCCGTGCCGGTGGTGAACAAGTTGTTGGAAGACATGACCAACGAGCTGACACCTAAAGCCGCCGCACCGGCCAAGAAGAAGTAAGCAGGAATGACCATGCAACAGCGTATCGAAACGGCGCTTGCCGCCCTGGGCCCGGACCACCTGAGCGTGCTGGACGAAAGCCACATGCACAGCCGTGGGTTGCAGACCCACTTCAAGGCCGTGCTGGTCAGCCAGCAGTTCGAAGGGCTTAACCGCGTCAAGCGCCACCAGAAGGTCTACGCCACCCTGGGTGACCTGATGAGCGAGTTTCATGCGCTGGCGCTGCATACCTATACGCCTGAGGAATGGGCGAAAACCGACGCAGCCCCGGCCTCGCCGACCTGCGCTGGCGGCCATTGACGGGTTGATGTTGAATCTACTGTAGGAGCGAGCTTGCTCGCGAAAAAACTCAGAGCGCCGCTGGGCGTCAGGTTATCCGTGTCATCGTTCACGACCTTCGCGAGCAAGCTCGCTCCTACAGTTAACGGTTCATCCCTGATAGAATCCGCAACGCGCCGCTTAGCTGGCGCGTTTTTTTTGCATCCGGTTCACCCCTTACGAGGGTAGCCACCTGGAGAGAACACCCATGACTCAACCGATTGTCGTGGCGGCACTGTATAAGTTCGTCACCCTTGAAGATTACGTCGCCCTGCGCGAGCCCCTGCTGCAGGCGATGGTCGACAACGGCATCAAAGGCACCTTGCTGATCGCCGAAGAAGGCATCAACGGCACCGTTTCCGGCAGCCGCGAAGGCATTGATGGCTTGATGGCCTGGCTGAAGAACGACCCGCGCATGGTCGATATCGACCACAAAGAGTCGTACTGCGACGAGCAGCCGTTCTATCGCACCAAGGTCAAGCTCAAGAAAGAGATCGTGACCCTGGGCGTCGAAGGCGTCGACCCGAACAAAAAAGTCGGCACCTATGTCGAGCCGCAGGACTGGAACGCGCTGATCAGCGACCCGCAAGTGCTGTTGATCGATACGCGTAACGACTATGAGGTGTCCATCGGCACCTTTGAAGGCGCGATCGACCCGAAAACCACCAGTTTTCGCGAATTTCCCGACTACATCAAAGCCAACTTCGACCCGGCCAAGCACAAGAAAGTCGCCATGTTCTGCACCGGCGGCATTCGTTGCGAGAAGGCCTCCAGCTATATGCTCAGCGAAGGCTTCGATGAGGTTTACCACCTCAAGGGCGGCATCCTGAAGTACCTCGAAGAGGTACCGCAGGCCGAGACCAAATGGCAGGGCGACTGCTTTGTGTTCGACAACCGCGTCACTGTGCGCCACGACTTGAGCGAAGGCGACTACGATCAATGTCATGCCTGTCGCACACCGGTTAGTGTGGAAGACCGCGCATCCGAGCACTACGTGGCGGGCATCAGTTGTCCGCATTGCTGGGATAAGCTGCCGGAGAAAACCCGCCGCAGCGCGATCGACCGGCAAAAGCAGATTGAACTGGCCAAGGCTCGCAATATGCCGCACCCGATTGGCTACAACTACAAGCAAACCCCTTCCGAGGCCTGAACCATGTCCGCGCGCCTGCTCTACATAATGGACCCGATGTGTTCCTGGTGCTGGGGCTTTGCTCCGGTAGCCGAGGCGTTGGTCGAGCAGGCCCGGGCGGCCGGCGTGGAGCTGCACCTGGTGGTGGGCGGCTTGCGCACCGGCAGCGGCGCGGCGCTGGACCCGTCGACCCGGCGCTATATCCTGGAACACTGGCAGGCGGTCACCGACGCCACCGGGCAGACGTTCAAGCATGAAGGCGCGCTGCCCGACGGTTTTGTCTACGACACTGAGCCGGCGTGCCGCGCCATCGTCACCGCGCGCAGCCTGGCGCCGGATTGCGCGTGGAAGCTGCTGGGGCTGATCCAGCATGCGTTTTATGTCGAGGGGCGCGACGTGACCCTCGCCAGTATTCTGGTGGAACTGGCGGAAAAAGCCGGCATACCGCGTATCGAGTTCGCCGGGGCGTTTGACCGCGCCGAGCAGCACGCCGCCACCGCCGCCGATTTCACCTGGGTGCAGGATTTGGGGATCGCCGGTTTTCCGACGTTGCTGGCCGAGCGCAATGGCCAGTTGGCCTTGCTGACCAATGGCTACCAGCCGCTGTCCGAGCTGTCACCGCTGCTCGGCCGCTGGCTGGAGCGAGCCGCCTGTGCCTGATCAGCCTGACACAGAGCCCTCCCACCGCGTCGATCGACTGACCTGGGCGGAAATCCGCCGCCTGGCCTTGCGTCACAAGAAATCCCTGTGGATCGCCAATGGTGTCGCCGTACTGGCGACCCTGTGCAGCGTGCCCATCCCCCTGTTGTTGCCCTTGCTGGTCGACGAAGTGCTGCTGGGCCATGGCGATGCCGCGCTCAAGGTAATGAACCACGCGCTGCCCCTGGGCTGGCAGAAAGCCGCCGGTTATATCGGCCTGATGCTGCTGGTGACGCTGGCCCTGCGCTGTGGTGCGCTGGTGTTCAACGTGGTGCAGGCGCGCTTGTTTGCGCGGCTGGCCAAGGACATCGTCTACCGCATCCGCGTGCGTCTGATCGAGCGGCTCAAGCGTATTTCCCTCGGCGAGTACGAAAGCCTCGGCAGCGGCACCGTCACCACGCACCTGGTCACCGACCTGGACACGCTGGACAAATTCGTCGGCGAAACCCTCAGCCGTTTCCTGGTGGCCATGCTGACCCTGGTCGGCACCTCGGCGATTCTGGTGTGGATGCACTGGCAACTGGCGCTGCTGATCCTGCTGTTCAACCCGCTGGTGATCTATGCCACGGTGCAGTTGGGCAAGCGCGTCAAACACCTGAAAAAACTGGAAAACGACAGCACCTCGCGCTTCACCCAGGCGTTGACCGAAACCCTCGACGCCATCCAGGAAGTGCGTGCCGGCAATCGCCAGGGCTTTTTCCTCGGGCGCCTCGGCCAGCGCGCCCAGGAAGTGCGTGACTATGCGATCCACTCCCAATGGAAAACCGACGCCTCCAGCCGCGCCAGCGGTTTGCTGTTCCAGTTCGGCATCGATATTTTTCGCGCGGCGGCCATGCTCACCGTGCTGTTTTCCGACCTGTCCATCGGCCAGATGCTCGCCGTGTTCAGCTACCTGTGGTTCATGATCGGCCCGGTGGAGCAGTTGTTGAACCTGCAATATGCCTACTACGCAGCGGGCGGGGCGCTGACGCGGATCAACGAGCTGCTCGCCCGTGCCGATGAGCCGCAATATGTCGGCGGCGCAGACCCGTTCACTGGGCGCGAAACGGTCGGTATCGACGTGCGTGGCCTGACGTTCGGCTATGGCGAAGAGCGGGTGCTCGACCAGTTGAACCTCAGCATCGAACCTGGTGAGAAGGTCGCGATTGTCGGCGCCAGCGGCGGCGGTAAAAGTACCCTGGTGCAACTGCTGCTGGGGCTGTACACACCGCAGGCCGGCAGTATTCGTTTCGGTGGTGCAACCCAGCAGGAAATCGGCCTGGAGACCATCCGCGAGCACGTCGCGGTGGTGCTGCAACACCCCGCGCTGTTCAACGATACCGTGCGTGCCAACCTGACCATGGGCCGCAACCGCAGTGACCAGGCGTGTTGGCAGGCCCTGGAAATCGCCCAGTTGGAGGCGACCGTCAAGGCGTTGCCCCTGGGCCTGGACAGTGTGGTGGGGCGCTCTGGCGTGCGCTTTTCCGGCGGCCAGCGCCAACGCCTGGCGATTGCGCGCATGGTCTTGGCCGAGCCGAAGGTAGTGATCCTGGATGAGGCAACCTCAGCCCTGGACGCCGCCACCGAGTACAACCTGCACCAGGCGTTGGCGCGGTTTCTCAGTGGGCGGACTACACTGATCATTGCCCATCGGCTTTCGGCGGTGAAACAAGCTGATCGGGTGCTGGTGTTCGACGGTGGGCATATCGCCGAGGACGGCGACCATCAGCAACTGATCGCGGAGGGTGGCTTGTACGCCAAACTTTACGGGCACTTGCAACAAGTGCGTTGATTTAGCCTACGCTGTGCTATTAGGAGCGGATGTTCGCGTGCGTATTCAGCTGTGCATGTGCAAGGGACTTCATGAAGCAGAAGCGGACTCTCGGAACGCCAAGGTTGTTGGGCATTGTCTGGCCCTTTATTGCCGTCGTATTGTTCCAGGCATTATTAGGCTGTGTCAGTCTGTATGTGCTTTCAGCGGTGCGCGTCTATGTGGGCGGCGAAAGCCTGTGGTCCAAGGGCCAGAAAGACGCCATCTACTATCTGACGCTGTACGCCGATAATCGCGACGAAGCCACCTACCTCAAATACCAGCAAGCCATTGCCGTGCCCCAGGGCGGGCATGAGCTGCGTGTCGCCCTGGACCATCCAGCCCCCGACCTCAAGGCGGCGCGCCTGGGGATCATCAAGGGTGGCAACCACCCGGACGACGTCTCCAGCGTGATCTGGCTGTACCTCAACTTTCGCCATTTCAGCTACCTGGAAAAAGCCATCGAACTGTGGACCGTGGGCGATGCCTACCTGGTCCAGCTGGATGATTTGGCCCGGTCGATGCACCGGGCGATCACCGCGGGTCAGGTCCATGACGACGATGTGCGGCAATGGAAGGCGCATATCTTTGCCATCAACGACGGCGTGACGCCGGCGGCCAAGGCGTTCAGCGATGCCTTGGGTGAAGGCTCGCGCGTCGTCCTGCGGCTGTTGCTGATCACCAACCTGGCCACGGCCTTGTGCCTGATCGCCCTGGCGCTGCTGCGTACCCACAAGTTGTTGGCGCAGCGGCACGCGTTCGCCGATGCCCTGCAAGTGGAGAAGGAGCGGGCACAGATCACCCTGGAGTCGATCGGCGATGGGGTGATCACCACCGATGTCGATGGCGCCATTGCCTACATGAACCCGGCCGCCGAGGCCCTGACGCGCTGGACGTCGGCCCATGCCCAGGGCCTGCCCCTGGCGGCACTGTTCAACCTGCTGGATGAAAATGCTCAGCCCGATGGTTTTGCGCTGATCGAGCACATCACCAAGGGCCGTTTGAGCGGCGGCAGCGAACACTCCAAAACCATCCAGCGTCTGGATGGCAGCACTGTTTCGGTGACCCTGGTGGGCGCGCCGATCCGCAGCGCCGGCAAAGTCAGCGGCGCGGTGCTGGTGCTGCACGACATGACCCAGGAACGTCAGTACATCGCCAACCTGTCGTGGCAAGCGACCCATGACGCGTTGACCGGCCTGGCCAACCGTCGCGAGTTCGAGTTCCGCCTGGAACAGGTGCTGCAACAGGTCGCGCGTGAGCACAGCGGGCGGCATGCCTTGATGTTCCTCGACCTGGACCAGTTCAAGCTGGTCAACGACACCTGCGGCCATGCGGCAGGCGACGAGCTGTTGCGGCATATCTGCGCACTGCTGCAATCGGATCTGCGTGAAGGTGACACCCTGGCGCGACTGGGGGGCGACGAGTTCGGCATCCTGTTGGAGAACTGCCCGGCGTCGGTGGCGGAAAAAATCGCCGAAAGCCTGCGCCACACGGTGCAGAACCTGCATTTCGTGTGGAAGGGCCGGCCGTTCATGACCACCGTCAGCATTGGCCTGGTGCATATCTCCCAGGTGCCGACCACCCTGGAAACGTCGCTGCGCGCCGCCGACATGGCCTGCTACATGGCCAAGGAAAAGGGCCGCAACCGCGTGCAGGTCTACCACGCGGACGACTCCGAGCTGTCCTTGCGCTTTGGCGAGATGGCCTGGGTGCAGCGCCTGCACATGGCCCTGGAAGAAAACCGTTTTTGCCTGTACTCCCAGGAAATCGCGCCCCTGGGGCACACCGACGCCGACAATGGGCACATTGAAATCCTCCTGCGCCTGCATGACGAGGCCGGCCGCATCATTCTGCCCGACAGTTTCATTCCGGCCGCCGAACGTTACGGGTTGATGAGTTCCCTGGATCGCTGGGTGGTGGACAACGTGTTCAACCTGATTGCCCGTTGCATGCATGAGCGTCCGGGCCGGCCCATGGCAATGTGTGCGATTAATCTGTCAGGCATAACGATTGGTGATGACGCTTTTCTCGGTTTTTTACGCGAGAAGTTCGCGGCTTACAGTGTTCCGCCAGAAATGATTTGTTTTGAAATAACTGAGACCTGCGCTATTGCCAATTTGGGCAGTGCGATTCGCTTTATTAATGAACTCAAAGCCTTAGGTTGCCATTTCTCACTGGATGACTTCTGCGCCGGAATGTCCTCATTCGCTTATCTGAAACATTTACCTGTAGACTTCCTGAAGATCGATGGAAGTTTCGTAAAGGATATGCTGGACGACCCGATTAACCGCGCCATGGTCGAAGTGATCAACCACATCGGCCACGTCATGGGTAAGCGCACAATTGCTGAGTTTGTTGAAACGCCGCACATCGAACAGGCATTGCTTGAGATTGGTGTGGATTACGCTCAGGGCTATGTGATTGAACGCCCGCAATTGTTTACCTTTGATAGTTTGCAGTGTCGACCTGTGCGGCCGCAGCCTCTGTTATTCAAGGCGCCCGGCACATTCCGCTGAAACATTTGCTGGTCTGTACAATCACACTTAAAAAGGAGCCTTACAGTGATCGACACCTTCAACCGAACCGGCCCGCTTATGGAAGCCTCGAGTTACCCCACCTGGGCTCAGCAATTGATCCAGGACTGTAGCGAGAGCAAGCGCCGAGTTGTCGAACACGAACTGTATCAGCGCATGCGTGATAACACGCTGAGCGCCAAGACCATGCGCCAATACCTGATCGGTGGCTGGCCGGTGGTCGAACAGTTTGCCTTGTATATGGCACAGAACCTCACCAAGACCAAGTTTGCCCGTCATCCTGGCGAGGATATGGCGCGGCGTTGGCTGATGCGCAATATTCGGGTGGAATTGAACCACGCCGATTACTGGCTGCATTGGGCCCGCGCCCACGGCGTCAGCCTCGAAGACCTGCAAGCACAGAACGTACCCCCGGAATTGCATGCACTGAGCCATTGGTGCTGGCACACCAGTTCGGCCGATTCGTTGATCGTTGCGATCGCCGCCACCAACTACGCCATCGAGGGCGCGACGGGGGAGTGGTCCGCGTTGGTGTGCTCCACCGGCGTTTATGCGGCAGCCTTCCCCGAGGAAGACCGCAAGCGCGCGATGAAGTGGCTGAAGATGCATGCCCAGTACGACGATGCCCACCCTTGGGAAGCGCTGGAAATCGTCTGCACCCTGGCCGGTACGAACCCCAGCCGACAACTGCAGGCAGAGCTGCGCCAGGCCGTGTGCAAGAGCTACAACTACATGTACCTGTTCCTGGAAAACTGCATGCGCCTGGAGAAAGACAAACCGGCGGCAGCACCTGTTCGCGAGCGCCTGGTGCGCGTCGCCAGCGAAGCGTGATGTGAAACGCGTGGCGGGGGTTTACCCCGCCATTGCCAAGCGGTTGCGACCTTCGCGCTTGGCCACATACAAGGCGCTGTCGGCCCGACGCAACAGGCTTTCGGCAGACTCGGCAGGCAACAACGTCGAGCAGCCCAGGCTCACCGTCAGATCGATGCGTATGTCATCCGCCCAATATTCCTGGGCCTGTGTCGCCTGGCGCAGGCGCTCGCCGACGACCGCCGCCGCATCCCGGCCGGTGTTGGAGAGCAGGATCAGGAACTCTTCCCCGCCAAAGCGGAACACCATGTCCACATTGCGCAACTGGCCCTTGATCGACGCAGCCACGGCGCGCAGTACCTTGTCGCCGGCCGCGTGGCCGTGAGTGTCGTTGATGCGTTTGAAGTGATCGATGTCGAGCATCAGCAGGGACAACGGGGTCGAGTGTCGCCGCGCCATGTCGATTTCCCGCTGCAGGGTCTGGTCCATGGCGATGCGGTTGCCGGTTTCGGTCAACGGGTCACGCAGGGCGCTGCGGGTCGCGGCGCGATAGAGCAGGGCGTTACGCATCGGGTAGAGCAGGGTGGCCAGCAGTGATTCGAGTTGACTCAGTTCTTCTTCCATCAAACGTTGGTTGCGACGGAATACCAGCTCGCCCAGATGTTCGCCTTCATGGCTCAAGGCGTAGCTCACCGAATGATGGCCGCGATGACCGAATTCCAGGCGCAGGTCACTGGCCTGATGGCTGTAGTGCAGAGCGTCCAGGGGCACCAGGCGCTGGATCTCGCGAAAGAACAGACCGAGGATGCATTGCGGTTCCAGGCTGGTCTGCAGTTGCAGGCCCAGTTGTTGGCGCAGTTGAGCAACCGTGGTGGGGCGGTGCGAGAGAGGGGATGACTGACTAAAGCCCAGGCGTTGCAATTTGGCACTGTCGAAGTCAATTGCGTGGAGCTGGGGCGGGTTTTTCATAAGCAGTCGGCCTCTAAGCACTTAGCTGTCTTACAGGCTCGATGAGAGTGGCGAGTGCCAAGCGTCTTACTGTTCCTTCAGTTCCGTAAAACATTGGAAACAGTTTAAACCGCTTTGCCAGGGGTTATAACCCTTGGGCACTGCCACACGTCTTGTCATCGCTTAACCTGCTTGAAAGGGCTAGAGCGAGATTCATGCCACTTTGTTTTATTTTGAATAAAATCCTTATAAATCAAAGGCTGTTTATGGGGTCAAAAACAGCCATGGCGAAAGGATGTCAGTTATTTGGCAGGTGACGGCGGTTTTACCCGCCGTACTGAACCAGCGTGGTGGCGTCGATCTGCTCGATCGACGTCACGCCGGTCAGCGTCATGGCCACACGCATTTCCTTGGCGAAGATATCCAACAGGTTTTCCACCCCGTGCTGGCCATCGGCGGCCAACGCATAGGCGGTCGAACGTCCCAACAGGCATGCCTTGGCGCCCAGGGCGAGCATGCGTACCACGTCGAGCCCGGAGCGGATGCCGGAGTCCACCAGCACCGTCAGGTCATCGCCGACTGCCTGGGCAATGGGCGGCAGTGCCTTGGCGGTGGAGAGCACGCCGTCCAACTGGCGGCCGCCATGGTTGGAGACCACGATGCCATCGGCGCCGAAGCTCACTGCGTCCTTGGCGTCCTGCGGGTCGAGGATGCCCTTGATGATCATCGGGCCTTTCCAGAACTCGCGTATCCACTCCAAGTCTTTCCAACTGATCGACGGGTCGAAGTTGTTGGCCAGCCAACCGACGTAATCTTCGAGGGTGGTGGGCTTGCCCAGGTACTTGGAGATATTGCCCAGGTCGTGCGGGCGGCCCAGCACGCCGACATCCCAGGCCCATTGTGGCTTGGTGACGGCCTGCAGCATCCGGCGCGCCGAGGCATACGGCCCGGACATGCCCGAGTGTGCATCACGGTAACGCGCGCCCGGCGTCGGCATATCGACGGTGAACACCAGCGTCGTCACCCCGGCGGCCTGCGCCCGTTCCAGCGCGTTACGCATAAAGCCGCGGTCCTTGAGCACATAGAGCTGGAACCAGATCGACTGCGCGCTTTGCGACGCCACTTCCTCGATCGAACACACCGACACCGTCGACAGACAGAAGGGAATCCCCTTGTTGGCCGCCGCCTTGGCCGCCTGCACCTCGCCGCGCCGTGCGTACATACCGGTCAAGCCAACGGGGCTGAGGATGATCGGCATGGCATGTTCCTGACCGAACAGCGTGGTCTTCAAGCTCAGGCTATCCACGTTGCGCAGAATGCGTTGGCGCAGGCTGATCTCGGCCAGGTCCGAACTGTTGGCACGCATCGTGTGTTCGGCGTAGGCGCCACCGTCGATGTAGTCGAACAGGAAGCGCGGCAGCTTGCGCTTGGCGGCGGCACGGTAATCGGATGCCGACGAAATGATCATGAGCAGTGACTCCACAGGGCAAAGGGGGGTTACGGTAAGCAAACTTCTGGCATGATAAAAACAACTTTTATCGCTAGTGCCCAGTCGCAAAAGGAATACCGATGAACCTGAGAACACTGCGTGTCTTCGTTGAGGTGGTGCGCCAGGGCGGGTTTTCCCAGGCGGCGCAGGTGGTGTCGCTGACCCAGTCGACGGTGAGCAAGGCCGTCAAGACCCTGGAAGAAGAACTGGGTGCGCCGCTGCTTAATCGTCTTGGACACAAGAACGAACTTACCGCCGCAGGCGAAATTGCCTACCGTCGCGCCCTGGTGCTGCTCGCCGAACGCAGCGATCTGGTCGCCGAGATCAACGACCTGCGCGACCTCAAGCGCGGCGTGCTGCGCATCGGCCTGCCGCCGGTGGGATGCGGCGTGTTGTTCGCGTCTATGTTCGCCACCTACCGCAACCGCTACCCGGACATCGATATCGAACTTACCGAGCACGGCAGCAAAAAACTGCATGAATGCCTGGAAGTCGGGGAGGTCGACCTGGCGGCCCTGTTGCTGCCGGTAGACGATGGCTTCGACTACCAGCCCGTGCGCAATGAGCCGCTGATGGCCGTGCTGCCCATGAGCCATGCGCTCGCGCGGCGCAAGCGCATCGACTTCACCGACCTCGCGGATTCACCGTTCATTCTGTTCGAAGCCGGTTTTGCCCTGAACGCATTAATCCTCGCCGCCTGCGAACGCAAGGGCGTGACGCCCCGCGTCACCGCCCGTAGTGGGCAGATCGACTTCATCGTCGACCTGGTGGCGGCAGGGCTGGGCGTCGCCTTCCTGCCACGCATGCTCGCGCACAAGCACCAGCACGCCGGCATCGCCCTGATCCCCTTGGACGAACCCCACACCGACTGGCACATCGCCCTGGCCTGGCGCGCCAGCGCCCACCTGCCACCCGCAGCGCGCGCCTGGCTGGACCTGGCCAAGGAAATGGCCCACGCAGGGTAAAAGCCGAACGGGTTATCCGATTGCGTTCGGCAATGCCAGGTAGTGCTTGACTTGTCCTTTTTAATCAGTAACATACGGTGAATTCCGCGATAGCTCAGTTGGTAGAGCAAATGACTGTTAATCATTGGGTCCCTGGTTCGAGTCCAGGTCGTGGAGCCAGATAGGAAAAAGCCTGCAGCGATGCAGGCTTTTTTTGCCTTGGATTTTTCCGGGGTGATCAAAGCGCACAGCGTGACCAGCATGAATGCGTCTCTAATCCTACGATTCAGAGGTAAATATCATGAAAGTCGCTGCAGTCGTTTCAACCAAAGGTGGGCCGGGTAAAACCACGGTCGGCGTCAATCTGGGCGCGTTCTGCGCCGATGCAGGGATCCGCACCCTGCTCATTGATCTGGATAATCAGCCGTCTCTGTCCTCATTCTATGCGCTATCGCATGAGGCGCCTGGTGGAACCTATCAACTGATCGCGAATAACGAGACTCGGGCCGACCAGGTCATTTCGCAGACCTGCATTCCTAATCTCTCATTGATCCATTCCAATGATCCGTTCAATCAGCTGGGAAATTTGTTGCTCCATGCTGCTGACGGGCGCCTTCGTCTCAAGAATCTGCTGCCGGCTTTCGAGCAGGACTTTGATCTGATTCTGATCGATACCCAAGGAGCTCGCTCCATCGTGCTGGAGATGGCCTTGCTTGGGGCACAAATGGCTATTTCGCCCATCACCCCGGATATGCTGACTGCACGAGAGTTTCAGCGTGGAATGCTCCAGCTCTATCGAGATCTTGAGCCGTTGGCAGCGCTGGGTGCAGAGACGCCAATGTTGAATGTCGTGATCAACAAGCTTGATGCAACCAACGATGCAAACCTGATCTATCACACGCTAACCGAAACTTTTTCTGATCATCCGAAGGTCCAGATGATCCAGACCACGATCCCGGCCGCCTCGCGTTTGAATTCAGGGGAAAAGGTACGGCGTTGTTTGGTCATCTGACACCTCGTTCTGGCGAGCATTCTCGCCTAAATGGGTGTCCGGTTTCATTAGACCACTACAGCGCAAACTATGAGTGCTGTTCGGGCTACCGGAAATGGCCCGGCGCTCGCGACTAGATCCGATGGTGCCTCGTTGCATCAAACGACAGTTAACGGTGTTAAAGTTGAGGTGATCAAGGTGGGGGATCGCGTTACTGCTGGCTATCCTTGTGGCAGAGGATGCACGGATCCAACGAAATTTTGATAGGTGAAATATGTTTAAGGAGTATGAATTTTTGCTGGATTCGATAGGGTCAGAAGATTATTGGTCGGATGTAGGTATTGATATCGCAGCCTCCAAAATCTCTCAGTTTGATAGTTTGAGTTGGGGTGAACTTGAGTATGCGCTTTCAGTGAAGTCTGAAATGTGGCGAGGTCGGTGCGCGGAGTCCCTTGGGGACTCGAATGATGAGCGGGCTCTGCGTATTCTGTTAGCGCTTCTAAAGGCTGAGGAGGAATCGGTTGTCATTCATGCAATTGAATCAATTGAATCAATTTTTTTAGCTGGCTATATTTTCGATAAGTCGCAGGCCATACTCGCTCTAAATGAGGGTTTCAAGGAAGGGAATCGAACGTTAAAGCTAATGAAGACTACATTGGCTAAGAAGTTAAGTGAGTAGTAATTGTGGAGAAAGGAAGAACGAGGTAGATGACGCGCAAATCCTAGTGCCGGTGCTCTATCTAGCCCGGGCCGACAATCGCCTCGCGCCGAGGGGCGGGTTGATCGCCGGTAACAATCCGAACCTGATAGCCGGTGAAGATCTGCTTAACGCCGGCGCGCCGTGTGCTACCAATAACCTGTCGGCGAATTCCAGCAACGACCTTTCCAACAGCGGCCTGATCGGAATTTAAATAAAACTGAGAATCATCTGGCCGGCCTCCCCACCTCACGGAGGTGGCGCAAAATTCAACGTGCGAACTTAGACTTTTGCTGA
>NZ_JBWKXO010000045.1:0-44416 GCF_059423025.1 Pseudomonas sp. GW704-F2 | reverse complement strand
GTACTTTGACAAGCGCCCAGCAGCAGGGAAAATGCGGCAAGGAGCAGATAACGGGAGGTGAACGGCTTCATTCCTGCGACTCTCTATTTGCGCAAAAAGCGAGCAAGTCTACACCCCTCGACGGGGCAGGACAAAACTCAGCAGAAACAGGGCGGCCGCCGTGACCACAATCGACGGCCCTGCCGGCGTGTCCTTGAACCAGGACAGCGCCAGGCCCCCACACACTGCCAGCATCCCCAGTACGCTGGCGCCGATCGCCATCTGTTCCGGCGAGCGGGCGTGGCGCTGGGCGGCGGCTGCGGGAATGATCAGCAGTGACGTGATCAACAATACGCCGACAATCTTCATCGCGACAGCGATCACCACGGCGATCAACAACATCAAGGTCATGCGCAGCGCGGGCACGGGCAAGCCTTCCACCGTGGCCAGTTCTTCATGCACGGTGATTGCCAGCAGCGGGCGCCACAGCGTCACCAGCAGCACCAGCACGGCTGCGCTGCCGCCGAGAATCCACGCAAGGTCCGTGGGGCTGATCGCCAGCAGGTCGCCGAACAGGTAAGCCATCAGGTCGATGCGTACTTCATGCATGAAGCTCAGCACCACCAGGCCCAGGGACAGGGTGCTGGGCGCCAGGATGCCCAGCAACGTGTCGGAGGCCAGCGGCTGGCGCTGTTGCAGGGTCACCAGCAGCACCGCCAGCAGCAGGCAGCCGACGGTCACGGCGATGGTCGGGCTCACATCCAGCAGAAAGCCCATGGCCACGCCCAGCAATGCGGCGTGGGACAAGGTGTCGCCGAAATAGGCCATGCGCCGCCAGACCACGAACGAGCCCAGCGGGCCCGCCACCAGCGCCAGAGCCAAGCCTGCCAGCAGGGCGTAGAGCAGAAAATCAGCCATGCTTGCAGCTATCTCCATGAACGTGAGTGTGGGGTGTGGCGGGATCGTCGACCACGGCGCCATGCAGGTCATGGGCGTGATCGTGATGGTGGTGATAAATCGCCAGGCTCTGCGCGTTCTTGCCGAACAGCTCGACGAACGCCGGATCGCCGCTGACTTGCTCCGGATGGCCGGAGCAGCACACGTGGCGGTTGAGGCACACCACTTGGTCGGTGGTGCTCATCACCAGGTGCAGGTCGTGGGAGACCATCAGCACGCCGCAGCCAAGGCGGTCGCGCAGGCGGGTGATCAAGCTGTACAACTCGGCCTGGCCGGCGACGTCGACGCCCTGCACCGGTTCGTCGAGCACCAGCAGCTCCGGCTCGCGCAACAGGGCGCGGGCCAGTAACACGCGCTGCATTTCACCGCCGGAGATGCTTTGCACCGGGCTGTCGATGACCTGTTCGGCACCGACCTCCTTGAGCGCGGCTTGCGCGCGGGCGCGGTCCACGCCCGGCACCAGGCGCAGGAAGCGCAGCACCGACAAGGGCAGCGTCGGGTCCACGAAGAGTTTTTGCGGCATATAACCGACACGCAGCTTGGGCTTGCGCCACACACTGCCGGTGTCGGGCTTGAGCAGGCCGAGTACGGCGCGCACCAGGGTGGTCTTGCCGGCGCCATTGGGGCCGATCAGCGTGACGATCTGCCCCGGTTCGACGCTCAGCGCGATGTTATCCAGCACGTTTTGCCCGGCGAACGTGACCCCGACCTGCTCCAGGCGGATTAACGCGTTGCTCATCAAGCCCCCTGGCAACCGGCGCAGAGTCCGACGACTTCGACGGTTTGCCCTTCCACCTTGAAGCCGACGTCGGCGGCGCTCTGGATGATGGCGTCGCTGATGCTGCTTTGCTCAAGCTCAATGGCGGCGTGGCACTTGCGACAGATCAGGAACTGACCCTGGTGCGCGTGTTCCGGGTGGTTGCAGCCGACGAAGGCGTTGAGTGACGCGATGCGGTGTACCAGGCCGTTGTCCAGCAGGAAATCCAGCGCGCGGTACACCGTGGGCGGCGCGGCGCGGCGACCGTCCTGCTCGCTGAGCACGCCGAGGATGTCGTAGGCGCCCAGCGGCTTGTGGCTCTGCCAGACCAGTTCCAGCACGCGCCGACGCAGGGCGGTCAGGCGCAGACCCTGCCGTGCGCAGAGGGTGTCGGCCTCCGACAGCGCGGTATGCACGCAGTGAGAGTGGTCGTGGGGACGGCTGGCAAGCGGTGTTATAGGCATGAGCGGCGACAGATATTTGATAGAGACGTTATTATGTTACCCGTTCCTACGCCATTGAGTGGTCATCGTGTCCCGACTTTTTCCCGTTTTTGTCGTATTTGTCGCCAGTTTGCTCACCGCGGGTGCCGCTCAGGCGGAGGTCAAGGTGCTGACCAGCATCAAGCCGCTGCAGTTGATTGCCGCGGCTGTGCAGGACGGCGTGGCGGTTCCCGAGGTGTTGTTGCCGCCGGGGGCCTCGCCGCATAACTATGCGTTGCGCCCATCCGACGTGCGGCGCGTGCAGTCGGTAGACCTGCTGTATTGGATCGGCCCGGACATGGAAGGCTTCCTGCCCCGCGTCCTCAAGGGGCGCAGCCTGCCGACGGTGGCCGTGCAGGATCTTCCGGGCATGAAACTCCGTCGTTTCGCCGAAGATAGCCATTCCCACGCCGACGATGCCGACGAACATGACCACGATCATCGCCCAGGCACTTTGGACGCACATCTGTGGTTGTCGACGCTCAACGCCCGGGTGATTGCCGCACGCATGGGCGCCGACCTCAGCGCCGCGGACCCGGCCAATGCCGAGCGCTACCAGCTCAACGTGAAGGCGTTCGTGAGCCGACTGGATGCGTTGGACGCGCGCTTGAAAGCGCGGATGGCCGGCATCCACGACAAGCCTTACTTTGTGTTCCACGAAGCCTTTGATTATTTCGAAGAGGCCTACGGCCTCAAGCACGCCGGTGTGTTCAGCGTGGCCGCCGAAGTGCAGCCCGGTGCCCAGCATGTGGCGGCGATGCGTACACGTTTGCAGGAAGTCGGCAAGACCTGCGTGTTCAGTGAGCCGCCGCTGCGTCCGCGCCTGGCGGAAACGCTGGTGGCCGGTTTGCCGGTGAAATTGGCGGAGCTGGATGCGTTGGGCGGGTACACCCCGGCTTCCGCTCAAGGTTACGAACAGGTGCTGGACAAGCTGGGCAATGACTTGGCGGGCTGCCTGGAGTCGCTCTGAAAGCCCAGGCATAACGTCTGTAGGAGGGAGCAAGAAGCTCCCTCCCGCATTTTAGAGCGCGAACGGCAGCTGGATCGCGACCTGCTGGCGCTGCGCCAGCCGATGCTCGAACTCCGCCGGGTCATGAATCAACACATCCTGCCCGGCAAACGACTCCGCCGCGATCAGGCGTGACAACCAGAACCGCACGCACGCCACGCGCAACATCGTCGGCCACAACTCGGCTTCTTTCGCGGTAAACGGGCGCAACCCCGCATAAGCCCCGAGCAGTGCGCGGGCGCGCTGGCCGTCGAGTACGCCGTCGGCGTCCGAGCACCAGTCATTCAGGGCGATCGCCACGTCGTACAGCATCGGGCCCGAGCAGGCGTTGTAAAAGTCGATCAAGCCCGTCAGGTGCGTGCCTTCGAACATCGCGTTGTCGCGAAACAGATCCGCATGAATATTCGCGCGCGGCAGGGCGAGGATCTGCGCCTTGTGGGCCTCGATCTCATCCAGTGCGTCGCGCAGCAGGCGTTGCGGCGCTGCGTCCAGGTGCGAAATCAACTGCGCGCCTTCGCTGAGCATCCAGTCCAGCCCGCGATCGGTCTTGCGCTCCAGTACCTTGTCGCCCTGGGTCGCCAGGTGCAGATGGCCAAGCAGGTCGCCGACCTGGGCGCAGTGCTGGGCATTGGCGTCCTTGATGTGCTTGCCGGCCAGGCGCGGTTGCAGCAGCGCCGGTTTGCCGGCCAATTCGCGCAGGGCCACGCCGTCGGTGGTGCGCAGGGCGTAAGGCACCGGCAAGTCGGCGTCGTGGAGCACGTCGAGCAGTTCGATGAAGAACGGCATTTCCTGCACCGGGCCGCGCTCGACCAGGGTCAGGACGAACTCACCCTGTTCCAGGCTGATGAAGAAATTGGTGTTTTCGCTACCCGCGGCGATCCCCTGGAAATCAAGCAGGCGGCCGAGCCCGTAAGGGGCAAGAAAGGTTTCCAGCTCGGTCCGAGCCAGGGGGGTGAACACAGACATGGTTAAAACTGCCAGTACGGGCGCCGCGGTGTGCGGCGCCAATTGAAGTTAAGAAATCATTTCCATTCGAAGATCTTCCATGACGGGATCAGCATATCCGGTTGGTCAGAGCGGATGAAATTCGCATCGGTTCCGTCCGCGCGCACCAGGAAATACGGTGGGAAGCCTTTCTTCGTTATCTTGATTGCATACAGGAAACCGTTTTGACGGTACTCCTGAATGGTTCTGTCGCCCTCTGTGCGAATGGTAACTTCCGGATCACCCGAAGGCGCACTGTCGGCCGCCATGGCAACCATCGGAGCGAATGCAAACAAGCCGGTCAACAGCAGGCGATTGAATGAGCGCATGATAACCTTGTCCCTTTGTTGTCTGTGGTCCGGCTATTCTAGCGCCTGACCCGCCGAAAAGGTTGATCCTGCTCATGAGCCAAGCCCCCCTCGTCCTGGTGGACGGTTCTTCATATCTGTACCGCGCCTTCCACGCGCTGCCACCGCTGACCACTTCCAAAGGCCTGCCGACCGGTGCGGTCAAGGGCGTGTTGAACATGCTCAAGAGCCTGCGCAAGCAGTACCCGGACAGCCCGTTCGCGGTCGTGTTCGACGCCAAGGGTGGGACCTTTCGCGACGAAATGTACGCCGAATACAAGGCCAACCGCCCAAGCATGCCCGACGACATGCGCCTGCAGATCGAGCCCCTGCACCAGAGCGTGATCGCCCTGGGTTTCCCGCTGTTGTGCGTCGAAGGCGTCGAAGCCGATGACGTGATCGGCACCCTGGCCCGCAGCAGCGCAGCCGCGGACCGCCCGGTGGTGATCTCGACCGGCGACAAAGACATGGCGCAGCTGGTGGACGGGCACATTACCCTGGTCAACACCATGACCGGTAGCGCCATGGATGTGGAGGGCGTAAAGGAGAAATTTGGCGTCGCTCCGGAGCAGATTATCGACTATCTGGCGTTGATGGGCGATTCGTCCGACAACATTCCAGGCGTTCCGGGCATTGGTCCGAAGACCGCTTCCGGCTTGCTGGTGGGCGTCAATGGCGGCCTGAAAGAGCTGTATGAAAATCTGGATATTGTGCCGAGCCTGCCTATCCGTGGGGCCAAGACCCTGCCGGCCAAGCTGCAAGAGCATAAGGACATGGCCTTCCTCTCCTATCAACTGGCGACGATCAAGATCGACGTGCCGCTGGACGTGGGCCTGGATGATCTGCACCTGATCGAGCCGGATCGCGAAAAACTCCTGGAGCTGTACACCCTCCTGGAGTTCAAAAGCTGGTTCGAGGAAGTGCAGCGCGACGCCAAGCGCACCGGCTTGGAGGTGGCGGCTCCGGTCGCCGAGAATGCGCCGGTCGTCAACACCGAGCTCAAGTACGAGACCATCCTCGATCAGGCGCGTTTCGATGTGTGGCTGAAGAAGCTCGGCGAGGCCAAGCTGTTTGCCTTCGATACCGAGACCACCGGCATCGATGCACAGCAAGCGCAGCTGGTTGGGTTGTCGTTCGCGGTGCAGCCCTATGAAGCGGCCTACATCCCGCTGACCCATTCCTACATGGGCGTGCCGGAGCAGCTGGACCGCGACACGGTGCTGCGCGCGCTCAAGCCGATCCTCGAAGACCCGAGCAAGCTCAAGGTGGGCCAGCACGCCAAGTTCGATATGAATATCCTCGCCAACTGTGCCATCGGTGGCGATCAGAATTGTGGCATCACGGTGCAGGGCATTGCCTACGACACCATGCTCGAATCCTACGTCCTCGACTCCACCGCCACGCGGCATGACATGGACAGCCTGGCTCAGAAATACCTGGGTCACACCACGGTGAGCTTCCAGGATATTGCGGGTAAAGGCGCCAAACAGCTGACCTTTGACCAGATCTCCCTCGAACAGGCCGGCCCTTACGCGGCTGAAGATGCCGACGTCACCCTGTGTCTGCACCAGACCTTGTTCGAAAAACTCCAGGCGATCCCCAGCCTGGTCAGCGTGCTGACCGATATCGAGATGCCGCTGGTGCCGGTGCTGGCGCGTATCGAGCGTCAGGGCGCGCTGGTGGATGCCAAGTTGCTTGGCGTGCAGAGTGTTGAGCTGGGCGAGAAGATGGTCGAGCTGGAGCGTGAGGCATTTGCCATCGCCGGTGAGGAATTCAACCTCGGCTCGCCCAAGCAATTGGGCGCGATCCTGTACGAAAAACTCGGCCACCCGGTTCTCAGCAAGACCGCCAAGGGCCAGGCGTCGACCGCCGAAGCGGTGCTTGCCGAACTGGCCGAGCAGGATTTCCCGCTGCCCAAGGTGCTGATGCAGTACCGCTCCATGAGCAAGCTGAAAAGCACCTACACCGACCGCTTGCCTGAGCAGATCAACCCGCGCACCGGGCGCATCCATACCTCGTATCACCAGGCGGTGGCGGCCACCGGGCGTTTGTCGTCGAGTGATCCGAACCTGCAGAACATTCCGATCCGCACCGCTGAAGGCCGGCGGATTCGTCAGGCGTTCGTCGCGCCAAAAGGCTACAAGCTGCTGGCGGCGGACTACTCGCAGATCGAGCTGCGGATCATGGCGCACCTGGCCAAGGACGAAGGCTTGCTGCACGCCTTCCGCAATGATCTGGACGTACACAAGGCCACCGCCGCCGAAGTATTTGGCGTGGAGCTGGGCGCGGTCACCACCGACCAGCGTCGCAGCGCCAAGGCGATCAACTTCGGCCTGATCTACGGCATGAGCGCGTTTGGCCTGGCCAAGCAGATCGGTGTCGATCGTAAACAGTCCCAGGCCTATATCGACCGTTATTTCGCCCGCTATCCGGGCGTGCTGGCCTATATGGAGCGCACCCGCGCCCAGGCGGCCGAGCAGGGTTATGTCGAGACGATCTTCGGTCGCCGCCTGTACCTGCCGGACATCAACGCGAAGAACCCGGCGCTGCGCAAAGGCGCCGAGCGCACGGCGATCAACGCGCCGATGCAGGGCACGGCGGCGGATATCATCAAGAAAGCCATGGTGGCGGTGGATAACTGGCTGACCGCGTCGGGCCTGGATGCCAAAGTCATCCTGCAGGTACACGATGAACTGGTGCTGGAGGTTCGCGAGGATCTGGTCGATCAAGTGCGTGAAGAGATCCGCCAGCACATGAGCCACGCGGCGACGCTGGATGTGCCGCTGCTGGTGGAAGTGGGCGTGGGTGATAACTGGGACGAAGCGCACTGATAGCGCGGTTCTGCCACCGCCGAGGGTGGTGGCAGAACGCTTTAGACCCGAAAACGCCGTCGCTTATTGCAAATAGTTTTTTGTACGTGCCGGAACTTAACTCATGAAATGCCACTCAGAGTTACTGAATGGGCGGTGAAGCCCTTCAATGCTCCTATGTTGTGTTAAGTGTTGGCAGATATCTGGACCCCGCCCTAGCGGTCCGGAGCTTGAACCCCGAACTTCCCCTCCCCATACGAAGTCCGGGGTTTTTTTTGCCTGCGCAAAAGTCACTCCGCGGTTTCTGCGCCCTTGTCGGCCAATTCCATCCAGTCGGCCAGCACGGTGTAGGCTTCTTCCAGGCCCAGGCGCTTTGGCGCCGAGAACAGCTGGATGGTGATGGTGTCACCCCAACCTTTGCGGATTTCCGCCTGCACCTTCAACAGCGTGTTCTTGGCGGCGCCATAGGTCAGTTTGTCGGCTTTGGTCAGCAGGATATGCATCGGCATGCCGCTGGCGACTGCCCAGTCGAGCATCAGCAGGTCGAAGTCGGTCATTGGATGACGGATGTCCATCATCAGGATCAAACCCTTCAAACTCTCCCGGCCACCCAGATAAGCCTCGAGGTGACGCTGCCAGTGCAGCTTCAGCGGGATAGGTACTTTTGCATAACCGTAGCCTGGAAGGTCGACCAGACGCCGATCATCGTCTAGCTTGAAGAAGTTGAGCAGCTGCGTGCGGCCCGGGGTTTTCGAGGTGCGCGCCAGGCTGGCATGGGTCAAGGTGTTCAGGGCGCTGGATTTGCCCGCGTTGGAACGGCCGGCAAAGGCGACTTCAAAGCCCTCGTCATCGGGGCATTGGTCCACTTTGGCGGCGCTGAGCATGAACGTGGACTGTTGGCACAGGCCGAGGATGGGGTTCTTGAGTTGCATGAGATTTCCGATGTGGGCGGTGCCGAAAAAGGGTGCGGCAAGCGGTGTCGTTTCCGTTTCAGTAGCGCCAGTATATAATGCCGCAGATTTTGTGTGTGCTTTGTCCCAGCGAAGGATGAAGTTCACGGGAGTGATAGACCTTTATTGCGCATTAGAACGCAAAACGCTCCCAAACCCTGAAAAGGTCGATGTATGACCAGATGGTTGCTTGCTGTCGGTGTCTTGATGCCGCTTTACGGCGCTCAGGCTACACAGGAACCGGAAGCGGTGTACAACCGAGTTTGCGTGGCTTGCCATGCCGGCCAACTGCCGAACGCCCCGAAGCGGGGTGACCAGGCAGCCTGGGCGCCCAGACTGGCGCAAGGCATGGACACGCTGGTGCAACACGTGACCCAGGGTTTCAAGGCAATGCCGCCGCGTGGTTTGTGCATGGACTGCAGTACCGAGGATTACCAGGCCATCATTGAGTGGATGGTGAGTAAACCCGGTTAGATAACTCTTAAACCCTTAGCCGTAGTTGGATTAGCTGATGAACAAACTGATCGTGAGTCTGCTGTTGACCTTGGGCATCACCGGTGTTGCCCATGCTGCAGGCGACGCTGCTGCGGGTCAGGCGAAAGCCGCCGTGTGTGGTGCTTGCCATGGACCGGATGGTAATAGCCCGGCGCCGAACTTCCCTAAACTGGCCGGCCAGGGTGAGCGTTACCTGACCAAGCAGATGCACGACATCAAGGACGGCAAGCGCACGGTCCTGGAAATGACCGGCTTGCTGACCAACCTCAGCGATCAGGATCTGGCCGATATCGCGGCCTATTTTTCCAGCCAGAAAGGCAGTGTGGGAGCTGCTGATCCGAAGCAAGTGGCCCGTGGCGAAGAACTGTTCCGTGGCGGCAACCTCGACAAAGGCATGCCTTCCTGCATCGGTTGCCACTCGCCTAACGGCGTGGGCAACGCCGCTGCGGGCTTCCCGCATGTGGGTGGCCAGCATGCGCAGTACGTCGCCAAGCAACTGACGGACTTCCGTGAAGGTAATCGCACCAACGACGGCGATACCAAAATCATGCAGAGCATTGCCGCCAAGCTGAGCAACAAGGACATCGAAGCGGTTTCCCAATACATTCAGGGGCTGCACTGATCGAGGGCTGCGTTAACGCTCGATTAATCCGTTGATGCAAGCATAAAAAGGGTGGCCTAGGCCGCCCTTTTTTGTGGCCGGTGCCGTTACACTAACGAACTCATGCCCGCGCAGACCTGTCACAACAAAGGTCGCGTGAGGCGACTTTATTTGTCCAGGAGTAAAGCATGCGTAATCTGATCCTCAGCGCCGCTCTCGTCACCGCCAGCCTCTTCGGCATGACCGCACAAGCCGCCGACGTGCCGCTTGAAGCCGGTAAAACCTACGTGGAATTGGCCAACCCTGTGCCGGTTTCGGTGCCGGGCAAGATCGAAGTGGTGGAGCTGTTCTGGTACGGCTGCCCGCATTGCTACGCCTTCGAGCCAACCATCAACCCATGGGTTGAGAAGCTGCCCAAGGACGTGAACTTCAAACGCATCCCTGCCATGTTCGGCGGCCCATGGGATGCCCACGGCCAACTGTTCCTGACCCTGGAGGCCATGGGTGTCGAGCACAAGGTTCACAACGCTGTCTTCGAGGCGATCCAGAAACAAGGCAAGCGCCTGACCAAGCCTGAGGACATGGCTGACTTCGTCGCGACCCAAGGTGTCGACAAGGACAAGTTCCTGGCCACCTTCAATTCCTTCGCCATCAAGGGCCAGATCGAAGCCGCCAAGAAACTCGCCGTGGCTTATGGCGTGCAAGGCGTTCCGACCATGATCGTCAACGGTAAGTACCGTTTCGACCTGGGCACCACCGGCGGTCCTGAAGCGACCCTCAATGTGGCCGACCAGTTGATCGCCAAAGAACGCGCCGCCAAGTAAGGGGCCTGCCATGCGTCGCTGGGGTACCGAACGCGTTGTCGGTCTGCATGACCCGCAGGTCAACGAAGCTCACCTGGAATCCACGGGCCTGCCGGCGGACAGCCGCCTGCGGCTGCTCAGCTTCAATATCCAGGTGGGTATCAGTACCGAGAAGTACCGGCACTACCTCACCCGTGGCTGGCAGCACTTGCTGCCCCACAACGGGCGGGCGGGCAACCTGCAGAAGATCGGCGACCTGTTGGGCGACTTCGACCTGGTCGCCTTGCAGGAAGCCGACGGCGGCAGCATTCGCTCCGGCTACATCAACCAGGTGGAACACCTGGCCCAGTTGGGTGCATTTCCCTACTGGTATCAGCAACTCAATCGCAACCTCGGGCGTCTGGCGCAGCACAGCAACGGCGTGCTCAGCCGCCTGAAGCCATCGGCCATCGAAGATCACCCATTGCCGGGCCCCAAGGGTCGTGGCGCGATCCTCGTGCGTTTTGGCCAAGGTCCGGAAGCCCTGGTGGTGGTGATGATGCACCTGGCGCTCGGGGGACGTACCCGCAACCTGCAGTTGGCCTACGTGCGTGAGTTGATTGGCGGCTACAAGCATCAGGTGTTGATGGGTGACATGAACACCCATGCCACCGACCTGCTGCAGAATTCCCCGTTGCGTGACCTTGGGTTGCTGGCGCCGCAAGTCGAAGCCACGTTCCCCAGCTGGCGCCCGCAACGCTGTCTTGATCACATCCTGCTCAGTCCGACCCTCACGCTTGAAAGTGTGCAGGTGCTGGCGCAGCCCATCTCCGATCACCTGCCGGTCGCGGTAGAGATTCGTCTGCCGGGTTCGCTCACGGTGGATGCATTGCCCGCGTTGAGCCCCGGCCCTCGCGGACCCCTTGCATGAGCGACGAAGCCCAGCGCTGGAAAGAGAAATACCTTAAAAGCATCGATCAACAAGACAAACTCGAACGCCGCTGGGCCGCCCGCCTCGACCTGCTGCGCCGAGGCTTGGTGCGCAGTACGTTGGCCGCTGAAGGCACCGACCGTGCGGTCGATCAATGCATGAAGGAAATGCGCGACGTGGTGCGCAGCGACGACATGGATGCCGCCCTCGCCGCATTGCTGCCGCGCCTGGAAAAAGCCGTACTGGATTCGGAGCAGCGTCGCGAAACCCGGATTGACCAGATGAGCAGCGCGCTCACGGCCCTGGTTGCGCAGTTGCAGAAACTGCCGCTGCCCCGCGAGGTGGCCCGCCCGTTGAAAACCTTCGCCAAGCAGCTGGATAGCCGCGTGGGCCAGGCGCGCGAGATCCCGCTGTTGCTCAGTGAGTTGAGCAACCTGCAAGGGCAGGCGTTGAATAACCTGGAACCGGACGGCGAAACACCACGCCCCGGTCCCGGCCTGTTGCAGCGTCTGTTTGGCGCCAAGGAAGTTGCGAGTGAGGCGCCGACCGGCGAGCCCGCGCCGCCGCCTTCTGCGCCTTCTGCGCCCGCCGCCGCCAGGCCGGTGCCCGAACCCGTCGCCGAGGCGGCACCGCCGCCCCAGTCCGACGAGTTGGCCCAGGCCCTGCGGGCGTTCGCGCCGTTGCCGCAAGGCTCGGCCCCGCCCCCGCCGGAACCGGTGGCAGCGGCCAAGGCGGCCACGGCGGCCGAGGTCGTGAGCCCGGTCGTCGCCCCCGAAGCCGCGCCCCAGCCCACGCCGATCGCCCGGCCCGTCGAAGTGGCGGCGCCTGCCGCGCTTCCAGCAGCGGCGCCAGAACCTGGCGCCGAAAGCGCACTCGCCGCGCTTATCGAACCACCGCCGGTTCAGGTCGATGCACCGCAACAAACCGTCATCGGCAGCCTGTCACTGCCGCCGGTGCTGGACGCGCCGGACCCGGACGAGCTGCTGGCGGACGCAATCTACGCCCTGCCCGATTCGCCGGAGCCGTCCTACAGCTCCGTGGCCAAACACATTGAAGACACCTTGCTTGGCCTGCTGGAAGACCTGTCCCTGCCCGAGCGCCACCGGCCCCAGGCCGAAGCCATGCGCGAGCGCCTGGCCCATGGTTTGAACTGGTACGAACTGCTGCCGATCCTCGATGACCTGGCCACGCTGATGCTGGCGATCACCGACAGCGGCCAGCATGAGTTCGAGGCCTACCTCAAGCAGCTCAACGAACGCCTCGAAGCGTTCCAGGGCCATCTGCAGACGGCCAGCGAAGGCTATGCCGACAGTCGCTCGGCCGCCCGTGAGCTGGACACGCAAATCCGCGAACAGGTCGACGGCCTGCAAAGCAGTGTGCAGGGCGCCGCCGACCTGGACAGCCTCAAGCAGGTATTGGAAAGCCACCTTGAAGGCCTGCTCGGCACCATGGACCAGCACCAGCAGCAGCGTGACCTGCGCGAGCAGGAAGTGGCGGAGCGCTTGAAAGGGCTCGCCGAACGCGTCGCCAATATGGAGCAGGAGGCCCAGGGTTATCGCGATCACCTCGAAGTACAGCGCCAGAAAGCGTTGGTCGATCCGCTTACCGGCTTGCCCAACCGTGCCGCGTGGAGCGAGCGCCTGGACCATGAGGTCAACCTCTGGCATCAGCGCGGCAACAGCCTGTCGCTGGCGATGCTGGACCTCGATCACTTCAAGCGTATCAACGACGGTTACGGGCACCTGGCCGGGGACAAAGTGCTGAAAATCATCGCCAGCGTGCTGCGCAAGCGCCTGCGCCCCGGCGACTTCATTGCGCGCTTCGGCGGCGAAGAGTTTGTGTTGCTGATGCCCGACTCATCCCTGGCGAATGCCCTCGCCGCCGGCGAAGCGCTGCGCGCGGCGATTGAAGTCTGCCCGTTCCACTTCAAGGGCGAGCCGGTGACGATCACGGTGTCGATGGGCGTGGCGCAGTTCCAGCCCGGCGAGCGCAGCGACCTGGCGCTCAAGCGCGCCGACGAGGCGTTGTACCGGGCCAAGGCAGCGGGACGTAACCGGGTGCAGGCGGCCTAAAAGATGTTCCATTTTGTAATTTGACGTTCGGGCCACAAACGGTACGTTACACTGTTGCATTATCGTCTTCAGCGTAACGTTATCCGCCATGAAATCCGTGTACTTCGCCTTTGTGTTCCTCCTGCTCAGCGGCTGCGCCAGCGGCCCGCGCCTGGATACCAGCCACCCTTCGGTCAACCATGACAACCGCGTGCAGTTCGTGGTCGTCCATTACACCTCGACCAACCTCGAACGCTCCCTGGCGCTGCTGACCCATGGTCAGGTCAGCAGCCATTACCTGATCGGCGACGACGCTTCGGGCACCATCTACAAGCTGGTGGATGAAAGCCAGCGCGCCTGGCATGCCGGGGAAAGCGAGTGGATGGGCCGCACCTGGCTGAACTCCAGCTCCATCGGGATCGAGATCGTCAACCCGGGGTTCCGCGACACGCCGACGGGCCGCGTGTGGTACCCGTATTCCGAAGCGCAGGTGAAATCCCTGGAGGTGTTGCTCAAGGACATCAGCACGCGCAACGGCATCGACCCCAGAAACATCATCGGTCACAGCGATATCGCGCCGCTGCGCAAGCTGGACCCGGGGCCGTTGTTCCCATGGAAGCGCCTGGCCGAGAAAGGCTTGGGCGTCTGGCCCGACGCGCAGGCAGTGGCACGCTTCCAGGCGCAGTACGCCACGGACCTGCCGAGCATCACCTGGTTCCAGGAAGCGTTGGCGCACCTGGGCTACCAGACGCCGCAGACCGGTGAGCTGGACGTCGCCACGCGCCATGTGCTCGCCGCGTTCCAGATGCACTTCCGCCCTGCGCTGTTCGATGGCACGCCGGATGCCGAGAGTGCCGCGATCCTGCGTGCCCTCGACCGGCGTTAATTGCTACAGCGGCAACGCCATGTAGAACTGCGTGCCCTGCCCCGGCCGCGAATACACGCCCATGCGGCCGCCGTGCAGTTGCACGATCTCCTTGCACAGCGCCAGCCCCAGGCCGGCGCCGCCTTTCTTGCGGCCCACCTGCACGAAGGGTTCGAAGATGCGCCCTTGTTGACCATAGGCGATACCTTCGCCGTTGTCCTCAACGCTGATGATCACCCGCTCGCCATGGCGTCGTGCCTGCAGACGGATCTGCCCGCCCTCGGCGGTATGGCGCAGGGCGTTGCCCAACAGGTTGTCGAGCACGCGTTCCAGTTGCGCCTGGTCGGCATACAGCCGAGGCAGGTCGGGCTGGGCTTCTACCAGCAGTTCGATGTGTTGTGCATTCGCCGGCTCGGCAAAGCGCGCCCGTGCATGCTCCAGCAGGTCGGTGACATCGCACGGGGCCAGGGTGAGTTTTTGCATGCCGTTCTGGTAGCGCGAAAAGTTGAGCAGGTCATTGATCAACTGCATCAGGCGCTGCATTTCTTCATTGACCGTATCCAGCAGGTCCGCTTCACGGGACTCCGCGGGAAACTTCGCGCGTTCGCGGAACAAGCCGAAGGCCATGTGCATGCCGGTCACCGGCGTGCGCAATTCGTGGGAGGCGCGCAACACGAACTCGCTGCGTACCCGTTCAAAGGCGCGCTGTTCGGTGACGTCATGCAGCACCATCACGGCACCGAGGATATGCCCCTGGGTGTGGCTCACCGGCGTCAGGCTGTAGGTCAGCAGGCGCAGTTCGCCCTCGACTTCCACTTCCAGGTCGTCCGGCGCGCGCTCCAGGCTGCCGCCGCGCAGCACCAGTTGCAACTGATCGTCCATTTCCGGGCGACCCAGCGCCTCGCCCAGGCCCTGGCCGAGACGTTCCTCGTCCCAGCCCAACTGGCGCTGTGCCACTGGGTTGAGGTGTTCCAGGCGGCCTTGCCGGTCAATCATCAACAGGCCGTCGTCGATACTGTCGAGTACCGCCTGCAGGCGCTGCTGGCCGGCGAGCAACTCATCGATATTGGTTGCCTGATGCTGGCGCAAGGCTTCGGCCATGATGCCGAAGCGTCGGGTCAGTTGGTTCATTTCCGCTGCCGAAGAAATGGGCAGGGTCACTTCGAAATCGCCTTGCCCGATCTTGTCGGCGGCCTTGGCCAGTGCTTCGATCGGCCCGCCAAACCGTCGGGCGATGCCATGGGCGGTAACAAAGCCGATGATCAACACTGCGAGGCCAACCAACCCCAGCAGCCCGGCGATCAACAAGGCGCGCTCGCGGGATTTATGTTCGCTGGCGCTGATGTTTTCCAAGGCCTGCTTGTGCTCGGCGATCAGGCCGTTGCGCAGGACATTGAAGGTTTCGGTGATTTTCTCTTTGCTGCCGGGCGGTGGGGACGCTTGTTGAGACTCGTCAAAAGCCGCCAGGAAGCGCTGATAGTCGGCCCGGGCCCGGCTGAAACCGCTGCTGTTCCCGTCGCGCTGTTCATGCGCAATGCCTTGGTCGAGCAGCTCGAAGTAACGCTGTTCGGACGCTTGCAGCGCCTCGGGATTGGGGCGCTGTTCGAGCATCATCATCAACTGATCGCCCAGGCTCTGGCGCAGTTTGAGTCCCAGGTCGAGGGTGATGAAGTTGCTGCGGATCGACGACTCCTGGGTCTTGGCCATCTGCATCACGCTGACCAGGCCCAGGATCAACCCCAGCAGGGCGACGGTGATCAGCGCTGAGATACTCAGGAATAACCGAGTGCGCAATGTCATCGCTAACTTCATAGGGTGCCGCTCACAGGTTGTACTGTTTGCGTTTGCGGTACAGCGTCGACGCGTCGATGCCCAGGGTGCGGGCCGCCTGATCCAGGGTGTCGCTGGTGGCAAGTACCGCGCCGATATGCGCTTTTTCCAGCTCGTCCAGGCTCAACGCTGCACCGATACGGGGGGCATTGTTGGTCGGCTGTTCGGCCATCCCGAGGTGGCTGATTTCGACTTTTTCCTGCGGGCAGATAATGCTCGCGCGCTCCACCACGTTGCGCAGCTCGCGGATATTGCCCGGCCATCGGTAGTTGAGCAGCGCTTCGCGTGCCTCATCGCTGAAGCCCCGCGCTGGTCGCGCGTATTCCTTGACGAAGCGGGCGAGGAAGCGGTCGGCCAAGGCCAGGATGTCTTCGCTGCGTTCGCGCAACGGCGGCAGGTGCAAGGTGATGACGTTGAGGCGGTACAGCAAGTCTTCGCGGAAGCGGCCGTCGCGCACCATGTCTTCGAGATTCAGGTTGGTGGCCGCGAGGATGCGTACATCGGCGCGCCGGGTGACCGGGTCGCCCACGCGCTCGTATTCCTTGTCCTGGATAAAACGCAGCAACTTGGGTTGCAGAGTGAGGGGAAAATCGCCGATCTCGTCGAGAAACAGCGTGCCGCCATCCGCTTGGTTGACCCGGCCCAAGGTGCTTTCGCTGGCGCCGGTAAAGGCTCCGCGGCTATGGCCGAACAGTTCGCTTTCCATCAGCTCCGCCGTCAGCGACGGGCAGTTGATGGTGACGCAGGATTTCTTCGAGCGCTTGCTCCAGCCATGAATGGCCCGCGCCAGCTCGCCTTTACCGGTGCCGGACTCGCCGAGGATGAGGATGTTGGCGTCAGTCCCGGCCACTTGGCGCGCAGTTTCCAGCACCGCCATCATCGCCGGGCTGTGGGAGTCGAGACCGTCTTTCGGTTGGCGCACCTCGCCTTCCAGTGCTTCCAGGCGCGCGGAGAGCTGGCGCACTTCCAGCTGTTTGGCGGTGGCCAGGCGCAGTTGGTCGGGGCTGCACGGTTTGACCAGATAATCAGCCGCGCCGGCCTGGATGGCATCCACGGCGGTGTCGACGGCGGAATGCGCGGTCACAATCACCACGCGCATCCACGGCGCCTGGATACGCATCTGCGCCAACACATCCAGGCCGTTATCCTCGCCCAGGCGCAGGTCGAGGAAGCACAGGTCGAACACCTGGCGTTGCATCAAGGCATCGGCCTGGGCGGCGCTGTTGGCGGTGGCTACGGTGTAGCCCTCATCTTCCAGGCAATAACGGAAGGTACGAAGGATTGCGGATTCGTCGTCCACCAAAAGAATGCGGCCTTGAAGTTCCTTGGCTGATTCCATCTGTCCCGCGCTCCTTAATATGAATGATGGTGTTTAGTCCCGGAATAATCGGGCAAGTTGCATGGTTCATTCTGATCGATAAAACGCAACGTCGTGCAGCTATCTGCCTGCATTCCTACAAAGCCTGCGCCCAATGGCGTTTTCATGCCTTCTTGCCACTTCGGCAACGCACGATGGGTTTTCTATCCGTCGATCCGACCGCTGGCGATCGTGCATTTCGCACGGCGCCCAGGCGGCCATCGTGCAGGATGCTGGGCTTTGCTCCGGTCGCATATATCTAACTGATTGATTTAGTTGAATATTATTTTGTAAAAAAACTGGCATGCGCTCTGCAATAGCTCTCCTAACGAATAATCAAAATGCGGGAGAAAGCAGCATGACTCGCCCAAGCCTCAGCTCACTGCATGTATCGCCACTGCGCTTGCAACAAGGCCTGTTCGCCAGCCTGGCCTTGATGGTCACGTTGATTGGCGGCCAGCAGCTGCAGCATTGGCAGCAGAGTCAGCAGCAAACCCCGCATTTCGAACGTCCGGCGATGACCCAGACCCACTTTCGTTCCATTGATAGCCGTTCCGTTGGCAGCGTTTCTGCCGATGTAACCGTTCCCCAACTGCGGATGGTTGACCAGGCGTCTGCCCTGAATGAACTGCCATCCCAGGAACGTTGGGTGTTCTAGGCAATAAAAAGGTCGCTTGAGTTGAGCGATTGCACGGCAGTACCGCTGTCACCCCCTATAAAAGCGTAAGGAGAATCACCATGTTGAGTTGGGCAATCACATTTCTGATCATCGCCATTGTGGCTGCAGTCCTGGGCTTCGGTGGTATCGCGGGCACCGCCACGGGTATCGCCAAGATCCTGTTTGTGGTCTTCCTGGTGATGTTCATCGCTTCGTTCTTCTTTGGTCGTCGCGGCCGAGGCTGAATATGACCCGTTTGTCCCTCAAAACCATGGCTGCCGTCCTGCTCCTGGGCGGCAGCGGCTTGGCGATGGCCGCTCACGACGGCCAGAGCCGCGCCAACGAATTGCTCGGCGCGGACCCGCAGTACCGTGAAACCTGGCAAAGCGTGGTGAAGAAAGAAGAGCGCCTGCCGGAATGGGTCATGAACCTGTCCGGCGCCGCCGAGCAAATGAATGCCGTCGAAGAAGGTGGCGACAAGTACTTGGTCGGGCCGCTCTGCGAAACCGCAGACACCTGCCGAAACAAGCGCCTGATCGTCGCCTTCAGTTACGACAAGGAAGATGCCTACGCCATGTTGGTGGAAGTCCCGGCCGGCCTGCCGGCGGACAAGTCCCCGACCCGGCACGCCGATTACCGGTTTATCGGTAAGCCGGATGCAGGCATGCAAAAGCTGCTGATGGAGCAGCTTAAGAAAGATCCGAATTGGTACTAGGTTCCGTCTGATGCATTTGTCGTCTACGGGACCGGCGTCCATAGAAAGAAGCCTGTGCGCTTCTTTCTGTTTGCATCGCTCGCCAAGGGTGATGCATGACCAGGGGGCCGGGTTGCTCTGATCCTTCGCGATCGGCGCGACCTACGGGGACAGGGAGTGCCTGCGCAAGGGCCGGGTCAGGTGAAAAGCTGCGCCGCAAGTCCACACGCTCTCGAGCTTGCTGGACTTGCGGCGCGCTTATGACGTTCACCCCCGCCTCTTATGCCGCTCATAGCCGAGAGTCTTCTTTTCGCCCGAGCCCAATCATTACTGGGTATGTCGGGGCGACCATCTATCGAGAAAATTTTGCCCGCGCCATAGGACATTTCAGTCAATGTACCGCTGAAAGCACGGGCATTTTTGCCAACGCTCCCAGGTTGTCCTGAATCTCTGAGCGAGCCTGATTTGACCGGTTCACGGCATATTCACCGGGCAAAATGTCGCATTTGAACTGACCGTTCGGACAGTTATTCTTAAAAAAAGCCATGCCGATTCGGCATAGGGTAGGCGTTTACGGCATTAGACGTCGCCTCCTTGCATGGGAATAGTTGCGCCTTTTTTCGCCTGCCAGTAAGCCATTTCGGCCATGCGGCGGTGACCTTCTACGGAGGCAGATGCACACACTTTTTCGCTTCCGGGCGTTGCAGCTGGCGCATTTGCCTTAAGTTCACTTGAAGTAAGGGTAATGACATGAAGAAGGCAAAGCTAAGCCTCGCCTGGCAGATCCTCATCGGTTTGGTGCTGGGTATCGCAATCGGTGCCGTGCTCAACCATTTCAGTGCTGAAAAGGCCTGGTGGATCAGTAATGTGCTGCAGCCAGCGGGCGATATCTTTATCCGCCTGATCAAGATGATCGTGATCCCGATTGTGATTTCTTCGCTGATCGTCGGCATTGCCGGTGTCGGTGACGCGAAAAAGCTCGGGCGCATCGGTGTCAAAACCATCCTTTACTTCGAAATCGTCACCACCATCGCCATCGTGGTCGGCCTGTTGCTGGCCAACGTGTTCCACCCCGGTGCGGGCATCGACATGAGTACGCTGGGTACCGTGGACATCTCCAAGTACCAGGCGACCGCGGCGGAAGTGCAGCATGAGCATGCGTTCGTCCAGACCATCCTCAACCTGATCCCGTCGAACATCTTTGCCGCCGTCGCGCGTGGCGAGATGCTGCCGATCATCTTCTTCTCCGTGCTGTTCGGCCTGGGCCTGTCGAGCCTCAAGCCTGAGCTGCGCGAACCGTTGGTGACGATGTTCCAGGGCGTGTCCGAGAGCATGTTCAAAGTCACCCACATGATCATGAAGTACGCGCCTATCGGTGTGTTCGCGCTGATCGCGGTGACCGTCGCCAACTTCGGCTTCGCTTCCCTGCTGCCACTGGCCAAGCTGGTGATTCTGGTTTACGTCGCCATCCTGTTCTTCGCCTTTGTGGTCCTGGGCCTGATCGCACGCCTGTTCGGCTTCTCGGTGATCAAGCTGATGCGTATCTTCAAGGATGAGCTGGTGCTGGCCTACTCCACCGCCAGTTCGGAAACCGTGCTGCCGCGTGTGATCGAGAAGATGGAAGCCTACGGCGCGCCGAAGGCCATCTGCAGCTTCGTGGTGCCGACCGGTTATTCGTTCAACCTCGATGGTTCGACCCTGTACCAGAGCATCGCGGCGATCTTTATCGCCCAGCTGTATGGCATTGATTTGTCGGTCGGCCAGCAACTGATGCTGGTGCTGACGCTGATGGTCACCTCCAAGGGCATCGCCGGTGTGCCGGGCGTGTCCTTCGTGGTGTTGCTGGCGACGCTGGGCAGCGTGGGCATTCCGTTGGAAGGCCTGGCGTTCATTGCCGGTGTCGACCGCGTCATGGACATGGCGCGTACCGCGCTCAACGTGATCGGCAACGCCCTGGCGGTACTGGTCATCTCCCGTTGGGAAGGCATGTACGACGATGCCAAGGGCGAGCGCTACTGGAACTCCCTGCCGCACTGGCGCACCAAGCAAGTGCTGCCGGTCGGTGAGACCAGCCGCGGCTGAGGCCAGCCTGATGCGAACAAACCCCGGGAAATCCGGGGTTTGTCGTTTCTGCCAGCCCCGCTATCATTCGCCCCATCTTTCGGGGGATTCAACTGATGCTCAATGGCCTGTGGCTTGGCTTCTTTGTCGTGGCAATGGTGTCAGCACTGGCGCAATGGCTGGTGGGCGGTAACGCTGGGATTTTTGCGGCGATGGTGGAAAGCATTTTCGCCATGGCCAAATTGTCGGTGGAGGTCATGGTGTTGCTGTTCGGCACCCTGACGTTATGGCTGGGGTTTTTGCGCATCGCCGAAAAAGCCGGGATCGTCAATTGGTTGGCCAAGGCCCTGGGCCCCCTGTTCCGCCGGCTGATGCCGGAAGTGCCGGCCGGCCACCCGGCCATCGGCCTGATCACCCTCAACTTCGCCGCCAACGGCCTGGGCCTGGACAACGCCGCCACGCCCATCGGCCTGAAAGCCATGAAGGCGTTGCAGGAACTCAACCCGATCCCCAATACCGCGAGTAACGCGCAGATTCTGTTCCTGGTGCTCAACGCGTCCTCGCTGACGCTGTTGCCGGTGACCATCTTCATGTACCGCGCCCAGCAAGGCGCGGCCGACCCGACGCTGGTGTTCCTGCCGATCCTGCTGGCCACCAGCGCGTCGACCCTGACGGGCTTGCTCTCGGTGGCGGTGATGCAGCGCCTGCGGCTGTGGGACCCGGTGGTGCTGGCCTATTTGATCCCGGGCGCACTGCTGCTGGGCGGCTTCATGGCATTGCTGGCGACCTTGTCCGCCACGGCGCTGGCCGGGCTGTCGTCGATCCTCGGCAACCTGACGCTGTTTGGCCTGATCATGCTGTTCCTGCTGGTCGGCGCGTTGCGCAAGGTGAAGGTGTACGAGGCGTTTGTCGAAGGGGCCAAAGAAGGCTTCGACGTCGCCAAGAACCTGCTGCCATACCTGGTGGCGATGCTTTGCGCGGTGGGCGTGTTGCGTGCGTCTGGCGCGCTGGACTTTGGCCTGGAAGGCATTCGTCATGTGGTGGCCTGGACTGGCCTGGACACGCGCTTCGTCGACGCGCTGCCGACCGCGATGGTCAAGCCGTTCTCCGGCAGTGCCGCACGGGCGATGTTGATCGAGACCATGCAGACCCAGGGCGTCGACAGCTTCCCGGCATTGGTGGCGGCGACGGTTCAGGGCAGTACCGAGACCACCTTCTATGTGTTGGCGGTGTATTTCGGCTCGGTGGGCATTCAGCGGGCAAGGCATGCGGTGGGTTGTGCATTGCTGGCGGAGTTTGCCGGTGTGGTGGCGGCGATTGCGGTGTGCTACTGGTTTTTCGGTTAAGGCTTGGATGGCTATCGGGAGCAAGCTCCCTCCCACATTCAACCGTATTCATCCTGACGAAACGCGGTCAACTGTGGGAGGGAGCTTGCTCCCGATGAGGCCCTCAGCGTTTCGGCGCAGTGTTGCCCTGCGCCACCACCCAATCCACCACCAGCTTGTTCAACTGATCCCCCGCCAGCCCAAACCCGGCCACCACCGCCGGTACTTTGTTGTCGCCGACTGGCTGGCGCACTTCAAACCGGCGGCTGGCAATGATCCGCTGATCACTGCCGCGCACCAGCCGCGCATCCAGGCGGATCACCACCTCCACTGCGTTGCCGCGGTATTCGCTCTGGAACGCCTGCAATTGCCCGCCCAACTCGTAGTCGGCCTGCAGGTTGGTCTCGTCGCTGCTCAGCAGTGTCACCCGGCCATCGCGCTGGAAGCCATCCATGAAGCGGTTGCGCAGCAGCACCGGCGCCGGGTCGCTCCAGCGTGAGTTGGCGTAGCTGCTGATCAGATCACCCTGGGGCACCACGGCAATGCGCGGGCTGTCGAGGAACTCGCTGGTCTGCGGCTTGGTCACGCGCAGCGACCAGGCTACCGGCGCTGCTTGGGTGGCCGCCGGGGCCGAGGCCAGGCGATAGACGTCGGACGGATCGGGCTTGGGCAGGATCGAGCACGCGCTGACCAGCGCCAGGGCCACGGGGGCGATCAGTTGGTAAGCACGCTTCATGGCGTGAACTCCTTGTTCTTGTCGCTGCCCAGCAGGTAACCGCTGGGGTTGGCTTCCAGGCGGCGGGAGATGGCGCGCAGCGAACCGAGGGTTTCGCGCAGTTCGCGCACGGCCGGCGCCAGTTCGTTGAGGCCCTGCATGCCGCTGTTCACCGAGTTCTTGTTATCGGTCAGCAAGGTATTGATGGTCGCGGTGCTTTGCTCAAGGGATTTCATCGCTTGTTCGGCGCTGCCGAAGACCTGCTTGCCTTGATCGTTGAGCAGGCCGTTGGCATTGCGCATCAGCGCAGTGGTCTGCTCCAGGGCGGCACCGGCCTGCTTGCTGACCTGCATCAGTTGCTGCATCACCACCTTGATATCACCGCGCTGCTCGGCAATCGCGCCGGTGGTTTGTTCCAGGTGGTCCAGGGTGTTGCTGATGCGCTCGACATTCTGCGCGGAGAACATTTCGTTGGCGTTGTGCAGCAGCAGGTTGATGCTGGTCATCAGGTCGTTGCTGTTGGTCAGCAACCGCGCGATTGGCGATGGCGAGGCAATGATCTCCGGCAGGTTGCCGTCCTTGCCCTTGAGTTTCGGGCTTTGCGGTGTGCCACCGCTGAGCTGGATGATCGATGTGCCGGTGATGCCGGTCAGCGCCAGTTTGGCCTGGGTGTCTTCCTTGATCGGCGTCTGCCCGGAGAGGCGGATGCGCGCGAGCACGCGGCGCGGGTCTTTGGGGTCCAGGCGCAGGCTGATGACATCGCCCACCTTGATCCCGCTGTACTGCACCGAGCTGCCCTGGGACAGGCCGCTGACCGCCTCGTTGAAAATCACTTCGTAATCCTGGAACGCGGTGTCGACGCTGGACTTGGCCAGCCACAGGCCGAACAGCATCGCGCCGACCACCACAATCACGCTGAACAGACCGATCATCACATGATGGGCTCGGGTTTCCATGTCATACCTCGTTGAGCGGTTGAGCGGCATCCAATGCCGCGCGGCCCCGGGGGCCGTGGAAATATTCGTGAATCCAGGCGTCGTCGGTTTCCGAGACGACATCGATGGCATCGGCCACCAGCACTTTCTTCTGCGCCAGCACCGCCACGCGGTCGGTGATGGTGTACAGCGTGTCCAGGTCATGGGTGACCAGGAACACACTCAGGCCCAGCGCATCGCGCAGGGTCAGGATCAGTTGGTCGAATTGCGCGGCGCCGATCGGGTCGAGCCCGGCGGTGGGTTCGTCGAGGAACAGGATGTCCGGGTCCAGCGCCAGGGCGCGGGCCAGGGCTGCACGCTTGATCATGCCGCCGGACAGCGACGCCGGGTATTTGTCGGCCGCCGACAACGGCAACCCGGCCAGGGCCAGTTTGACCGCAGCCAGGTGCTCGGCGTCGGCGCGGCTCAGGCCGGCGTGTTCGATCAGCGGCAGCGCGACGTTCTCGGTCACCGTCAGCGAGGAAAACAGCGCGCCCTTCTGGAACAGTACGCCAAAGCGTCGTTCCACCAGGGAGCGCTCATGCTCCGGCAGGTTCGACAAGTCCTTGCCGAATACCCGTACCTCGCCTGCGCTGGGCCGGCGCAGGCCGACGATGCTGCGCAACAGCACCGACTTGCCGCTGCCGGAACCGCCGACCACGGCGAGGATTTCGCCCTTGTACAGATCCAGGTCGAGGTTTTCATGCACGCTCTGGCTGCCAAAGCGATTGCACAGCCCACGGACTTCGATCACCGCCTCGCTGGGCGCTCGGGGTCGGCGACTCACCAGCTCATCTCCATGAAGAACAGCGCGGCGACCGCATCCAGCACGATCACCACAAAAATCGATTGCACCACGCTGGAGGTGGTATGGGCGCCGACCGACTCGGCGCTGCCGCTGACCTTGAAGCCTTCCAGGCAACCGATGGCGGCGATCAGGAAGGCGAAGAACGGCGCTTTCACCATGCCCACCAGGAAATGCTTCACGCCAATGTCCGACTGCAGCAGCGAGAGGAACATCGCCGGCGAAATATCCAGGGTCAGCGCACACACCACCCCGCCGCCGACAATCCCCGAGAGCATCGCCAGGAACGTCAGCATCGGCAGCGACACCAGCAGTGCCAGTACCCGGGGCAATACCAGCAGCTCCATCGGGTCCAGGCCCAGGGTGCGGATTGCGTCGATTTCCTCGTTGGCCTTCATCGAGCCGATTTGTGCGGTAAAGGCACTGGCGGTGCGGCCGGCGATCAGGATCGCGGTGAGCAAGACGCCGAATTCCCGTAGGAAGGAGAACGCCACCAGGTCCACGGTGAAAATTGTCGCGCCAAAGCTCTTGAGTACCGTGGCACCGAGGAATGCCACCACGGCGCCCACCAGAAACGTCAGCAAGGCGACGATGGGCGCGGCGTCGAGGCCGGTCTGTTCGATATGCGCAACCATCGGCGTCACGCGCCAGCGCTTGGGCCGGAAAATGCTGCGGGCGAAGGTTTCCAGGATCAGGCCGATAAAGCCCAGCAGTTGCTTGCTGTCCAGCCACACTGTGTCCACCGCGGCACCGATGCGCGCCAGCAACTGGATGCCGACGGCTTCTTCCGGCGCTTTTTCCGGTACGCAGAAATCGTTCAGGGAGCGGTAGACAGTCTTGAGCAGCGCGCGGTCGGCGGCGGACAGGCTGCAATCGGTCTGCTCGGCGGATTGCTCGATGCGGTCCGGGCCCAGCAGCTCCACCAACAGTGAGGCGCCGGCTGTGTCGAGGGCACCGAGGCCATTGAGGTCGATGCGGGCACCGGCGTCGTATTGGCCGTCGAGTTTGTCCGACAGTTTTTTCAGGTTTGTGTAGTGGGCAAGCGTCCAGTCCCCCGTAATCCTGAGTAACGGGGGGGCGGTGGACGTATCGAGGTGGGCTGTGCCGGCCGAGGTACGAGTGGTCATAAGCTCCGAGCTTGTCTGGCTATCCACAATGTCTACGTAATAGCACGATACAGCTTACTTTGGGTTGTCCGTTTGTGCTGTGTCAGTCACTTTGAAGCGCAGCACACCGATCACCTGCCCGTCCTCGGTCAGCACCCGGACTTGCCAGCGTCCCACGGAGTCGGCCGGGAAGTTCTGCTTGTGGGTCCAGGCGCGGTAGCCTTCCTTGCGCCCGCCGTGGATATCCAGGGCGATGCGGTCGACTTCCTGGCCGTTGAATTTCCACACATGGTAGATCCGCTCATCCAGCCCGCGCGGGGCATTGATCGCGGTATAGGCATACAGCCCGCCGCTGCGCAGTTGGGCGGCGCTGACCTCTTTGAGATCGTCGCCGGGTGTGCGGTCTTGCAACTGGGTGCTGATCGCCACTTCGGTCATCCACAAGGTGGCCGGTGGAACCCAACTGCGTAGGAACCATCCGGCGCAGCCAATCGCGGCCGTGACCCCGAGCAGCATCGCCCAGCCTTTGACGCTGCGCAGCGGCAGGCTTACGGCCAGGCTCGGGATCGACAGGACCATGGCCACGCCGAGGGCCAGCTTGTAACTCTCGGCGGTGGTCAGGTGCAGGATGATCGGCAGCGCGGTGAGCAGCGCGGCGAACAGGGTCAAGGTGTGCAAGGCGAGGAACAGCGAGCGTTTCGGCGCCAGCCACTTGTAGTACAGCGGGTCGGTGATCGACACCAGCGCCGCCGCGCCGAGCAGCCCGGTGAAGATCGATTGGCCGCTGTTCCAGGTGGTGGTGATGAAAAAGAACGGCAGCACGAAAAACAGACTTTCCTGGTGGATCATCTGGGTGGCGTAGCGCAGCAGCGGTTCGGGGATTTCGCGCTTGAAGAGTTTGGTGAACAGCTGGGTAAAGCTGTTTTCCAGCATCAGCCACAGCCAGCTCACCAGCATGATCACCGCGATCCAGCTGGCCATGCCCTGCTGGCGGTCCACCAGGATGAAGCTGCTCACCCCCGAGATGAAACCGCCGAGTGCAATCACCCCTGGGTAGCGCTTCATCAGTTCGAGGATGCGCTGGATGTAGTGGTTCAGGTTCGGCATTCGGCGGTCACAGTCTTTGTAGGAAAAATCCCAGACAGAATAACGTCTTAGCCCTGGGTGCGGTGCCTCATTACGCGATCCGTTTGCGATAACTGCGCACGCCGATCACTCCAATCGCGATCAGCCCGAGCACACCGGCGCCGATCCAGTTCAGCATGTCGTAGCTCAGCAGCGGTTTCTCGATGCGCCAGTAGCCCGGCTGCTTGAAGAGTTGGCGCATGGCCTGGTTGGTCTGCGCCAGGCTCACGGCCTTGATGCGTTTGACCGGGTCGCTGAAGTGACCGTTGTCATAGTCGCCCGAGGCGCTCCAGTAATAGTCGGCCAGCGCGCTGTTGCCCTGCACGGCCCAGGCCTGGCGTGCGATGGCGGCGTTTTGCAGGCGGGCGAATGCCGCCGGGTCGAGGCCGTCCTTGAGCAGTTGGGCCGTGAGGTCTTGCAACACCTGTTCGGCTTCGGCGAGGTTTTCCCGTTCGAGGTCGGCATTCAGGCTGAGGAAACCGACGCCGCCGAGCACTTCGCGTTCGCTCCACGGGCCGTAGGACAAACCGTGCTTGAGGCGCAGTTGGCGATACAGCGCCCAGTCGAGGTAGTCCTTGAGCAGGTTGTAGGTTTCGTCATGCTGGTCGTCGAGTACCGGCTCGGGGAGCAACCAGTGCAGTTTGGCGCCGTTGCCGACCCAGCCATGGATCAGGTCACGGCGGTTGGCGGCGGCGTGCTGGATTTCCGGCAGGGCCAGATGCTCGGTGGGCTCGACCGGGACAAGTTGGCCATAAGTGCGTTCCAGATAGGCCGGCAGCAGTTTGTCGAGGTCGCCGACGATGATCAGCGTCATGTTGTTGGGGGCGTACCAGTTTTTGCGCAGTTGCTCCAACTGGTCGCGGGTCAACTGGCCGGCCTCGGCGCGTTCGGCGCACTTGAGGCCCAGTTCGACCGCCAATTGGTTGCTGGCGGTGTGGCCCAGGTCCTGGCGGTCCAGCAGGCGTTGCAGGTGCGAGTAATGGCCGCCGTCTTCGCGCTCGACCACCTGCTTGGCGGCATTGATATGGGCATCGGTCAGTTCGGTGCGGGTGAGGATCGCCCGCAGCAGGTCCAGGACCTTACGCTGGTTTTGCGCGGGCGCCTCGATCACGAAGGTGGTGTCGGCGTTGCTGGTGTAGGCGTTCCACTCGCCGCCCAGGGCTTGCATGCGTTCTTCGAGGTCGCCTTCGCCGCCGCCGTCGATACCGCTGAACAACAAGTGTTCGAGCAGGTGCGGCAGTTCCTTGTCTTCGCAGCGGAAGTCATCCAGGCCCACGCCGACCACCAGGCGAATCGCCACATGCCCGCGTTCGGTGCCCGGCTTGAGCAGCAGTTGCAGGCCGTTGGGCAAGGTGTAACCCTCGACGTGCAGGCGGTCAAAGGCAAAGGCGTGTGCAGAGCCCATGAGCAGGCAGGCGAGTAACAGGCGACGCATAACTGGCTTCCTGGCGAGTGAGGTCAGTGTTAACTGACTTCAGCGGCCGTCTTACGTTCAGGGCGAATGTGTGATGTCGGCAATATCTTCGGCGGACAGTGCGCCGGTGTCGGACGTTTCCAAGACTACATAAGCACTGCTGCAAAACAATGAGTTCAAGCGTTTCATGTCGGCAATCAGTTCCAAATGCAGGGAACTGGTCTCCAGGCTCTGTACGATCTTGCGTTGCAGGCGGCTGACGTGGGCATGGGCCAGGCGCCGCTCCTGGGCGCGGAAGCGGCGTTTCTCGCGCAGCAATTGGCGTGCGCTTTCCGGGTCGGCACTGAGGAATACCGACAGGCCCAGGCGCAGGTTGGCAATCAGTTGGCTATGCAGGCCGGTGAGTTCTTCCAGGCCCACTTCGGAGAACTGGCGACGTTGGGACGTTTTCTGCTGCTGGACTTTGCGCAACATGCGTTCGATCAGGTCGCCGGCCAGTTTCAGGTTGATCGACAGCTCGATGATCTCGGCCCAGCGGCGGTTGTCCTGTTCGCTGAGGTCTTCGCGGGGCATTTGCGCCAGGCAGAGCTTGATCGCGCTGTAGAGCGCCTCGACGTCGTCGCTGAGGCTGCGCATTTCCTGGGTGATGGCCGTCTGTTTGCCGCGCAGCACTTCGAGCATTGCGGTGAGCATGTTGTCGATCAGGTCGCCCAGGCGCAGGGTTTCCCGCACCGCGTTGGCCAGCGCCAGGCTTGGCGTGGCCAGGGCGGCGAGGTCCAGGTGGCGCGGCGTGGCCTTGCCGTTGGCCTCTTCACGTTCGGGCAGCAACCACGCGCAGACCCGGGCCATCGGGCCGATGCTCGGTAGCAGGATCAGGCAGCGACTGACGTTGTAGAGCAGGTGGAAGCTGATGACCATGCCTTGGGCGCTGTAATCCAGGCCGTCCATCCACAACACGAGCGGGTCGAGCACCGGGATGATCAGCAACAGGCCGATCAATTTGTACAACAGGCTGCCCAGGGCCACCTGGCGTCCGGCGGCGTTCTGCATGTTGGTGCTGAGGAAGGCGAGCACGCCGCTGCCGATGTTGGCGCCGATCACCAGGCCGATGGCCACGTGCAAGCCGATCAGTCCGGCGCCGGCCAGGGTGGCGGTCAGCAGTACGGCGGCGAGGCTGGAGTAGGAAATCATCGCGAACAACGCGCCGACCAGCGCATCGAGCAGGATGTCGCCGGTCAGTGAGGCGAACAGCACCTTCACGCCCTGCGCGTGGGTAATCGGCCCGGCGGCTTCGACGATCAATTGCAGGGCGAGGATGATCAGCCCGAGGCCGATCCCGACCCGACCCAGTTGCCCGGCCCGTGTCTGCTTGCGCGAGAGGAAGAAGATCACCCCGAGAAAGATCAGCAGCGGCGACAGCCAGGACAGGTCCAGGGTGAGCACCCGGGCCATCAGCGCCGTCCCGACGTCGGCGCCGAGCATGGTCGCCAGGGCAGGCATCAGCCCCATCAGGCCCTGGCCGACAAACGATGTGACCAGCATGGCGGTGGCGTTGCTGCTCTGCACCATGGCCGTCACCAGGATACCGGCGACGAACGCCAGCCAGCGCTTGGACATGTTTTGCCCGATGACGTGGCGCAGGTTGGAACCGTAGACCCGCAGGATGCCGGTACGGACGATATGCGTGCCCCAGATCAGCAGGGTCACGGCGGAAAGCAGATTGAGCAAGGTCAGCATGCTCGGCCCCCCGTGTGGGTGGGCTCCAACAGGAGCCAATGAGAATTGCCGCGTGCCGTTCTACGTCTTGTACTTAAGCTGTAGTTGGCGAAAGGGCTGTGCGCCAGCATCGCATAGCTAAAGTCGGGTTTGAAACAAAACTGTCATGAAGTCAGTTTTGTGCAGATGAAAAAATGGGGCGCGAACGCCCCATTTCAGCAGCGGATCAAGATTATTGACCCGGAATGTCCTTGCGCAGTTTCACAGGGTCCTGCTGTTTCTTCTTTTTCGCGATGGCGGTACGCATCTTGATGTTCACCGCTTCCACCGCCAGCGAGAACGCCATGGCGAAGTAGACGTAGCCTTTAGGCACATGCACGTCGAAGGATTCGGCGATCAGCACGGTACCCACCACTACCAGGAACGACAGCGCCAGCATCTTCAGCGACGGGTGCTTGTCGATGAAGTCACTGATGGTGCCGGCCGCTGCCATCATCACCAGCACCGCGACCACGATCGCCGCGATCATCACCGGCACATGGGACACCATGCCGACGGCAGTGATCACCGAGTCCAGGGAGAACACGATGTCGATGATCGCGATCTGGATGATGGTGTAGATGAACTTGCCACCGGCGCCTTTGGGCTCTTCGTGGGTTTCGTCTTCACCTTCCAGGGCGTGGTACATCTCCTGGGAGCTTTTCCACAGCAGGAACAAACCACCGAAGAACAGGATCAGGTCGCGCCCGGAAATGCCCTGGCCGAAGACCACGAACAGGTCGTCGGTCAGGCGCATGACCCAAGTGATGGACAGCAGCAACAGGATTCGCGTGACCATGGCCAGGGCCAGGCCGAAGATCCGGGTACGCGCCTGCATATGCTTGGGCATGCGGCTGACCAGGATCGAAATCATGATGATGTTATCGATGCCCAGAACGATCTCGAGGGCCGTCAGGGTGAAGAAGGCAATCCAGATTTCCGGATTGGTCAGCCATTCCATGTGTATTCCTTTAAGCGAGTGTTAAACCGCGCCAGCTGCAGCGCCGCGCGGTGAGTCGGTACGATTATAGAGTGCTGAACAGCGGAAAAATCCCCATCAGCAACGCCGCGAACATTATGCACAGGCACACCAGCACTGCCCACTTCAGGGTGAAGCGCTGGTGATCGCCGAATTCGATACCGGCCAGGGCCACCAGCAGGTAAGTCGATGGCACCAACGGGCTGAGCAAGTGTACGGGTTGGCCGACGATGGAGGCACGGGCCATTTCCACGGCGGTGATGCCATAGTGACTGGCGGCTTCGGCCAGCACCGGCAGTACGCCATAGTAGAACGCATCGTTGGACATGAAGAAGGTGAACGGCATGCTCACCAGCGCGGTGATCACCGCCAGGTAAGGGCCCAGGGCTTCTGGAATGACCGCCAGCAGGCTCTTGGACATGGCGTCGACCATGCCGGTGCCCGACAGGATGCCGGTGAAAATCCCTGCAGCGAAGATCAACCCCACCACGGCCAGTACGCTGCCGGCATGGGCGGCGACGCGGTCTTTCTGCTGTTGCAGGCACGGGTAGTTGACGATCATTGCGATACTGAACGCCACCATGAACAGCACCGGCAGTGGCAACAGGCCGGCGATCAACGTACACATCAGCGCCAGGGTCAGCACGCCGTTGAACCAGATCAGCTTCGGACGGCGGGCATCCGGGTATTGCGACACGCTGATTTCGCTGTGGTCGATCTCGTCGCCCTGCAGGTGCAGTTCACCCAGGCGCGCACGTTCGCGCTTGCCGTACATGTAAGCGATCACCAGGATCGCGACCACGCCGGCGGCCATGGCCGGGATCATCGGGACGAAGATGTCTGACGGGTCCACGTGCAGCGCACTCGCGGCGCGAGCGGTCGGGCCGCCCCAGGGCGTCATGTTCATCACGCCACCGGCGAGGATGATCAGGCCGGCCATGATCCGTGGGCTCATGCCGATGCGCTGGTACAGCGGCAGCATCGCGGCCACGCAGATCATGTAGGTGGTGGCACCGTCACCGTCAAGAGACACCACCAAGGCCAGCACGGCGGTGCCGACCGAGACTTTCAGCGGGTCGCCCTTGACCATCTTGAGGATCTTGCGCACGGCCGGGTCGAACAGGCCGGAGTCGATCATCAGGGCAAAGTAGAGGATGGCGAACATCAGCATCACGCCGGTCGGCGCGAGCTTGGTGATGCCTTCGAGCATCATCGGGCCGATCTTCGGCGCAAAACCGCCGAACAGCGCGAACAGAATCGGCACGATGATCAGGGCGATCAGCGCGGACAGGCGCTTGGTCATGATCAGGAACATGAACGTGATGACCATGGCAAAGCCAAGGAAAGTCAGCATAGGAATACTCCAGGCGTAGCGCGGCTAAGGAATGGCGAACCGGGTGGGGTCAGCGCAGAACGAGAGGCACGAGGCTTACGGGTGGAGTGGGGGCGAACAGGCGGGAACGGGCGGACATCGGGAATCACCATTGTTGTTGTTAACAGCCGGTCTGTTGCCGGCAGTGGGGGCGATCCTAGACGCGTAAGCTTTCAGCCAGCTTTCGTTGATCAAACAGGTGAGGTGGAAATGACACACGGTCTCCAGGCCTGCGCAGATCAACATGTGGGAGGGGGCTTGCTCCCACATTCAGCTGGTGTATGCGCAAACTTTCAGGGCAGTTCGAGGCCGCCCGCTGCTTTGTGCAGTTTGCGCAGATGTTCGCCAATCTGCTTGAGGTTGGCTTCGCACGCGGCAATCTCGGCGGCGCGGGACGGGTCCAGCAGCGCCCTCACCTCTTTATCCAGTTCGCCGGTCAGGGATTGCAGCTGTTTCTGGCGCTCGGCACTTTCCGATTCCAGCCGCTTGGACTCCGAAGGTTGCGGCAAGCCGTAGCCACCGCTGCCCAGCAGTTCTGCCGGGCGGCTGAGGAAGCCGCTGTTGGCGAGGATTTGTTGCAAGGTGGCGTTGGCTTTCTCCATGCCGCCGTTCTTCAGCTCGCGGGCCCCGAGGTAGCGTTGTTTGACTTCGTCCTGGGCCAGCATCAATTGCTTGCGAAAGCTTGCCTGTTCCAGCAGCAGTAATGCGGCGCTGGTGCGCAGGTCGGCCTGCTCGAACCAGTGGCGGCGCTCTTGCGCGCTCAGGGACAGCCAGTCTTCGACCTGGGTCTGCTGGATCGGCAGGCGCTTGCGCAGCACGTCGAACATCGCTTGGTAGCGCTCGCGGAACGAGTCGAAGTGATAGCCCAGGCGCAGCGCCTCGCGCTTGTCGTTCAACACGCTGGTATCGGCCAGGCCGCGCGCCTGCAGCACCTCCAGCAGCCCGTTGGGCGTGATGTTGTCCAGACCGGTCAGTTTCGGGTTGGCGCTGCCGCTGCGTAACAGTTTCAGGCCTTCGACCGCGCAGTTGTTGGACAGGAAGAAGTAGTTGCCGTCGTAGCTCCAGTGCATTTCGGCCGCGTGTTCGACGGTGTCCTCGATCTCCCGGCGCGTCAGCTTCAGCGGCACCGAGGCGAGGCCGCGCAACTCGGTCTTGGTGTACTCGTCGATGACCTGGGCCAGCGGCAACACGAACAGCCGTGACGGGTACTTGCCCACCAGGCCATCCCAGCTCGACAGTTGTACGTCACCGACAAAGGCGCGGTAGGACAACACCAGATGCTGATCCAGATCCAGCCGACAGTCCGGGCCGCGAGGGCGCCCCGGCGCGCAGATCACCAGGCGCAACATGCTGTGGCCCCAGCGACTGACGAGGTTCTGGTTGGCTTCGGCGAGTAGGTAATCGATTTCGTAGACCCGTTCCGGGTCGACATGGCCCAGGGGCGTCTTGGCGAAATCGTTGCCGGCGTTGAGGAAGGCGTAGGTCTTGGCGCAGGTGTCTTGCGCGGGCGGCGCCCAGCCAAAGTGTTCCTTGTAATAGCGGAACAGCGCGGGGCGGCGGCAGGCGTAGCTCGGGTCGAGGAGGAAATATTCCATATTGACCGCGACGAACTCCAGTGGACTGCTGGTTTCGTAGAGGTCCGGGCTGCGCGCGACCTGGCGGTTGTGCTGCTCGCGCTCACCGCGGCGGCCGACGTATTGCGGCCAGCCGGCGAGGTCGAGCAGGCGCGGGTCGTCGCTGAGGGTGAAGCGGCGGTCGTTCTGGCCACGGCATTGATCGGGCAGGCCGACCAGGCCGGTGATGCTGTTCTGGCGGCTGCAGCGTCGGATCAGCGCGCGCTCGTCGCTGGGCCACAGGCGCGCACGGTCGTAGATGTGGGTCAGTTCATGCAGCACGGTGGCGAGCATTTCCCGGCGCACAGTGCCGTGGGGGCGGTTGGTCTTGCGGGTGGCGGCGCTGCCGTCGGTCAGGCTGGCGAGCAGGTTGCGGTTGAGGTCCAGCTCGGACACCAGGGAGGCCTGGCCGTAAGCGTTGGCGGGCATCTTGTCGGTCCAGCCGACATCGATGCGCCGGTCCAACTGTTCGATGAAGCGCGGCGGCAGTGAGCGCAGCGCTTCATCGAGCAACGCCTGGCTGGCCTGCTGTTCGGCTGGGCTCAAACCTTCGGTAATGAGCCGCAGTTGCAGGCTGGCCTGGGCTGCGCCGGCACACAACAGCACAGCCCCGGCCAGGAGCCAGGCGATGAGACGCCTCACAGCGCGAGAATGGCTTCGGCGAGGGTCTGGTCGCTGGCATCACGGGCTTCCGGCACGCGGGTGCGCAGGGTGTCGAAGGCGGCTTCGAGTTGTGCGCCACGGATCTCGCCGTTGCTGGCGACGAAGCTGGCGGCGTCATCGTGGGCTTCGCGCACGATTTTGGAGTCGCGGATGGAGGTGGTGGTGTCCGAGGTGAAATCAATGGTGCGCGCGGAGGCGCGGACGATGATGTTACTGGTGGCCTTCAAGGTCTGCGCGTGGGCGACATCGGTCAACAACAGCAGGCCGAGAGCGGCGGCGATCAGCGGGCTACGCATGGAATGACTCCGAAATACAAAGATGATTATTGGACGAGAATTGCTTGCGCCAGTTCAAGGTCGCTGGCGTTAAGTTTTGGTTGGCTGCGGCGCAGACGATCCAGCGCTGATTCCAGCCGAGCCCCCCGCCATCGGCCGTCAGTGGCAATGAATGCGGCAGCGTCATCCTGGGCGGCCAGCACCCACTTTCGGTCAAACGGCGCGGAGGTCACTTTGCTGGTGGCATAAGCGCTCACCACAGTGCTCTGGGTGGACAGATCAAAGGCCGAAGCCAATGGCGACCAGCCAGCAGCAAACATCACGGGAACCAGCAATAGGCGGTATGAAAAAGCCATGGGACTCGACAACTGAAAGCGAGCGCCAAGGCTAGCGCAATGCCCGGGCGAGAGCCAGCGTCGAGGCATCCGGGAGCGGCTGGCGCGCCCTTGTTCCGACGGGTTTTCAGATGGCCAGAATGGCCTGGGCCAGTTGTGCGTCTGTCGCAGCGCTCAGTTGCGGCGCTTGCTGGCGGATCTGCGCCAGGGCGCTTTCCAGTTTGACCCCACGAATGGCGCCTTGGCTGGCGACGAAGCTGGCGGCGTCGTCACGGGCGGCGCGCACGACCTTGTTGTCACGCAGGGAGGAGGTGGCATCGGAGCTGGCATCGGAGGTGGCTTTCAATGCGCCGACGATCGAGTCGGTCGTCACGATGAGGCTGGACGCATGGGCGTTGGCGGCGAGGGCCAACAGGGCGGCGGCACTCAGCAGGCGAAGACGGGACATGGGGTTACTCCTGTAGATGAACAAATAAGGTCGCGCGCAGCGGCCACTGTGAAACGGATGTGGATGCCATTGAGCATCAGACGCCCGTTCTACACGGTTCGCCACGTGGTGACCGGATATTAAGCCGCGGCCTGTCCATTCGAAAAGCGCCTTGACTGTCTAGTCACGCCAGAACGGCTTGGACAGCTCGACATGGCGCTCGCCGGGGCTGATACCCGCGTCGGACAGCTCTCGAGGGTCGAGCTGGGCCAGTTGGTGTCGTTCTCGGGCCTGTTGCCGCCACCTGGCGAGCGTGGCGACGATGCGGCGTAACAACGTGGTGCGCGGGGTTGGTGGGTGCATGGGGAGCGCCTTACAGGGTCTTTTTTTTGGAAGACCATGTTGAGCGGATCGTTTCGACCGATACAGATACACCGGCGCTAAATTGTACTGCTCGATTGTTATAATAATCGAACTGTACTGGTTGGTTTGCAAGCTATCTGTTCGGGGCCGAAAACACCCGGGCCCAGACACAACAAAGCCCGCCTCCGGTGACCCGGGGCGGGCTTTGCTTAACGAATCAGGTTGCTGGCTGTGGACCCGGTGGGTCAGGGCCAGCGGGCGCTCATTAACGCCAGAACGGCTTGCTCAGCTCTTCGTAGCGTTGTGCTTCGCTGATACCGGCGTCAGCCAGCAGACGCGAATCCAGACGAGCCAGTTGATGGCGGCTGGAGATGCGGCGCTGCCACAGCATCAGGTTGGCGATAACGCGCAGAGGCAAGGAAGCCTGGGTGCTTACAGCTTTTTCTTCGAAGAACAGATCGGAACTGAGTGTACGTTCCATGATGACATCCTTCCGCTTGTGGCGGGATTAGGTAGTGGTTTAACTGATGCCAATGATCCTCCTCCCGCGCAAGACTCTCTAGATACAGTTCACCTGTATTGTGAGGGGCCAGTTAACTGTTTATAGCGGCTGTACTGTACGGAAATGGGGAAACTGTACCTGTCCGCACTGAAACAGTGCAAAAATGGCATTTTAGAAGAGAGGTGTGGGATATTTCGGTAGGAAAAGACCAGTACAGCAGTACAGTTTTTTCCAGAAAGGGGGATGATGCAACCGAGCTGATGAAACTGTGTGCATCAGCTCGGTTGTGTATCGATCAATCCTTGAGCATGTGCCCGGTTTCTTCCAGGTTAATGTGCCAGCTCAGGGCTTCGCGCAGGACGTGTGGGGTGTGGCCACCAATCGCGCAAGCGGCGTTGAAGTATTTGTTCAACGCATCGCGATAGTCCGGATGCACGCAGTTGTCGATGATCACCCGTGCGCGCTCCCGTGGCGCCAGGCCACGCAAGTCGGCGAGGCCCACTTCGGTCACGAGGATGTCGACGTCGTGCTCGGTGTGGTCGACGTGGCTGACCATCGGCACCACGCTGGAAATCGCCCCGGCCTTGGCAATCGACTTGGTCACGAAGATTGCCAGGTGCGCGTTACGCGCGAAGTCGCCCGAGCCGCCGATCCCGTTCATCATCCGTGTCCCGCACACGTGCGTGGAGTTGACGTTGCCGTAGATGTCGAACTCCAGCGCGGTGTTGATCGCGATGATGCCCAGGCGACGAACCACTTCAGGGTGGTTGGAAATTTCTTGCGGGCGCAGCACCAGTTTGTCCTTGTAGTGCTCCAGGTTGCCGAACACGTTGCTGTTGCGCCGCTCCGACAAGGTGATCGAACTGCCGGAGGCGAAGCTCAGCTTGCCGGCGTCAATCAGGTCGAACGTCGAGTCCTGCAGCACTTCCGAATACATGGTCAGGTCTTCGAACGGCGAATCGATCAAGCCACACATCACGGCGTTGGCGATGTTGCCGATCCCGGCCTGCAGCGGGCCGAGCTTGTTGGTCATGCGGCCGGCGTCCACTTCCTGCTTGAGGAAGTTGATCAGGTGGCTGGCGATGCCTTGGGTGTCGGCGTCCGGCGGCGTCACTGTGGAAGGCGAGTCAGCCTTGTTGGTGATCACGATGGCGACGATCTTCTCCGGCGGAATCGGGATCGCGGTGCTGCCAATGCGGTCGTCGACTTTTACCAGCGGGATCGGCGTGCGCGTCGGCCGATAGGTCGGGATGTAGATGTCGTGCAGGCCTTCCAGGTTCGGGTTGTGCGCCATGTTGATCTCGACGATCACTTGCTTGGCGAAAATCGCGAAACTGGCCGAGTTGCCCACGGAAGTGGTTGGCACGATATGGCCTTGTTCGGTGATCGCAACGGCTTCGATCACGGCAATGTCAGGCAGCTTGAGCTGGTTGTTGCGCAGTTGCTCGACGGTTTCCGACAAATGCTGGTCGATGAACATCACCTCGCCGGCATTGATCGCCTTGCGCAGGGTGCTGTCGACCTGGAACGGCATGCGTCGCGACAGCACGCCGGCTTCGGTCAGTTGCTTGTCGAGATCGTTGCCCAGGCTGGCGCCGGTCATCAGGGTGATTTTCAGCGGCGACGTCTTGGCACGTTCGGCCAGAGCTTGAGGGACGGCCTTGGCTTCACCCGCACGGGTAAAGCCGCTCATCCCGACGGTCATGCCGTCCTCGATCAGTGCGGCGGCATCAGCCGCGCTCATGACCTTGTTCAACAGCGAAGGCAAGCGGATACGATCACGGTACATGGATTGTTATCTCGAGATACGGAGGCAAGGTGCGCAGTTTAGTGATTTCAAAAGTTTTCGGCCCGCTACCATGGTCGAATGCCGGGCAGTGATTTAGGGCCTTTGGTCGGTTTTCATGCTGCAATAAAAAACCCTAGCCTACTGCAGGCCAGGGTTTCGGGTATTGCGCTGGCGCAGTGTTACTCGACAGCCTTGACCATGTCTTCGATAACCTTCTTGGCGTCGCCGAAGACCATCATGGTTTTGTCCAGGTAGAACAGCTCGTTGTCCAGGCCGGCATAGCCGCTGGCCATCGAGCGCTTGTTGACGATGATGGTCTTGGCCTTGAACGCTTCGAGGATCGGCATGCCGGCAATCGGCGAGTTCGGATCGTTCTTGGCGGCCGGGTTGACCACGTCGTTCGCGCCGAGCACCAGTACTACGTCAGCCTGGCCGAATTCGGAGTTGATGTCTTCCATCTCGAACACCTGGTCGTAAGGCACTTCGGCCTCGGCCAGCAATACGTTCATGTGTCCGGGCATGCGGCCGGCCACCGGGTGGATCGCGTACTTCACGGTCACGCCACGGTGGGTCAGCTTCTCGGTCAGTTCCTTCAGCGCATGCTGTGCCCGCGCCACTGCCAGGCCATAGCCCGGCACGATGATCACGGTATCGGCGTTGGTCAGCAGGAACGTGGCGTCGTCGGCCGAGCCGGACTTCACCGGGCGCGCTTCTTTCGAGCCGGCCGCTGCACCGGCATCCGGCGCATTGCCGAAACCGCCGAGCAGCACGTTGAAGAAGGAGCGGTTCATCGCCTTGCACATGATGTAGGACAGGATCGCACCGCTGGAGCCCACCAGCGAGCCGGCGATGATCAGCATCGAGTTGTTCAGCGAGAAGCCGATCCCTGCCGCAGCCCAGCCGGAGTAGCTGTTGAGCATCGACACCACTACCGGCATGTCGGCGCCGCCGATCGGGATGATGATCAGCACGCCCAGCACGAACGCCAGGGCCAGCATCAGCGCGAAGGCAGAGAGGTTGCCGGTGAACATGAAGGTCAGGCCGAGCCCCAATGTAGTCAGGCCGAGCACCAGGTTCAGTTTGTGCTGGCCGCCGAACTGTACCGGTGCGCCTTGGAACAGGCGGAACTTGTACTTGCCCGACAGCTTGCCGAAGGCGATCACCGAACCGGAGAAGGTGATGGCGCCGATGGCGGCACCGAGGAACAGTTCCAGGCGGTTACCGGCCGGGATCGCATCGCCCAGGTGTTTGACGATGCCCAGCGATTGCGGCTCGACCACGGCGGCAATGGCGATAAACACCGCGGCCAGGCCGATCATGCTGTGCATGAAGGCGACCAGTTCCGGCATCTTGGTCATTTCCACGCGCTTGGCCATGATCGAGCCGGCGGTGCCGCCGATCAGCAGGCCCACGATCACGTAGCCGATGCCGGCAGTGGCAAGCTCAGCGCCCAGCTTATAGATGAGGCCCACGGTGGTGAGCACCGCCAGCGCCATGCCGAGCATGCCGAACAGGTTGCCGCGCCGCGAAGTGGTCGGATGCGACAGGCCTTTGAGGGCCTGGATGAAACAGATCGACGCGATCAGATAGAGCGTCGTGACAAGATTCATGCTCATTACTTCGGCGCCTCTTCTTTTACTTTCGGGGCTTTCTTCTTGAACATCTCAAGCATCCTGCGAGTCACCAGGAAGCCGCCGAACACGTTGACGGCCGCCAGGGCCACAGCCAGCGTGCCCATGGTCTTGCCCAGCGGAGTCACGGTCAGCGCAGCGGCCAGCATGGCGCCGACGATCACGATCGCCGAGATTGCGTTGGTCACCGCCATCAACGGCGTGTGCAGTGCGGGGGTAACGTTCCAGACCACGTGGTAACCGACATAAATCGCCAGCACGAAGATGATCAGGTTGTAGATACCGGGGGAGATAAGCTCTTCCATCGTCTGAATCCCTGCTTAGGCGTTTTTGCGGATGACTTGGCCGTCGCGGCACATCAGGCACGCGGCGACGATGTCGTCTTCGAGGTTGATTTCAAACTGCCCTTCCTTGTTGAAGACCAGCTTCAGGAAGTCCAGCAGGTTGCGCGCATACAGGGCCGATGCGTCGGCGGCGACGGCACCCGCCAGGTTGGTCGGGCCGCAAATGATCACGCCGTTTTCCACCACCACCTGGTCGGCGACGGTCAGCGGGCAGTTGCCGCCCTGGGCTGCGGCAAGGTCGATCACCACTGAGCCCGGCTTCATCTGGGCAACCGTGTCGGCGCTGAGCAGGGTCGGAGCCTTGCGGCCCGGGATCAGGGCGGTGGTGATGACGATGTCGGCCTGCTTGGCGCGTTCGTGGACCGCCAGGGCCTGGCGTTGCATCCAGCTGGTCGGCATCGGCCGTGCGTAACCGCCGACGCCGACGGCGCATTCACGCTCTTCGTCGGTCTCATAAGGCACGTCGACGAACTTGGCGCCGAGGGATTCGATCTGCTCCTTCACGGCCGGGCGCACGTCAGACGCTTCGATCACTGCACCCAGGCGTTTCGCCGTGGCGATGGCCTGCAGCCCCGCGACGCCAGCGCCGAGGATCAACACGCGTGCGGCTTTTACCGTACCGGCGGCAGTCATCAGCATCGGCATGAAGCGTGGGTAATGATGGGCGGCGAGCAACACGGCCTTGTAACCGGCGATGTTGGCCTGGGACGACAGCACGTCCAGGCTCTGGGCCCGCGAAGTACGCGGTGCGGCTTCGAGCGCGAAGGCCGTGATGCCCTGCTCGGCCAGCTTGGCGATGGTTTCGTTGCTGAACGGATTGAGCATGCCCACCAGCACGGTGCCGCTTTTGATCAGCGTCAGTTCGCTGTCGCTGGGGGCAACCACTTTGAGGATCAGCTCCGCGCCAAATGCATCGCTGGCGCTGCCAATGGTTGCACCTGCCGTTTCATAGGCACTGTCGACGATGCTGGCTTTAATGCCCGCCCCGCTTTGTACAGTGACCTTATGGCCCTGGCCGATCAGCTTCTTGATGGTTTCCGGGGTGGCAGCCACCCGCGTTTCACCGGTCTGGGTTTCGAGAGGAACACCAATGTGCACGTGAAATCTCCTGCATGATCTTTTTGCTTTTGATCTTATTGTAAAAAGGCCAGCGCACCGTGAGTGGCGCATCTGGGGCGGCCGATCAGCACGATCCCGCTGAAATGACAGCGGGGCGCGGCATTTTGCAGGCGAACTTTACGACCTTACAAGGGATTATGACGGGTGACGAAAAATTAACTACAAGTCACCCTGTGACTGATTGTCGCAACGTTTTGAGAAAAAACCTTTAAATACAAGTGGTTAATGGTGTGTTTTGGTTTTTCGGTAGTTTTGCAATCGCCGTTGTGAATAGCCGGGCATTGGTCGGTAATAGTCGCTACAAGCCATGAGAATCATGGCTTGTAGCCTCATTCTCGCCGAACAGGTACAGTTTGCTTAAATGCGACATATAGATATATCTGTAGGATGGTGTTTTAGCTGACTACATGGTCAATAAATGGCACTTCGTCTTTAGATTACTGGGCTATAGCGCTGGGACTGGTCGATCAGCCAGTCCCTGAAGGCGTGCAGGGAGGCCGATTCGACTTTCCTGTCAGGAATCATCAAGTAATACGCCTTCGAACTGCTCAGTGCTTCAGGGCTCGCGATCACCAGTTGGTGCTCGTCCAGTTCGCGCTGGATGAGGAACGGTGGAATCAGCGCAATGCCCATGTCATGCATGGCGGCCTGGGACAACATCGAGAATAGCTCGTAGCGGGGGCCTGTCATGTCGCGAGGTATGTTCAGTTGTTGCGCGTTGAACCACTGGCGCCAGGCATAGGGCCGCGTGGTCTGCTGCAGCAGCGGCAGTTCCGCGATTTCCTGGGGGCTGAAGTGTGCGCGGCTGCCGAGTAAGCGCGGGCTGCACACCGGGACCGGGTTTTCTCCCATCAGCCGGTGGGATTCGGTACCGGACCAGTCGGCATCGCCGAAATAGATCGCGGCGTCGAATTCGGTGTCGGCAAACAGGAAGGGGCGCGTGCGGTTGGTGAGGTTGACCGTGACTTCCGGGTGCTGGCGCTGAAAGTCCTTGAGACGAGGGATCAGCCATTGGGTGCCAAAGGTCGGCACCACTGCCAGCTCGATGACGTTCGCGCCCTGCTGTCCCATGACGGACAAGGTGTCGCGTTCCACCGCGTCCAATTGCGTGGCGACCCGACGGCTATACGACAGGCCTGCTTCCGTCAGCTTGACCCCACGCCGCGAGCGTCGAAACAGCTCGACACTTAAAAACTCCTCGAGGCTGGCGATCTGTCGGCAAATGGCGCCCTGAGTGATGGAAAGCTCCTGCGCCGCCTTGGTAAAGCTCTCGTGGCGGGCTGCAGCTTCAAAGCTGACAAGGGCGGTGGTGCTGGGGATTTTTCTGCGCATGTACCTTGTTCTCACTTATAAGGCGCGTTTGCGCCCTTCTCGGCCGTTACGGAGTGAGAAATTAGCACAAGCCTATGCAAAAACCTCGTTTGCCCTCTGCGCTTGCCGAGCCTAGTCTGCATCCACGACTTCTGATTTCTTTGCGAGGACTTATTCATGGCTGGCAAGGCAAGCTTCAACTGGATCGATCCACTGCTGCTGGATCAACAGCTCACCGAAGAAGAGCGCATGGTGCGCGACAGTGCTGAGCAATTCGCCCAGGACAAGTTGGCGCCAAGGGTGCTCGAAGCCTTCCGCCATGAAAAGACCGACCCTGCGATCTTCCGTGAGATGGGCGAAACCGGCCTGTTGGGCGCGATGATTCCCGAGCAGTACGGCGGCAGTGGCCTGAATTACGTCAGCTACGGGTTGATTGCGCGTGAGGTCGAGCGAGTCGACTCCGGCTATCGCTCGATGATGAGTGTGCAGTCGTCACTGGTCATGGTGCCGATCAATGAGTTCGGCACCGAAGCGCAAAAACAGAAATACCTGCCGAAGCTGGCGTCGGGTGAATGGATCGGTTGCTTCGGTCTGACCGAGCCTAACCACGGTTCCGACCCGGGCGCGATGATTACCCGGGCACGCAAGGTGGATGGCGGCTACAGCCTGACCGGCGCCAAGATGTGGATCACCAACAGCCCGATCGCCGATGTGTTCGTGGTGTGGGCCAAGGACGATGCCGGCGATATCCGCGGTTTTGTCCTGGAGAAAGGCTGGAAAGGTCTGAGCGCTCCGGCGATTCACGGCAAGGTCGGCCTGCGGGCTTCCATTACCGGCGAGATCGTCATGGACAACGTGTTCGTGCCTGACGAGAACATCTTCCCGGATGTGCGTGGTTTGAAAGGCCCCTTCACCTGCCTTAACTCCGCTCGTTACGGGATCTCCTGGGGCGCGCTGGGAGCTGCCGAGTTCTGCTGGCACACTGCTCGCCAGTACACCCTTGATCGTCATCAGTTCGGTCGGCCATTGGCGGCGACCCAGCTTATCCAGAAGAAGCTCGCGGACATGCAGACCGAGATCACTCTGGCCTTGCAAGGCTGCCTGCGCCTGGGGCGGATGAAGGATGAAGGCACTGCGGCGGTGGAAATTACTTCGATCATGAAGCGCAATTCCTGCGGCAAGTCGCTGGATATCGCACGCATGGCGCGGGATATGCTGGGCGGTAACGGTATCTCCGACGAGTTCGGGGTGGCGCGTCACCTGGTCAACCTGGAAGTGGTGAACACCTATGAAGGTACCCACGATGTACACGCCTTGATTCTGGGGCGCGCGCAAACCGGTCTTCAGGCGTTCTATTAATAGGAGCACGGGCATGGGCGCGCTTTCGCATCTGCGGGTACTGGATTTGTCGCGAGTACTGGCGGGCCCTTGGGCCGGGCAGATCCTCGCGGACCTTGGGGCCGAAGTGATCAAGGTCGAGCGGCCGGGCAATGGTGACGACACGCGTGCCTGGGGGCCTCCCTTCCTCAAGGACGCGTATGGCGAGAACACCAGTGAAGCGGCGTATTACTTGTCGGCCAACCGCAACAAAGAGTCGGTGACCATCGACTTCACGCAGCCGGAGGGGCAGAAGCTGGTGCGTGACCTGGCGGCCAAGTCCGACATCCTGATCGAGAACTTCAAGGTGGGCGGCCTGGCGGCGTATGGGTTGGACTATGCCTCGCTGAAGGCGGTCAACCCGGCGTTGATCTATTGCTCGATCACGGGGTTTGGCCAGACGGGGCCTTATGCGGCGCGTGCGGGCTACGACTTCATGATCCAGGGGTTGGGCGGACTCATGAGCCTGACGGGGCGGCCGGAGGGTGATGAGGGGG
>NZ_JBWKXO010000044.1:0-45868 GCF_059423025.1 Pseudomonas sp. GW704-F2 | reverse complement strand
GTGGCGAGGTTTTTTGAGCGGGGGAGCGGGAGGCGGGTTTTTGGCCGCAAGAACAATTTCTTGCGGCGAATAAGATCACGGTCAATGTGAACTAACGAAGTTGTTATCCGTTAGAGCAACCGTTACCCATCACATGGTAGTTAAGAATGTGGCGCTGACCTTTGGAATCTTCATATTCCATTTTTACCGGTACGACTTCGCATACATCTGGAATGGTGCTCATGGAGACTACTTTGGCGACGTCCAGGTGAGTGCTGTAGGTGTAGTCTTCAACAATCGGAGCGTTCTGGCCGGCTACGTCAGTCGGGGCTTCCTCGGCCAGGGCGGCGGTGGCGCACAAGCTGCTGAGGGCCATAACTAATAAAGCTTTCATTTCTCTTTTTACCTTCTTCAGTGCGAAAGGGGTCACGGGGCCCTTTGGAGGCCTCGTGTGTAACTTAGGGGTGTTTACTTCGGATTAACGTGCCTTCGTGGGGGCTGTTACGTTGTTAATCTGGTTGCCTTGTTGGCGGAGTCGATTTTAGGCCTGCGGGTTATATTCATATACCCGTGCTTTTGATAAACACTATTGGTGGTTTTTGTAACAATCCCCCGTCGCAGGTTTTTTTACGTGTCCGCCAAGCGCCGCAGGCTACGGGCCAGAGGGGGGAAGGAGATAACAGGGCAATTTGTAGGGTCTTGTTACTACCATCGTCGAATGGTTCTATAGGCTGACCCCGGCTACAACTGGGGTCATACAAAAACAACTATTTCACCGAGGTAAGAAAGATGAGTGCGGCTTCCCTGTACCCCGTTCGCCCCGAAACAGTAGCCAACACGCTGACTGACGAGGCGACCTACAAGGCCATGTACCAGCAGTCGGTGGTCAACCCCGATGGTTTCTGGCGTGAGCAAGCCAAGCGTCTTGACTGGATCAAGCCTTTCACCACGGTGAAGCAGACCTCATTCGACGATCACCATGTCGACATCAAGTGGTTTGCCGATGGCACCTTGAACGTTTCCTACAACTGCCTGGACCGTCACCTCGCCGAGCGCGGCGACCAGGCGGCGATCATCTGGGAGGGCGATGACCCTGCCGACAGCCGCACCATCACCTACCGCGAGTTGCACGAACAAGTCTGCAAGTTCGCCAACGCCCTGCGTGGCCAGGACATACACCGCGGCGACGTGGTGACTATTTATATGCCGATGATCCCCGAAGCTGCGGTCGCCATGCTGGCCTGTGCCCGCATCGGTGCGATCCACTCGGTGGTGTTTGGCGGTTTCTCGCCGGAGGCCTTGGCCGGTCGCATCATCGACTGTAAGTCGAAAGTGGTGATCACCGCCGACGAAGGTGTGCGCGCCGGTAAGAAGATTCCGTTGAAGGCCAACGTCGACGACGCTCTGACCAACCCGGAAACCAACAGCGTCCAGAAAGTCATCGTGTGCAAGCGCACCAGTGGCAGCATCAAGTGGAACCAGCATCGTGACATCTGGTACGAAGACCTGATGAAAGTGGCGGGCACCGTGTGCGCGCCGAAAGAGATGGGCGCCGAAGAAGCGCTGTTCATCCTTTATACCTCCGGCTCCACCGGCAAGCCTAAAGGCGTGCAGCACACCACTGGCGGCTACTTGTTGTATGCGGCCCTGACCCATGAGCGCGTGTTCGACTACCGCCCGGGTGAAATCTTCTGGTGTACCGCCGACGTCGGCTGGATCACCGGCCATACCTATATCGTCTACGGGCCACTGGCCAATGGCGCGACCACGCTGATGTTCGAAGGCGTGCCTAACTACCCGGACATCACTCGGGTGGGCAAGATCGTCGACAAGCACAAGGTCAATGTTCTCTACACCGCGCCGACGGCGATCCGCGCGATGATGGCTTCCGGTACCGCCGCCTGCGAAGGCGTTGATGGCAGCAGCTTGCGCCTACTGGGTTCGGTGGGTGAGCCGATCAACCCGGAAGCGTGGGACTGGTACTATAAGAACGTTGGCCAATCCCGTTGCCCGATCGTCGATACCTGGTGGCAGACCGAGACCGGCGCCACCCTGATGAGCCCGCTGCCGGGCGCCCATGCGCTCAAGCCAGGTTCGGCGGCACGGCCGTTCTTCGGCGTGGTGCCGGCCTTGGTGGATAACCTGGGCAACATCATCGAAGGCCCTGCCGAAGGCAACCTGGTGATCCTCGATTCGTGGCCAGGCCAGGCCCGTACCCTGTACGGCGACCATGACCGTTTCGTCGATACCTACTTCAAGACCTTCCGGGGCATGTACTTCACCGGTGACGGCGCCCGTCGCGATGAAGATGGCTACTGGTGGATCACCGGCCGTGTGGATGACGTGTTGAACGTGTCCGGCCACCGTATGGGGACCGCCGAGATCGAAAGCGCCATGGTCGCCCACCCGAAAGTCGCCGAAGCGGCGGTGGTGGGTGTGCCGCACGACATCAAAGGCCAGGGCATCTATGTGTATGTCACCCTGAAAAATGGTGAAGAGCCGACCGAAGCGCTGCGCCTGGAACTGAAGAACTGGGTGCGCAAGGAAATCGGGCCGATCGCTTCGCCGGACGTGATCCAGTGGGCACCGGGCTTGCCGAAGACGCGGTCGGGCAAAATCATGCGACGTATCCTGCGCAAGATTGCCACGGCTGAGTACGATGGCTTGGGCGATATCTCCACCCTGGCCGACCCAAGTGTGGTGGCGCATTTGATTGAGACCCACAAGACCATGAACGTCGCGTAAGACGGGTAGGTGGGACAGAGCCCCATTCGGCGTGAGCCGGGTGGGGCTTTTTTGTGGTCTCTCAAAGCCACTGAAGATCCCATGTGGGAGGGGGCTTGCCCCCGATGGCGGTGGATCAGTCACTGATCAGTTGGCTGAAGACCGCCATCGGGGGCAAGCCCCCTCCCACATGGACCTGCATAACCCCAGGCCAATAAATATCGACTTCTTCGTTAGGGCGTTTCTGAATGTTACCGAGCGGCGCAAATGTGTAACCCTTCGCCCGAACATGAGGCAAAGTGCTACGGGTTTGCACCGAAAAGCCGCGTTTTAGACAGCTCCCAGTATTAGATTAAACGCCAGACTTGCCGTGCTAGAAGGGTTTGCGAATAATAGGCCCGCTATTTGCAGTATCAACAGGTTTAATATCTTTTGTCTCTGCATAAAAAACAGGGGCTGTCAATGTGCTGGAACCGCTTTCTCGGTGCTTCTGTAAATTGTTGTCGCATTGAGGAAATATCGGCTTCCGGCCTGTCGTTAGAATGCCGATCACTCGCTCGTCGTCGCCGCTGTTGAATCGGCGTAGGACGCAGCACCGCTATTCGGTTTCACTCAGTCGCATCGTGGGCCATGGCTCATACTGCTGTTTTGCCCTATACCGATGGAGTCCCAAGATGAAGAAACTCGTGCTGTTGGGCGCCCTGGCGCTGTCCGTGCTGTCCATGCAGGCTTTCGCTGAAGGCAAGCCTCTGAAAATTGGTATCGAAGCGGCGTACCCTCCGTTTGCCTCGAAGGCGCCGGATGGCAACATCGTCGGTTTTGACTACGACATCGGCAACGCTCTGTGCGAAGAGATGAAGGTCAAGTGTACTTGGGTCGAGCAAGAGTTCGACGGCCTGATCCCCGCGCTGAAAGTGCGCAAGATCGACGCGATCCTGTCGTCCATGTCCATCACCGACGACCGCAAGAAGTCCGTGGACTTCACCAACCGCTACTACCTGACCCCGGCGCGCCTGGTGTTGAAGGAAGGCACGACCGTCAGCGACAGCCTGGATGAGTTGAAAGGCAAGAAGATCGGCGTGCAGCGCGGTTCGATCCACGACCGTTTCGCCAAGGAAGTACTGGCGCCTAAAGGTGCCACGGTTGTTCCTTACAGCTCGCAGAACGAAATCTACCTGGACGTGGAAGCCGGTCGCCTCGACGGCACCGTGGCTGACGCCACCCTGTTGCAGGAAGGTTTCCTCGATACGGCTGCGGGTAAAGGCTACGCGTTCACCGGCCCAGCCTTTACCGATAGCAAATACTTCGGCGATGGCATCGGTATCGCGGTACGTAAAGGCGACAAGGAAAACCTGGACCGCATCAACGCTGCGATCACTGCGATTCGTGCCAACGGCAAGTACAAGGCTATCCAGGACAAGTACTTCAACTTCGATATTTACGGCCCAGACGCCAAGTAAATCGTCGCAGCGGTCTGTCCAGAATGGCGCAAGCAACAGAATTCCTGCGGTTTGCGCCATTTTTTCATCCCCCTTTTCGAGGACCTGAATCATGTTGAAAGGCTACGGGGCCGTCATCCTCGATGGCGCATGGTTGACGCTTCAGCTCGCCTTGTCGTCCATGGCCTTGGCCATCGTTCTGGGTCTGATCGGGGTCGCGTTACGCCTGTCGCCGGTGCGCTGGTTGGCCTGGCTGGGTGACTTGTACTCCACGGTGATCCGTGGGATTCCCGACCTGGTGCTGATCCTGCTGATTTTCTACGGCGGTCAGGACCTGCTCAACCGCGTCGCGCCGATGCTTGGCTATGACGACTATATCGACTTGAACCCCTTGGCCGCCGGTATCGGCACCCTGGGTTTCATCTTTGGCGCCTACCTGTCGGAAACCTTCCGCGGCGCCTTCATGGCCATTCCCAAAGGCCAGGCCGAAGCCGGCCTGGCGTATGGCATGAGCCCTTTCCAGGTGTTTTTCCGGGTGATGGTGCCGCAGATGATCCGGCTGGCGATCCCCGGGTTTACCAACAACTGGCTGGTCCTGACCAAGGCCACCGCGCTGATTTCGGTGGTGGGCCTGCAAGACATGATGTTCAAGGCCAAGCAGGCGGCGGATGCCACCCGCGAGCCTTTTACCTTCTTCCTCGCAGTGGCGGCGATGTACCTGGTGATCACCAGCGTATCGTTGCTGGCCTTGCGTCATCTTGAGAAGCGCTACTCGGTAGGCGTAAGGGCGGCTGATCTATGATCTTCGACTACAGCGTCATCTGGGACGCCATGCCGCTGTACCTCGGCGGCTTGCTGACCACCCTGAAACTGCTCGCCATTTCGCTGTTCTTCGGCCTGCTGGCCGCCTTGCCCCTGGGCTTGATGCGGGTGTCCAAGCAGCCGATCGTCAATGGCGCGGCCTGGCTCTACACCTATGTGATCCGCGGCACACCGATGCTGGTGCAGCTGTTCTTGATCTACTACGGCCTGGCCCAGTTCCAGGCGGTGCGCGAGAGCTTCCTGTGGCCGCTGTTGTCCAGCGCCACGTTCTGCGCGTGCCTGGCCTTTGCGATCAACACCAGCGCCTACACCGCCGAAATCATCGCCGGGAGCCTCAAGGCCACCCCCAACGGCGAGATCGAAGCGGCCAAGGCCATGGGCATGTCGCGCTACAAGCTGTACCGCCGCATCCTGCTGCCATCGGCCCTGCGCCGGGCGCTGCCGCAGTACAGCAACGAAGTGATCATGATGCTGCAGACCACCAGCCTGGCATCCATCGTCACCCTGATCGACATCACCGGTGCCGCGCGCACGGTGAACGCACAGTTCTACCTGCCGTTCGAAGCCTATATCACCGCCGGCGCGTTCTACCTGTGCCTGACCTTCATCCTGGTGCGCCTGTTCAAGTTGGCCGAGCGCCGCTGGCTGAGCTACCTGGCTCCACGGAAGCACTGATATGGAACGTATCGATCACCTGTTGCCCTGGGGCCACCTGGGTTGCGAGCGTCAACTGAGCGTGTTCCGTTTCGGCAGCGGCGAGCGCAAGGCCTACATCCAGGCCAGCCTGCACGCCGATGAACTGCCGGGGATGCGTGCCGCGTGGGAGCTGAAAAAGCGCCTGACCGAACTGGAACAGCAAGGCGCGCTCAACGGCGTGATCGAGTTGGTGCCGGTGGCCAACCCGATGGGCCTGGGCCAGCTGTTGCAAGGCAGCCATCAAGGGCGTTTCGAGATTGGCAGCGGCAAGAATTTCAACCGCGATTTCGTCGAGTTGAGCGAGCCGCTGATCGCACAACTGCACGGCAAGCTCGGCGATGATCCCCATGCCAACGTGCGCGTGATCCGCCAGGCGATGCACGATACGCTCGACGCGCTGCCCGCGCCGGCCAGCCAGTTGCAAGGCATGCAGCGGGTGCTGCTGAGCCACGCCTGCACCGCGGACATCGTCCTCGACCTGCATTGCGACGCCGAAGCCGCGCTGCACATGTACGCGCTGCCCCAGCATTGGCCGCAGTGGCGGTCGCTGTCGGCGCATTTGAACGTGAAAGTCGGGCTGCTGGCGGAAGACTCCGGCGGCAGCTCGTTCGATGAAGCCTGCTCGCTGCCCTGGCTGCGTGTGTCGCGGGCGTTCCCCGAGGCGCAGATTCCGCTGGCGTGCCTGGCGACCACCCTGGAACTGGGTGGCCAGGCCGATACCGGCCGCGACGAAGCGATCTTCCACGCCGAAGGCATCCTCGCGTTCCTCGCCGAGCAGGGCCTGATTAAAGGTGAGTGGCCGGCGCCACGTCACGAACCCTGCGAAGGCGTGCCCTTCGAAGGCACCGAATTGCTGTTTGCACCCCACGCTGGCGTGATCAGTTACCTGCGTAAAGCCGGTGACTGGGTGGACGCCGGCGAGCCGGTTTTTGAAGTGATCGACCCTCTGGAAGACCGCGTGAGCATCATCTGCGCCGGCACTTCGGGGGTGCTGTTTGCCGTTGAACGGCTACGTTATGCCCAAGCGGGTTTCTGGCTGGCCAAGGTGGCGGGGCGCGAAGCGCTGCGTCACGGGCGCTTGCTCAACGACTGACCACCTGTTTTTGTGAGAACCGACCGCATGTACAAGCTTGAAGTCCAAGACCTGCATAAACGCTATGGCAGTCATGAAGTGCTCAAAGGCGTGTCCCTGGCCGCCGCGGCCGGTGATGTGATCAGCATCATCGGTTCCAGCGGTTCGGGCAAAAGTACCTTTTTGCGCTGCATCAACCTGCTGGAGCAGCCCCACGCCGGCAAGATCCTGCTCAATAACGAAGAGCTGAAACTGGTGGCCGGCAAAGACGGCGCCCTGCGCGCCGCCGACCCGAAACAGCTGCAACGCATGCGTTCGCGCCTGTCCATGGTGTTCCAGCATTTCAACCTGTGGTCGCACATGACCGCGCTGGAAAACGTGATGGAAGCCCCGGTGCATGTGTTGGGCATGTCGAAAAAGGACGCGCGGGAAAAGGCCGAGCACTACCTGGCCAAAGTCGGCGTGGGCCATCGTAAGGATGCGTTCCCCGGCCATATGTCCGGTGGCGAGCAACAGCGCGTGGCGATTGCCCGTGCGCTGGCGATGGAGCCGGAGGTGATGCTGTTCGACGAACCCACCTCGGCGCTGGACCCGGAGTTGGTCGGCGAAGTGTTGAAAGTGATGCAGGACCTGGCCCAGGAAGGCCGCACCATGGTGGTGGTGACCCACGAAATGGGCTTTGCCCGTGAAGTGTCCAACCAGCTGGTATTCCTGCACAAAGGCATCGTCGAAGAACGCGGCAACCCGCGCGAAGTGCTGGTCAATCCCCAGTCCGAGCGGCTTCAGCAGTTCCTCTCCGGCAGCTTGAAGTAGCCACTCCTTTTATGTGGGAGGGGGCTTGCCCCCGATAGCAGTCTGTCAGTTGATACATCTGGTGACTGATACACCGCTATCGGGGGCAAGTCGAATCGTCGCACCGCCCCTCCCACATTGGATGTTCATCGTTTTTGAGATTTGTGTTCGTTTACGGGCTAGCATTGGCCCACGGCTTCTTTCACTGTTTTTGCTTCGGATAGCCCTCCATGACTGCCCATCGAATTGGTTTCCTGATTTGGCCCAGCACAAAAGCACTGACGCTTGCGCTGGCTGAGGAGGCCTTGCGCGTTGCTCAGCGGGTGCATCCGGAGGTGGTCTATGAGCTGTCGTTTCTGCAGGCCGAACCACAGACCGATGGCGCCTGGCAACTGCCCGGCGGGCCGTGGGCCGGCAAGCTCGAAGGCTTCCAGAAACTGTTCCTGCTGGCCGACGAACCGCCCACCGCGATCGCTTCGCAGCTCAGCACCGCGCTCAAGCAACTGGTGCGCGCCGGGTGTGTGATCGGCGGCTTGTCGGCCGGTGTCTACCCGCTGGCTCATCTCGGTCTGCTCGACGGCTACCGTGCCGCCGTGCATTGGCGCTGGCAGGACGATTTCGCCGAGCGCTTCCCCAAGGTCATCGCCACCAGCCATCTGTTCGACTGGGACCGCGATCGCCTGACCGCCTGTGGCGGCATGTCGGTACTCGACCTGTTGCTGGCGGTGCTGGCCCGTGATCACGGCGCCGAGCTGGCCGGTGCGGTGTCCGAGGAACTGGTGGTGGAGCGCATCCGCGAAGGCGGCGAGCGCCAGCGCATCCCTCTGCAAAACCGCCTGGGCTCGAGCCATCCGAAGCTGACCCAGGCGGTGCTGTTGATGGAGGCCAACATTGAGGAACCGCTGACCACCGACGAAATCGCCCAGCATGTCTGCGTGTCGCGACGACAACTGGAACGCATCTTCAAGCAATACCTCAATCGCGTCCCCAGCCAGTATTACCTGGAACTGCGCCTGAACAAGGCCCGCCAGATGCTGATGCAAACCAGCAAGTCGATCATCCAGATCGGCCTGTCCTGCGGCTTCTCCTCGGGGCCGCACTTCTCCAGCGCCTACCGCAATTTCTTCGGCGCCACCCCCCGCGAAGACCGCAACCAGCGACGCAGCAGCAGCCCGTTCGAGTTGTCGTCGGTGCCGTCCGAACGCGGTTGATCTCACCCGCGCGATCCCGGCGGTAGATAGATAGCCGACCGCCGGCCAAGTTACGCCTATCCTGCTCGACCACCTGCCGCTGTGCCCCGGTAGCGTTTAAACTGCGCCATTGCGATGCTATTTGTCGCATTGGCGTAAACCCGCCAAAATCGCGGGTTGGCGCTATAAGAAGTTGTCGCTTGGCGGCAAGGCCGCGCTGAAAACTGTCCTTACAATCCCTGCATCGCCCGCCAGTTCCAGGCAGGCGTTCCTCTTCAGGAGACTCCGATGTCCGTTGAGCAAGCCCCGGTGCAACGTGCCGATTTCGACCAGGTCATGGTGCCCAATTACGCACCTGCCGCATTCATCCCCGTGCGCGGCGCAGGTTCGCGCGTGTGGGACCAGGCGGGTCGCGAGCTGATCGACTTTGCCGGCGGCATCGCGGTCAATGTTTTGGGCCATGCCCACCCGGCGCTGGTCGGTGCGTTGACCGAACAGGCCCACAAGCTGTGGCACGTCTCCAACGTCTTCACCAATGAGCCGGCCCTGCGCCTGGCCCACAAGTTGATCGACGCCACCTTTGCCGAGCGTGTGTTCTTCTGCAACTCCGGCGCCGAAGCCAACGAGGCTGCGTTCAAGCTGGCCCGTCGCGTGGCGTTCGACCGCTTCGGCAGCGAGAAATACGAGATCATCGCCGCCCTCAACAGCTTCCACGGCCGTACCCTGTTCACCGTCAACGTCGGTGGCCAGTCGAAGTACTCCGACGGCTTCGGGCCGAAGATCACCGGCATCACCCATGTGCCGTTCAATGACCTGGCCGCGCTGAAAGCCGCCGTGTCGGACAAGACCTGCGCCGTGGTGCTGGAACCGGTGCAAGGCGAGGGCGGCGTGCTGCCGGCCGAGCTCGCCTACCTGCAAGGCGCCCGCGAACTGTGCGACGCCCACGACGCGCTGCTGGTGTTCGACGAAGTGCAGACCGGCATGGGCCGCAGCGGCCACCTGTTCGCCTACCAGCACTACGGTGTGGTGCCGGACATTCTCACCAGTGCCAAGAGCCTGGGCGGCGGTTTCCCGATTGCCGCGATGCTCACCACGGAAGCCTTGGCCAAGCACTTGGTGGTCGGCACCCACGGCACCACCTACGGCGGCAACCCGCTGGCGTGTGCGGTGGCGGGGGCGGTGATCGATGTGATCAACACGCCTGAAGTGCTGGCCGGCGTCAACGCCAAGCACGACCTGTTCAAGGCCCGCCTGGAACAGATCGGCAAACAATACGGGATCTTCAGCGAAGTGCGCGGCCTCGGCCTGCTGCTCGGTTGCGTGTTGAGCGACGCCTGGAAAGGCAAGGCCAAGGACGTGTTCAACGCGGCCGAGAAAGAAAACCTGATGATCCTGCAAGCCGGCCCCGACGTGGTGCGTTTCGCGCCGAGCCTGGTGGTGGAGGATGCGGACATCAATGAAGGCCTGGACCGTTTTGAGCGTGCTGTTAAAACACTGACCCAAGCCTGATACACATTTATCTGTCGGACTGGGTCGAATGTGGGAGGGGGCTTGCCCCCGATAGCAGTCTGTCAGTTGATACATCTGGTGACTGATACACCGCTATCGGGGGCAAGTCGAATCGTCGCACCGCCCCTCCCACATTGGATATGTGTTGTTCCTGACCCGTCCGGTACTTTTTCCTATGAGTTTTTCGAGTTAAGGAGTGACACCATGCTGGTGATGCGCCCCGCGCAAATGGCTGATCTGGGCGAGGTACAGCGTCTGGCTGCGGACAGCCCGATTGGTGTCACCTCCTTGCCGGACGATGTGGAGCGCCTGAGCGACAAGATCGCCGCCAGCGAAGCGTCCTTCGCTGCCGAGGTCAGTTTCAACGGTGAAGAAAGCTATTTCTTCGTGCTCGAAGACACCGAGACCGGCAAGCTCGTCGGCTGTTCGGCCATCGTCGCCTCGGCCGGCTACTCGGAACCGTTCTACAGCTTCCGTAACGAGACCTTCGTCCACGCCTCCCGCGAGCTGAAGATCCACAACAAGATCCACGTGCTTTCCCAGTGCCACGACCTCACCGGCAACAGCCTGCTCACCAGCTTCTACGTGGTGCCGGAGCTGGTCGGTTCGCCGTGGTCGGAACTCAATTCCCGCGGCCGCCTGTTGTTCGTCGCCAGCCATCCCGAGCGCTTCGCCGACTCGGTGGTGACCGAGATTGTCGGCTACAGCGACGAGAACGGTGATTCGCCGTTCTGGGACGCCATCGGGCGCAACTTCTTCGACCTCAACTACGCCGCCGCCGAGCGCCTGTGCGGGCTGAAAAGCCGCACGTTCCTCGCCGAGCTGATGCCGCACTACCCGATCTACGTGCCGCTGCTGCCGGACGAAGCCCAGGAAGCCATGGGCCAGGTGCATCCGCGTGCGCAGATCACCTTCGACATCCTCATGCGCGAAGGCTTCGAGACCGATCACTACATTGACATCTTCGACGGCGGCCCGACGCTGCACGCACGGGTCTCGGGCATTCGCTCGATCGCCCAGAGCCGCGTGGTGCCGGTGAAGATCGGCGAGAGGGTCAAGGGTGTCGGCCGCCAGTACCTGGTGAGCAACGCGCAGTTGCAGGATTACCGCGCGGTGCTGCTGGAGCTGGACTATGCGCCCGGCAAACCGGTGACCCTGGACCTGGAAGCGGCCGAAGCCCTGGGCGTCGGCGAAGGCGCCAGCGTGCGTTTGGTTGCGGTTTAACGCAGAGTTTTGCGGGTGGCCTGAACGGGCGGCCCGCCTGAGGAGATAGCATGATCGTTCGTCCCGTACGCAGCAGCGATTTACCGGCCCTGATTGATCTGGCGCGCAGCACCGGCACCGGCCTGACCACCTTGCCGGCCAACGAAGAGCGCCTGACCCACCGGGTCGGCTGGGCCGAAAAAACCTTCCGCGGCGAAGCCGGGCGCGGGGATGCCGACTACCTGTTCGTGCTGGAAAACGACGAAGGCCGCGTGGTGGGGATTTCCGCCATCGCCGGCGCCGTCGGCCTGCGCGAGCCCTGGTACAACTTCCGGGTCGGCCTGACCGTCAGCGCCTCCCAGGAGCTGAATATCTACCGTGAGATCCCGACGCTGTTCCTGGCCAACGACCTCACCGGCAACTCCGAACTGTGTTCGTTGTTTCTGCACGCCGATTACCGCAACGGCCTCAACGGCCGCATGCTGGCCAAGGCGCGCCTGCTGTTTATCGCGGAGTTCCCGCAGTTGTTCGGCAACAAGATCATCGCCGAGATGCGCGGCGTGTCCAATGAAGCCGGGCGTTCACCGTTCTGGGAAAGCCTGGGCCGACACTTCTTCAAGATGGAATTCAGCCAGGCCGACTACCTCACCGGCGTGGGCAACAAAGCCTTTATCGCCGAGTTGATGCCGAAATTTCCGCTGTACAGCTGCTTCCTGTCCGAGGATGCGCGCAACGTGATCGGCAAGGTCCACCCGGACACCGAGCCGGCGCTGAGCATGCTCAAGAGCGAAGGGTTCAGCTACCAGGGCTATGTCGACATTTTCGACGCCGGCCCGGCGGTGGAATGTGAGACCAGCAAGATCCGTGCGGTGCGCGACAGCCAGTCGCTGGTGTTGGCCATCGGCACGCCAGGCGACGACGCCACGCCGTTCCTGATCCATAACCGCAAGCGCGAAGAGTGCCGCATCACCGCCGCACCGGCCCGCCTGGCGGCAGGCACGCTGGTGGTCGATCCGTTGACCGCCAAGCGCCTGCAGCTGGTGGTGGGCGATCAAGTGCGTGCCGTACCGTTGTCTGCTGCTCGGGAGTCGAAATAATGAATTCGCTGTATATCGCAGGTAGCTGGCTGGCTGGCCAGGGTGAGCTGTTCGAATCGCGCAACCCGGTGACCCAGCACGTGCTGTGGGCCGGCAATGGCGCCAGCGCCGAACAGGTCGAATCCGCCGTGCAGGCGGCGCGCCAGGCGTTTCCGGCGTGGGCCCGGCGCTCGTTGGAAGAGCGCATCGGCGTGCTCGAAGCCTTCGCCAATACCTTGAAAAGCCGCGCCGATGAAATCGCCCGCTGCATCGGCGAAGAAACCGGCAAGCCCCTGTGGGAATCGGCCACCGAAGTCACCAGCATGGCCAACAAGATCGCGATCTCGGTGCAAAGCTACCGCGAGCGTACCGGCGAGAAGAGCGGCCCGCTGGGCGACGCCACCGCCGTGCTGCGCCACAAGCCCCACGGCGTGGTGGCGGTGTTTGGTCCTTACAACTTCCCCGGCCACCTGCCCAATGGGCATATCGTCCCGGCGTTGCTGGCGGGCAATACCGTGTTGTTCAAACCCAGCGAGTTGACCCCGAAAGTCGCCGAGCTGACCGTGCAATGCTGGATCGAAGCCGGCCTGCCGGCGGGCGTGTTGAACCTGCTGCAAGGTGCGCGGGAAACCGGGATCGCCCTGGCGGCCAACCCGGGTATCGACGGGTTGTTCTTCACCGGCTCCAGCCGCACCGGCAACCACCTGCACCAGCAGTTCTCCGGGCGCCCGGACAAGATCCTGGCCTTGGAAATGGGCGGTAACAACCCGTTGGTGGTGGATCAAGTGGCCGACGTGGATGCGGCGGTCTACACCATCATCCAATCGGCGTTTATCTCGGCCGGCCAGCGTTGCACCTGTGCCCGTCGCTTGCTGGTGCCCGAAGGCGCCTGGGGCGATGCGCTGCTGGCGCGGCTGGTGGCGGTCAGCGCGACGATTGCGGTTGGTGCGTTCGACCAGCAACCGGCGCCGTTCATGGGCTCGGTGATTTCCCTGGCGGCCGCGAAAGCCTTGATGGACGCCCAGGAACTGCTGTTGGCCAACGGCGCCGTGGCGCTGCTGGAAATGACCCAGCCGCAGGCTCAGGCCGCGTTGTTGACCCCGGGCATCATTGACGTGACCGAAGTGAGCGAGCGCGCCGATGAGGAGCTGTTCGGCCCGCTGTTGCAGGTGATCCGCTACGCTGATTTCGCCGCGGCGATTGCCGAGGCCAACAACACCCAGTACGGCCTGGCCGCCGGTTTGTTGTCGGATTCCGAAGCGCGCTACCAGCAATTCTGGCTGGAAAGCCGCGCCGGGATCGTCAACTGGAACAAACAACTGACCGGCGCCGCCAGTACCGCGCCGTTCGGTGGTGTCGGGGCTTCGGGCAACCATCGCGCCAGCGCCTATTACGCAGCGGATTATTGCGCGTACCCGGTGGCGTCCCTGGAGACCCCGAGCCTGGTGCTGCCAGCCACACTCACCCCCGGCATTACACTGATCTAAAGGTGGGAGGGGGCTTGCCCCCGATAGCGGTGGATCAGTCACCTGATTCATCAACTGGCAGACTGCTATCGGGGGCAAGCCCCCTCCCACATTAGGTCGGTGGTGTATTCAAGTCATTAGATGCCTATAAAAACAGATGTTCGTGGAGCCTCGCCGATGAAATCCTATGAAGTCAATTTTGACGGTCTAGTGGGGCCGACCCATAACTACGGCGGTTTGTCCTACGGCAACGTCGCGTCCCAGAGCAACAGCCAGCAAGCTTCCAACCCCAAGGAAGCGGCGTTGCAGGGCCTGCAGAAAATGAAAGCGCTGATGGACATGGGCTTTGTGCAAGGCGTGCTGGCGCCGCAGGAACGCCCGGACGTGGCTGCCTTGCGCAACCTCGGCTTCAGCGGCAGCGATGCCCAGGTCATCCAGCACGCGGCCAAGCACGCCATGCCATTGCTGGTCGCCAGTTGCTCGGCGTCGAGCATGTGGGTGGCCAACGCCGCCACCGTCAGCCCGAGCGCCGACACGGCGGATGGCCGCGTGCATTTCACCGCCGCCAACCTCAACTGCAAATACCACCGCAGCATCGAACACCCGACCACCAGCCGCGTATTGGGGGCGATGTTTGCCGATGCGAAACACTTCGCCCACCACGCCGCGTTGCCGGCGGTGGCGCAGTTCGGCGACGAAGGCGCGGCCAACCACACACGTTTCTGCCGTGACTATGGCGAGGCCGGCGTGGAGTTTTTCGTGTTCGGCCGCAGTGCGTTCGACACCCGTTACCCGGCGCCGCAGAAGTACCCGGCGCGCCAGACCCTCGAAGCCTCCCAGGCCGTCGCCCGCCTGCACGGCCTGAACGATGACGGCGTGGTCTTCGCCCAGCAGAACCCGGCGGTGATCGATGCCGGCGTGTTCCATAACGACGTGATCGCGGTGGGCAATGGCGAAATGCTGTTCTATCACGAGGACGCGTTCCTCAACACCGAGACGATGCTTGCCGAGTTGCAGGCCAAGTTGGGCAAACTGGGCGGCAACTTCCAGTCGGTGTGCGTGCCGCGTGCCCAGGTCAGCGTCGAAGACGCGGTGCGTTCCTACCTGTTCAACAGCCAATTGCTGACCCGCGCCGACGGCTCGATGCTGTTGATCGTGCCGGAAGAGTGCCGGGCCAACGCACGTGTCTGGCAGTATCTGCAAGGTCTGACCGCTGCCGGTGGTTTGATCCGCGAGGTCAAGGTCTTCGACCTCAAGCAAAGCATGCAGAACGGCGGCGGCCCGGCGTGCCTGCGTTTGCGCGTGGCGTTGAACGAAACCGAGCTGGCGGCGGTGAACCCAGGGGTTATCATGACCGCGCCGCTGTATGAAACGCTGACCCAGTGGGTCGACAAGCACTACCGCGACAGCCTGCGCGAAAGCGACCTGGCTGACCCGCAATTGCTGCTTGAATGCCGGACGGCATTGGATGAACTGACGCAAATCCTTAAACTGGGCGCGGTATATCCTTTCCAGATCAACTAACGCCACACGGCCGAGAGCTATTTATGAGCACCGATACCCTGCAACTGATCCTTGAAGACACCGACGGCACCCAGCTGCAAACCTCCTGCACCCGCGTTGCCGTGATCTGGCAGGGCAAGGAAGTCTGGATTCAGCACGACGGCCGTGGCCAACTGCTGATCGGTGTGGACGTGGAAGAAGGCGACGCCGAGTACGCCAACCTGCTGATGCGCCCACTGGCCACCAACCTGATGAGCCTGCAACTGGAAATGGAACCGGCCGACGTTGAGGGTGATGACGACGATCACGTCCACGGCCCAGGCTGCAACCACTAAGGAAGCTGCTTATGCTCGCCCTCGGCAAACTCCTTGAACTGACCCTCGCCGGTCGTGAACCGGCGCAAAAAATTCAACTGACTGTCGACGGCGTGCAGATGCGCTGGCTCAGCGAAGGCGCGCTTGAAGTGCGCCCGCCGCAAGCGCGGGACAACGGCAGCGATGTGCTGCTGTCGTCCGGCATCCACGGCAACGAGACCGCGCCGATCGAATTGCTCGACCGCCTGTTGCATGGCATCGCCCGTGGGCAGATCAAACCCCGCACCCGTATTCTGTTCCTGTTCGGCAACCCCGAGGCCATGCGCCGCGGCGAGCGTTACCTCGAACTGGACGTCAACCGCCTGTTCAACGGCCGTCACGAAAAAAATATCGGCCCTGAAGCCATGCGCGCCGCCGAGCTGGAACAATTGGCCCGCAGCTTCTTCAGCCTGCCTGGCCGCTCGCGCTTGCATTACGACCTGCACACCGCCATTCGCGGTTCGAAGGTCGAGCAGTTCGCCCTCTACCCGTGGAAGGACGGGCGCCAGCATTCGCGCCACGAACTGGCCCGCTTGCGCGCCGCCGGTATGCAGGCGGTGCTGCTGCAGAACAAAGCTTCGATCACCTTCTCCGCCTTTACCTATGAACAACTGGGCGCCGAGGCCTTTACCCTGGAATTGGGCAAGGCGCGGCCGTTCGGGCAGAACCAGGATGTGGACGTGTCGCGCCTGGAAACCCGGCTGACGCAGATCATCGAAGGTACCGAGCCGGACACTGGCAGCCTGGATGGCCTGCAGCTGTTTGCCGTGTCCCGCGAAGTCATCAAGCACAGCGATGCATTCCTGTTGCACCTGCCGGCGGACGTGGAAAACTTTTCGCCGTTGGCCCAGGGCTATCTGCTCGCCGAAGACGTCGCCAAGACCCGCTGGGTGATCGAGGAGGAGGGCGCACGCATCATCTTCCCGAACCCGAAGGTGAAGAATGGCTTGCGCGCAGGGATATTGATCGTGCCGACCACGGACGCCGGGCTGGCATAGATCTCAGCCTTAACCGGATCCAAATGTGGGAGGGGGCTTGCCCCCGATTGCGGTGTAACTGTCAGAAAATTTTTAACTGACAGACCGCCATCGGGGGCAAGCCCCCTCCCACATTTTGTGTTGCGGTGTTGCTTAAACTGCTACCGCACGCGGCTCGCTGCGGCGGATCGCACGCACCTTGTGCAAGGTGTCGGCACAGGTACGCGCCGCTTCCTGGCCTTTGTGTACGAAGTGATCATGGAAGAAGGCGTGGTGCTCGCTGCCGGCGTGGAAGTGGTGCGGGGTCAGAGACACCGAGAACACCGGCACTTCGGTTTCCAGCTGAACCTGCATCAGGCCGCTGACCACCGATTGGGCGACGAATTCATGGCGGTAGATGCCGCCGTCCACCACCAGGGCTGCGGCGACGATGCCGGCGTAACGGCCGGTCTTGGCCAGCAGTTTGGCGTGCAGGGGCATTTCAAAGGCGCCGCCGACTTCGAAGAAATCGATGTCCGATTCCTGGTAACCCAGGGCGATCATTTCGCTGAGGAAGCCTTTGCGCGATTGGTCGACAATATCCTTGTGCCAGCAGGCCTGGATAAACGCGACGCGCTCGCCGTGATGGTTTTTGCTTTTGCTGTCGATTGCGGTGGGTTGCATGTTCTGACTCCTGTTTAAGAAAAAAACAGGGCGTTATGAATCGAATGGGATTTAAGGGTACGAACAGCTGGGTCATGCAGGCATGAACTCAGCGCGCGGCCCTTTTGCGCCAATCCCGTTCTCTCTTCATCCGGACTATGACCGTCGGCCCCGGGATCACACCGGGTCTGCTGACCTTGTCGCCGTCCTGCCGGAGCAGTTCGAGGCGCCAAGCGCTCGCGGGCTATGCACATTGCGCGCAATTACCGCCGGTGGGGAATTGCACCCCGCCCTGAGAACGTTGCCGCCAGAACCCTGGCGGCGGAGAGTTTTTAACATGGTTTTTCAGAAACTGCACGATTGCCGTATCGATAGCCTATATCGGTTTGTTTGATTGATATTCGATTGACGCAGCATAGGGCTTGATATTCCGTGGCTTTACCCGCAGTAATCATCAGTACGAAAAAACGCCCAACCCATCAGAGGCCAGTTTGATGACCGTGATAGACCTGCGCAGCGACACCGTGACCCAGCCCACCCCCGGCATGCTCGATGCGATGGCCAGCGCCGTCAGCGGCGATGACGTGTATGGCGAAGACCCTAGCGTCAATCGCCTGGAGGCCGAACTGGCCAAGCGCCTGGGGTTCGCCGCGGCGTTGTTCGTGCCCACCGGCACCATGAGCAACCTGCTGGCGTTGATGGCCCACTGTGAGCGTGGCGAGGAATACATCGTCGGTCAGCAGGCCCACACCTATAAGTACGAAGGCGGCGGCGCGGCGGTGCTGGGTTCGATCCAACCGCAACCACTGGAAGTGCAGGCGGACGGTTCCCTGGACCTGGATCAGGTGCTGGAAGCGATCAAGCCCGATGATTTCCACTTCGCCCGCACCCGCCTGTTGGCGCTGGAGAACACCATGCAGGGCAAGGTGTTGCCGCTGGAGTACCTGGCCAGGGCACGTGCGTTTACCCGTGAACATGGCCTGGCCCTGCACCTGGACGGCGCGCGGCTCTACAACGCGGCGGTCAGGCTCGACGTGGACGCGCGGGAGATCACCCAGCATTTCGATTCGGTGTCGGTGTGCCTGTCCAAGGGCCTGGGCGCGCCGATTGGCTCGGTGTTGTGCGGCTCCACGGCGCTGATCGCCAAGGCGCGGCGTTTGCGCAAGATGGTCGGCGGCGGCATGCGCCAGGCCGGTTCCCTGGCGGCGGCGGGGCTGTATGCCCTTGACCATCAGGTGCAGCGCCTGGCCGACGACCACGCCAACGCCCAATGGCTGGGGGATGAACTGCGCAAGGCCGGGTATGCGGTGGAGCCGGTGCAGACCAACATGGTCTACGTGCAGCTCGGCGACCGGGCGCAGGCCCTGAAGACGTTTGCCGCCGAGCGCGGCATCAAGTTGAGCGCCGCACCGCGCCTGCGCATGGTCACGCACCTGGACGTGAGTCGTGCGCAGATCGAGCAAGTGGTGCAGGCATTCGTCGAGTTTTCTCGGAAATGACCGTGCAGACTGTCTAATTGACTGTTTCTATCACATAAACACGCTGTACCACCGGCAAAGGGCCGATATAATGCGGCCCTTTGCCGTCGCTCCGTCTGATGATGTTGCGCACTGGCCTTTGGCCTCAGACTCCGTGGAAGAACCTAATGAAAAGCGCAGAAATCCGTGAAGCCTTCCTTCGCTTCTTCGAAGAGCAAGGCCACACCCGTGTCGCCTCCAGCTCCTTGATCCCAGGCAATGACCCCACCCTGCTGTTCACCAACGCGGGGATGAACCAGTTCAAGGACTGCTTCCTGGGCCAGGAAAAGCGCGCCTATACCCGCGCGGTCAGCAGCCAGAAATGCGTGCGCGCCGGTGGCAAGCACAACGACCTGGAAAACGTCGGCTACACCGCCCGTCACCACACGTTTTTCGAAATGCTCGGCAACTTCAGCTTTGGCGACTATTTCAAGAAAGACGCGATCAACTTCGCCTGGACCTTCCTCACTGGCGTGCTGAAACTGCCGAAGGAAAAGCTCTGGGTCACCGTCTACGCCAGCGATGACGAGGCCTACGACATCTGGACCCAGCAAGTCGGCGTGCCGCCTGAGCGCATGGTGCGTATCGGCGACAACAAGGGCGCGCCTTACGCCTCCGACAACTTCTGGACCATGGGCGACACCGGCCCGTGCGGCCCATGCACCGAGATTTTCTACGATCACGGCGCCGATATCTGGGGCGGCCCACCGGGTTCGCCGGAAGAAGACGGCGACCGTTACATCGAGATCTGGAACAACGTGTTCATGCAGTTCAACCGCACCGCCGATGGCGTGTTGCATCCGCTGCCGGCACCGTCGGTGGATACCGGCATGGGCCTGGAGCGGATCAGTGCGGTGATGCAGCACGTTCACTCCAACTACGAGATCGACCTGTTCCAGAGCCTGCTGGCCGCTGCGGCCAAGGCTATCGGTTGTGCCAATGAAGACCAGGCATCGCTCAAAGTGGTGGCTGACCACATCCGTTCCTGCGGTTTCCTGATTGCCGACGGCGTGCTGCCGTCCAATGAAGGCCGCGGCTACGTGCTGCGCCGTATCATCCGTCGCGCCTGCCGCCACGGTAACAAGCTGGGCGCCAACGGCAGCTTCTTCTACCAGATCGTCGCGGCGCTGGTCGCCGAGATGGGCGCAGCCTTCCCGGAACTCACCCAGAACCAGGCGCACATCGAGCGCGTGCTCAAGGCCGAAGAAGAGCAGTTCGCCAAGACCCTGGAACAGGGCCTGAAAATCCTCGAGCAAGACCTCGCCGGCCTGCAGGGCAGCGTGGTGCCGGGCGATGTGGTGTTCAAACTCTACGACACCTACGGTTTCCCGATGGACCTGACCGGCGACATCGCCCGTGAGCGCAACCTGACCCTCGACGAGGAAGGTTTCGAATGCGAGATGGAAGCCCAGCGCGTGCGCGCCCGTTCCGCCAGTTCCTTCGGCATGGACTACAACAGCCTGGTCAAGGTTGACGTGGCCACCGAGTTCACCGGCTATACGGCCACCCACGGTTCGGCCAAAGTGATCGCGCTGTATAAAGACGGCCAGTCGGTCGACGTCCTGAATGAAGGCGATGACGGCGTGGTGGTCCTGGACCGGACGCCGTTCTATGCCGAATCCGGTGGACAGATCGGCGACTGCGGTTTCCTCAAGGCGTCTTCCGGTCGTTTCGATGTGCGTGATACCACCAAGACCGGCGGCGCATTCCTGCACCACGGCGTATTGGCGTCGGGCAGCCTGATCGTCGGTTCGCCGGTGGACGCCCAGGTGGACGCCGACGTGCGCCACGCCACTGCGCTGAACCACTCGGCCACCCACTTGCTGCACGCGGCACTGCGCCAGGTGTTGGGCGAGCACGTCCAGCAGAAGGGTTCGTTGGTCGACAGCCAGCGCCTGCGTTTCGACTTCAGCCACTTCGAAGCGATCAAGCCTGCGCAGATCAAGGCCCTGGAAGACATCGTCAACGCCCAGGTGCGCAAGAACACCCCGGTGGAAACCGAGGAAACCGACATCGAGACCGCCAAGGCCAAGGGCGCCATGGCGCTGTTCGGCGAGAAATACGGCGACAACGTGCGCGTCCTGAGCATGGGCGGCAACTTCTCGGTGGAACTGTGCGGTGGGATCCACGCCAACCGTACCGGCGACATCGGCCTGCTGAAAATCATCAGCGAAGGCGGTGTGGCGTCCGGTGTGCGTCGTATTGAAGCGGTGACCGGCGCTGCGGCCCTGGCCTACCTCAATGCGGCCGAAGAGCAACTCAAGGAAGCGGCCAGCCTGGTCAAGGGCAGCCGTGACAACCTGATCGACAAACTGTCCGCCGTGCTGGAGCGCAACCGCGCCCTGGAGAAACAGCTGGAACAGTTGCAGGCCAAGGCGGCCAGCGCGGCAGGCGACGATCTGTCGGCTTCCGCCCAGGACGTCAAGGGCGTGAACGTCCTGGCGGCGCGCCTGGACGGCCAGGACGGCAAGGCGTTGTTGGCCTTGGTCGATCAGTTGAAGAACAAGCTCGGCCGCGCAGTGATCCTGCTCGGCAGTGTCCATGAGGATAAGGTCGTTCTGGTTGCCGGTGTAACCAAAGACCTGACTGGCCAACTCAAAGCCGGTGATTTGATGAAACAAGCCGCTGCGGCAGTGGGCGGGAAGGGCGGTGGTCGTCCGGACATGGCACAAGGCGGTGGTGTAGACGCCGGTGCCCTGGACGCGGCCCTGGCCCTGACCGTGCCGTTTGTCGAGGCTGGCATTTAAGGCGCTGTGAATGAGCCCGTGGTCTAGTCGCGGGCTCGCTCGGTTGCTGGAAGATTGGTTTATTGGGCGCCCCTTTACGGGCTGAGGCGGCTTAGAAATGGCTTTGATCGTACAGAAATTTGGAGGCACCTCGGTCGGCTCTGTCGAAAGAATCGAGCAGGTCGCCGACAAGGTTAAGAAATTCCGCGATGCCGGCGACGACCTCGTCGTGGTGCTGTCGGCCATGAGCGGCGAAACCAATCGCCTGATCGAACTGGCCAAGGCTATCAGCGGCGATCAACAACCGCTGCCGCGTGAGCTGGATGTGATCGTGTCCACCGGCGAGCAGGTGACCATTGGCCTGCTGGCCATGGCGCTGAACAAGCGCGGTGTGCCGGCAGTGTCCTACACTGGCAGTCAGGTGCGTATCCTCACCGACAGCGCGCACACCAAGGCGCGCATCCTGCAGATCGACGATCAGAAGATTCGCGCTGATCTGAAGGCCGGTCGTGTGGTAGTCGTCGCCGGTTTCCAGGGCGTCGACGAGCACGGCAATATCACCACCCTCGGGCGTGGCGGTTCGGACACCACCGGTGTGGCCCTGGCGGCCGCGCTCAAGGCTGACGAATGCCAGATCTACACCGATGTGGATGGCGTCTACACCACCGATCCGCGCGTGGTATCCGTGGCCCAGCGCCTGGACAAGATCACCTTCGAAGAGATGCTGGAAATGGCCAGCCTCGGTTCCAAGGTGTTGCAGATCCGTGCGGTTGAATTCGCCGGCAAGTACAACGTTCCGCTGCGCGTATTGCACAGCTTCAAAGAGGGTCCGGGCACCCTCATTACTATTGATGAAGAGGAATCCATGGAACAGCCGATCATTTCCGGCATCGCTTTCAACCGCGATGAAGCCAAGCTGACGATCCGTGGCGTGCCAGACACCCCGGGCGTGGCATTCAAGATCCTCGGCCCGATCAGTGGCGCGAACATTGAAGTCGACATGATCGTGCAGAACGTTTCGCACGATAACACCACCGATTTCACCTTCACCGTTCACCGCAACGAGTACGAAGCGGCCGAGCGTATCCTGCAGAACACTGCGAGCGGGATTGGCGCGCGTGAAGTGGTCGGCGATACCAAGATCGCCAAGGTGTCGATCGTGGGTGTGGGCATGCGTTCCCATGCCGGCGTTGCCAGCCGCATGTTCGAGGCCCTGGCCAAGGAAAGCATCAACATCCAGATGATCTCCACCTCGGAAATCAAAGTCTCGGTGGTGATCGAAGAGAAGTACCTGGAACTGGCTGTACGCGCACTGCATACCGCTTTTGAGCTGGACGCTCCGGCCCGACAGGGCGAGTGATGCAAGGCCAGGAAGGCGCGGTTTACCGCGCCTTTCATTTTTTTGTAGGGCGCATGTTGTTTTGCGTGGGCTCGACAATACTTAGCTGGTAGGGCTATGGCCGATGAGCCGTAGGTCGAAGGCCTTTTTTTGCAGACTGTTGTTCCTGAACTGAAGTGCGTGAGGTGAAAGGTATGTTGATTCTGACTCGTCGTTGCGCAGAAAGCCTGATTATTGGTGATGGAGAAATCACCGTGACCGTGCTCGGCGTCAAAGGCAATCAAGTGCGTATTGGGGTAAATGCTCCGAAAGAGGTAGCGGTTCACCGCGAGGAAATCTATCTGCGGATCAAGAAAGAGAAGGACGAAGAACCAAGCCTTTAATTTTTATCGTTTTTTATGTTTGCAAACGGGGATGAACGTGGTTAATATACGCCCCGTGTTGCGGAGAGCTGGCCGAGTGGCCGAAGGCGCTCCCCTGCTAAGGGAGTACACCTCAAAAGGGTGTCGGGGGTTCGAATCCCCCGTTCTCCGCCATTATTTGCTTAGTACGTTGCAATCTGGATTTATCGATAAGTTGTTGAAATTAATCGAAAAAATCGCTTTACATAGAGATTGAACGGCCTATAATGCGCGGCAACAAATGCACTCGTAGCTCAGCTGGATAGAGTACTCGGCTACGAACCGAGCGGTCACAGGTTCGAATCCTGTCGAGTGCACCATACAAACAAAAAGCCCGCCTAGTGCGGGCTTTTTGCCGTCTGGGGTTTGTAGGATTTAACCTTTTCTTCCCGCGCCATGTGTTTTCTATTCGCGTGGCAGCGTCGCAATTCATAGATGCGGCCAATTCTCAGCTTTGGCGCGCAAGCGCTTGTTCTTACCAGTTTTTTGACGTTAAAAGCGGCGGGCGGTGTATCATTGCGCCCGTCAGCCCCGCCGGGGCTTGTGGAACACCTCCATGGACTTACCCAGTAGTTACTCAGTACCCCGTTTTACCAATCATGAATTGACTGATTGATCCTTCCGGCGTGCCCCGCTGCTGGGAGTGGAGTTCGCCTATGACCGAAGTAGAAGTAAAGAAAACACAAGAAAGCCTGCAGGATCGCCTGGCTCAAGTCATTGAGCTGCTGCAGCGCCAGCGCGTGGTCGAAGAGCTCACGCACCGCCAGGAAGGTCCGCACCACGACCGCGTCGAAAACCTGGTTCATCGGCAAAATCTCGTCGAGTTGCAACGCAAGCTCGATGATCTGCACTCCGCCGACGTCGCTTATATCCTTGAAGCCTTGCCGCTGGATGATCGACTGACCCTCTGGCAGTTGGTCAAGGCCGACCGCGACGGCGACATCCTGCTCGAAGTATCCGACTCCGTCCGTGAAACCCTGATCGCCGACATGGATGATCACGAGCTCCTGGCCGCGGCCCGGGAGATGGACGCCGACGAACTGGCCGACCTGGCCCCCGAACTGCCCCGTGATGTTGTCCATGAGCTGATGGAAGCCCTTGACAGTCAGCAGCGTGAGCGCGTGCGCTCCGCGCTGTCCTATGACGAGGATCAGGTCGGCGCCCTGATGGACTTCGAGATGGTCACCATCCGCGAAGACGTCAGCCTGGAAGTGGTACTGCGTTACCTGCGCCGCCTGAAAGAGCTGCCAGGGCACACCGACAAGCTGTTCGTGGTCGACTACGAAGGCATTCTCAAGGGCGTGCTGCCGATCAAGCGCCTGCTGGTCAACGACCCGGAGAAGAAGGTTGCGGACGTGATGGCCAGCGATCCGGTGGGTTTCCATCCGGATGAAGACGCCTACGACGCCGCCCAGGCCTTCGAACGTTACGACTTGATCTCGGCCCCGGTGGTCGACAAGAACGGCAAGCTGATCGGCCGTCTGACCATCGATGAAATGGTCGACCTGATCCGTGAAGAAAGTGAAACCGAAGTCCTCAACATGGCGGGTCTGCGTGAAGAGGAAGATATTTTTGCCTCGGTCTGGCGCTCCCTGCGTAACCGCTGGGCGTGGCTGGCCGTAAACCTGATCACCGCGTTCATCGCTTCGCGGGTGATCGGGCTGTTCGAAGGTTCGATCGAAAAGCTGGTGGCACTGGCGGCGTTGATGCCAATCGTTGCCGGGATCGGCGGTAACTCCGGCAACCAGACCATTACCATGATCGTGCGCGCCATGGCGCTCGACCAGGTCAATACCGGCAACACCTCGCGCCTGATGCGCAAGGAATTGGCGGTGGCGCTGATCAATGGCGTGGTGTGGGGCGGGGTGATCGGGATCGTGGCCTACTTGCTGTACGACAGTTGGTCGCTGGGGGTGGTCATGACTGCCGCCATGACCCTCAACCTGCTGTTGGCGGCCTTGATGGGGGTGCTGATCCCCATGACCCTGGCACGCCTTGGGCGCGACCCAGCCATGGGCGCCAGTGTGATGATTACCGCCATGACCGACAGCGGCGGCTTCTTCATCTTCCTTGGCCTGGCGACGATCTTCCTGCTCTAACCCCTCGCGGCGGGGGCAACCCAGCCCCCGCCCAGTACCGCCTTCCCGAATTGCGCGCAAAAAAAAGCCAGCACATGGCTGGCTTCGGCTTTCAGGAACAGATCATTCGGCTTCTGCGGCCGCCTCAACGTCGTGCGCAATAAGCGAGACAAGGGCATTTTGCTGGCGGTGAGAGAGCTGACGAAAACGCTGCAGCAGTTCGCGTTCGTGCAGTGACAGCTCAGGGCTGTCCAGGCGCATGCTTAGCTCTTCGCCCAACGCACCTTCCTGAATGAGGCTCTGCTCCAGGCGCGCGATGATTTCGGAGTTCATGCTGCGGTGATGATTGCGAGCCACCTCGGCAATGCGTTCCCGCATTCCGTCTGGCAGACGTACGACGAACTTGTCAGCCGTGCGGCTGGAATAAATTGCCTGTTTCAATGGGCGCATATATTTAACCGGTTAGTTCAGGGGAGCGGTTATTGGAATTGGCCGCAAGATGAGTGTTAAGACAAGGCTCACGACCAAAGTTCAACCTGAATTGCAAAGAGGCCGCATCATGCCTCAGTTTTGCCGGTTCCTTGGCGTCAATTCTGTGACAAATATTGAACTGCCTAAAGGCTTTATGCCAGTACTGATTTGCTTTTTTGCGGACTGGTTGGAAAACTTTTTTGCGAGTGATCGTCACAATTCATCGTCCCGCAAGCCGTTGCTGCCAAGGGGTTTGGGGCGCATATCGTATCGTGATATGGCCTTTTGCCCTTGTTTTTAAGACTAGTGGCAATTTGCCGATTTACTAGTGCGAGGCGACATAAGGTAGGTGTGCCGGCGAGCGAAAATCAGCGCAGCACGGGGTCGAATCTGATTCGGCGGCCGACGATCAGCGTCAACAGCAGGAAGCTGCCGAACACAGTACTGGTGATGAGCGCGGTGGTGCGAGCGTCCTGGGACGAGGTAGACATGCCCAGCACGGCAGTCACGACGGTCAGGCACAAAAACAGCCAGGCGGCTTTGGACATGGAAGGCTTCCTCAGAAAACCCAGTGTTCAGTTGCGGGCGCGGCCTGAATGCTTTGGGCCAGGCGCACGGGCGATTGCGGGTTGGCCGTCATCACCGCCAATTGCGGACGTTGTTGCAGATGATGCGGCACGGGCTGGCGGATCTGCGCGGTGTCATCGCTACCGTTCGACTGAAAATGAAACATCACCAGTGCGGCCAGGGCGACGGTATTGAGAGCCAACAGAAGGGTGCTGTTCATCGTCATCTTCTCCGCAACGGGTCCAGCCGAATGGTTTTGTAGGAGAAGTATTGCAGATGCCGTGCCAATGTTTTATTTCAATAAAATCAATGGTTTGAGTTTAATCTAAACAGCGCTCGGGTTGCAATTTGCAATGCTGGCATTTTGGTGTAGTGCATTTTGCACGATGGCCTCGGATGCCCGGGTTTGCTGGGCGAAACCGTGATCCGTGGCGCAAGCATTGGCTTACACTCAAAAAGCCCACGGACGACATGACAAAACCCACCTCGGCCGTTAACATGCACGCCGTCCGTCGCAGCGCCGTTGGCCCGATGGTTGTCATTTGTCCCAGTAGCTCAATTGGATAGAGCATCCCCCTCCTAAGGGGAAGGTTGGCAGTTCGAACCTGCCCTGGGACACCATACAAATAAAGCCTCTCGCGCCGATCCACTGCCAGCTCATTTTTCCCCGTGACAGCGGTGTGCAACAGACAAGGCCAACAAAAAAGCCCCGCCGGGTATTGCTCCGGCGGGGCTTTTTTGTTTTTGAATGGGCGACCCACTTAATCAGGGTCCAAAGGTGAGCCAGGGTCACACTCGTTCGTTTGCTCGTCGAGAGATGCTCGACTGCACGCGTCTATCGCCCATCGAGGAGGTCGAGTGAACTCACGCAGGCCAGTCTTGCTCACATCATGAACAAATAGGCCATGAGCAAAACGCCAAGAATTGCAGTAATGACATTAATGCCAGGGCCGGTATTGACGCTGTAGCCAAGGGGGATCTCAACGGGTTTGAGGGTCTTGACCACCTTTTTGTATTGCCAGGATGACCAGCAGGCAACCCAGGAGCCCAGCATCAGAAAGGTCAGCCCGATCCAGAATGAAAAATGTTTTCCGGGAGAGCCCGAAGCGTCCGGTTTCAGCATCTGGAGCAGTAGCCCGGATCGTTCAATCACAAAGCCAAATGCCATCAGCGAAAGGCTGGTTCGGTTCCATGCCAGCAACGTGCGCTCGGCGGCAAAGAACACGCGCGGATCGTTCAGGTCGGACATTGAGATTTCCTTGTTCACACAGCTTTTGAAACGACGCCGCGCAGAATAGCTTTAAACGAAACCACTTGACGTGTCCGTTGATAGATCCAGCTGTTGGGATCAACGCACATATGCCAAGCGTAGCGTCCCGTGCTTGGCGCATAGCCACAAAATCGGCTGCGCCAATGCCCTCGTACACGTGAACGCTATGGGTTTTTTTGCTCAGCAACGGTTACAGGTTTGGATGCCTAGCAACCTGTACAAAGGGCAGAAACGGAAAATACCGGTAGCCAGTGGCACTAAGCCGATCCAGCCCCACCAGCCGATCACGCCCGACAGACTGAGGCCAATGAGAACCAGGCCGACGACAATGCGCAGGCTACGGTCAATGGTTCCAAGGTTCGCTTTCATGACGATCTCCCGATCAGTGGTTGCGCCGGGTCTCCAGCGCAGTAAACAACAACATGCCGGCCAGCATGGCCAACATGAACACGATTGCTTGCCAGCGTCCTGTCAGCAGAATTGCCACCGCAGGGCCTGGACAGATGCCTGCTATTCCCCAGCCGATGCCGAACAGCAGGCTGCCGCCGATCAGGCGCGGGTCCAACTCACGCTTGGTCGGCAGTTGCATTGGCTTTCCCAGCAGCGAGCGGGATTGGTGGCGCGCCCAGGTCAGCGGGCCAATGGCGACGCCAATCGCCCCGATCATGACCAGCGCGAGGGAAGGGTCCCAGGCACCGGCCAGATCCAGGAAAGCCAATACTTTGCTCGGGTTGGCCATGCCTGCCAGCAGCAGTCCCAGGCCGAACAGCAGGCCAGCAATGAATGCGGTCAGTTTGTTCATATCCAGGCTCCCAGCAGATGACGCAGGACAAATACGCTAAGGAAACCGCTGAACATAAAGCAGGCAGTGGCGACCATCGATCGCGGCGAAAGGCGCGATATGCCGCACACGCCGTGGCCGCTGGTGCAACCTGAACCGTAGCGTGTACCGATACCCACCAATACCCCGGCGACGATCAGCCCGACCCCGCCGCTCTGGAATTCAATCGGCGGCAGCGCGGCGAACAAGCCCCATAGAAGCGGCGCGACGAGCAGGCCGAGGAGAAACAGCGCTTTCTCACCCGCACCTTCGCTGCCCCGTTGTAAAAGACTGCCGATCAAACCGCTGATGCCGGCGATACGCCCGTTGGCGACGACGAAAAGGCTGGCCGCCAGGCCAATCAATGCGCCGCCTGCAAGGGATGACCAGGGAGTGAAGTTGAGCCAGTCGATATTCATGAGGCTTCTCCAGCGCAAAATTGTTGATACAAGGTTTGGATGACTGCCAATGCCGCCGGGCTGCTGATGCGATAGAACACCTGCTTTCCTTCTCGGCGCGTATCCACCAGGCCTTCGCGGCGCAGCACCGCCAACTGCTGAGAAAGCGTCGGTTGTTGTATCCCGAGCAGCGACTCCAGATCGCCGACATTGCGCTCGCCTTGGGATAGCTGGCAGAGCAGGATCAAGCGATCCGGATTGGCCAGAGCCTTGAGGAATTGGCTGGCAGCATCGGCGTTGGCGTGAAGCCGCTGGAGATCTGATTCGAGCATACGATTGATCACTAACTGGTCAGTTTGTTAAATTATAGTATATAAAAACAATAAGTGTATGTCAGCACCGATCTGCGTTCGTCGCTAGCAGGAGAGGTCGGGGGCTAAAGGCGAAGCGAAAGAGAGTGGTGCAGCTTTGCTGATCCGATGAGGTCGCTCTGCGCCATCGCAAGGCGACCGAATTGACCGAGCCCTGGGAGTCGACACCCCGCGGCTCAACGTCTGTCCCTTCAGTACGGTTTGGCTTGCCCGGCTTTCCTCAGGCTCTGTACCATCCGGGTCTGATCAGGACAGCGTTAGAAGGCCATCCTGTAGCCATTACCGCCGTTCCCGTTTGGACACCTCATGACCTACACAGAACTTAACGACCCCGCACTATTTTCTGCGCAGGAGAAAGACGCGTTTGAACCTTCGACCATCGTCCAGAATGATTTTTCTTCTGCACTTCTGAAGTACGGCCAGTCATCTTCTACACGCCCCCTCCTTCTGAACGGGGATTGCCTCGACGTATTGAAGTCGCTGCCGGACGAGTCGGTTGATTTTGCAATGACGTCGCCGCCGTACTGGGGGAAGCGGGAATATCAAAACGGCGGGATAGGCCTGGAAAAAGACTATCGGGATTTCGTAGCAGATCTTTGCGCTGTGTTTCTGGAACTCAAGCGCGTGCTGAAGTCGACGGGGTCGTTCTGGCTCAATCTCGGTGATTCTTATAGCGGTAAGGGGCTGCTCGGGATTCCTTGGCGAGTGGTTTTCGAGCTTACCGACAATCAAGGCTGGATACTTCGAAACAGCATCATATGGAACAAACTGAAAGGCGGCATGGACAACACCAAAGACCGGCTTGGCAATGTTCATGAGAACTTGTTTCACTTTGTGAAGCAGTCAAAAAACTATTATTACAATGCTGATGCCGTCCGGTCCAAGCCCAGAGAATCCAAAGTGGTGAATGGCTCGATAGTTTCCGCCACGGGCGTTTCGGGCGTGCGTTACAAGCGCCAGATCGAGTTGTCGACCGCGTTGAGCGACGCAGAAAAATTATCCGCACATGCCGCCCTGGCCGGCATCCTCGCAGATTTGTCTTGCGGTAAAGTATCAGACTTCCGGATGATCATTCGTGGCCAGCAAAGAGCGACGCACTCCGACAGTGAAAAAGTATCGGGACGAGCGAAGGAACTCAGGGATAAAGGTTATTACTTTCTTAAATACCACCCGAAGGGGAGTAAACCGTCTGACGTCTGGGACATTCTCCCGGAAGATTCGCAGGGCCGGGAAACCCACTTTGCCCCCTATCCGGTCGACCTGTGCCGTATACCTTTATTGGCGACCTGCCCACCAGGCGGTATTGCAATCGACCCTTTCTGCGGTACGGGAACAACGATGGTCGCGGCGCAACGCTTAGGCTTGAAGTCGATCGGGATAGATATCTCCGAGCAGTATCTTGAGATGACCAAAGACAGGTGCAATACGCTGTTATGAGCAAAATAATAGAGTTGTTCGGGAAGGGTACGCATAATCGCGCCGTCGACTGGCAAGGCGTGATTGGCGCTCAACGCTGCGCCTATACCAACAAGCGTTGCTACAAAGTCAGGAAGTCCAACCCCGACATTTCTATCGGTACGTGCAGCGTGCTGTACGGAAAAGTGCCGGAACCGGTAATCATCTGTCCTGTCCGGCTAATCGAGCGCCGGCAGATTTTTACCGACTGTTTTCATCTATTGACGACCCATGAACCGGGGAACGAGCTTCACATCATCCCCGAAGTGTCGATCCCGGGGGGAAGTGTCGATTATTTCTTGGTGTCGGTAAAAGATGGAAAGGTGAAGGACTTCGTTGGCATCGAGCTGCAGACCCTCGATACGACCGGAACGGTCTGGCCAGAACGCCAGAGAATGCTGGAAACGCTAGGGATTTCCAGGTCGGACAGTGCTGAAGAGTCCAATAAAACCTTCGGCATGAACTGGAAAATGACCGCAAAAACCATCTTGGTTCAAATGCACCACAAAGTGCAGACATTTGAACACCTCAACAAGAAGCTGGTGTTGGTGGTCCAGGACAAGCTGCTGAGCTACATGACCAAGGAATTTAAATTCGACCATCTTGAAACACCGGCATTGATTGGCGACTCAATGCATCTTCATGCCTATAAAATGGATAATGCAGGTGCCGGCGACTATAAGATCTCGATGTCATCCCGACTCAGTACGGATGCGGACGGAATCGGTATGTGCCTGGGGCTCCAGGCAGAGGCCCGGGTAGAGCTTGAGCAAATATTGATTGGGCTGCAGACCAAGCTATCCGACCGCACGTTATTCCAGGCAGTGGGGACGCCCGACAGTTTGGTGTGATCCCGCCTGCGTGTGCGAGTGCGAAAGGGCACCGAATGGATGCCCCCTGTGCAAACGACGTTGTTAAAACGTCGCCTTGACCTGTAACCCCGCCGCCAGCGCGTTGTCACGTTTTTTGCCGGAAAACGCGCCGGGCTCGATGTAGTACTGCAGATCGGGGCGCAGCAGCAGCCAAGGTGTGACCTGTGCGCCGTAGTTGAGCTCAAGCATCTGCTCGCCGTTGTCGAGGTTGGCGATCATCTCGGCGTCTTCGAGGTTGGTCGCCTTGGCTTCTTGCACATCTCGTGTGCGCGAGTTGAGCACGGCGCGCCCATAGCCAAAAGAGATGGAGTCGTTCGGGCGGCTCGCGAAAGGCTTTTGTTTGACCAAGCCCACCGAATACCAGCGGCGCATCGGCGAGGTCGCCGCGTTGCTGCTGGCCGCTTGGCCGAAGAGGCGCAGTACGCTTTGCGGGTCTTGCTCATCCCGCCAGATGGCTTGGTCAATCAACACATAGGCGCCGGTACGGTTGTTGCTCTTTTGCGTACTCCCGATCTTGGGGGCGTTGGAGGTGTCGTAGTACCAACCGACTTTGTATTGGCCGTTCAGGAAGGCGTTGTTATTGAAGATCGCCTCCAGTGGCAAAATCGCTCCCGTAGTGCCGTTGCTGGGCATGGAGAACGCTTTGGACGAGCGCGTGTTGTATTCCGGGTTGACCTGGAACACGGCGGTTTGCAGTGTCAGCGACGGGTTGACGTCGTAACGCAACTCGCCACCCCAATGCGCCGTCGGGTAGTTGCCCCAGCCACTGCCGCTCGACATGGTCAGTGGGTGTGCACAAAAACCGGCGCTCACAAAGTTGCTCAAGATGGGCATACCACCGAAATCGGTGCCCATCACCATGAAGCCGAGTTTGGTGGACAGGTCCGGCGAAAACAGGTTGCGTTGATAACTGAACTCGGTCAGCCGGGTGTATTCGCCGCCATAGTTTTCTTGCGACGACAGGCGGTTTCCGAGCAAGTCTTCGGTGGCGCTGTGGCCGCGACGGTCGTTAACGAGTACTTGCACCCGTCCCGCATCAGGGCTGTCGAGCAATTTACTCAGATCAAACTGGGCGCCTATGCGTATTTGTTGCGAATAGCGGGTGCCGCGCTTGATCCCGCCATGCAAGTTGGAAATCGTTTCGGAACTGTAGTCACCGGTCAGTTTGATGCCCTTGTCGGTCAACTTTTGGCGTTCACCGCCCCAGTCGCCAGTGAGTGTAGAGCGGTTCATCAGATCGTCGGCCAGTGCCGGGGATGGGGCGAAAAGGCATAGGGACAAACCGCTGCACAGGCTGCTGGTCAGCATGGCGCGGAAAGAAAAAAGCATTTGGATGTGCTCCGTTACAGAGAAAGTGGGGGAATAGCTCAACGGCCCGCGTTGTTTATCGGTTGCACCGTTCTTTTGTGACTTGGAAAAATAACCCCCGTAAACGGGGGTTATTTTCATGCAGTGGCAACTAACGCATTACGGCTTGATGTTGTCCGGCAATGCATAAGCAATGATGTAATCACCAACGTCAGGCGAATGGCTCATGCCACCGGCGGAGATGACCACGTACTGCTTCCCGGTGGTGGGCGACTGATAGATCAGTGGGGCGGCAACTGCGCCAACCGGCAGGCGGGCTTTCCAGACTTCTTTGCCGGTGGCCGAATCGAGCGCGCGCAGGTAGTAGTCCTGGGTGCCCGCAAAGAACACCAGGCCAGAGGCTGTCGACGTCGGACCGCCCAGCGTCGGCATGCCCAGCGGAATCTGCAGGTGCGTCTTGATCCCCAGCGGGCCGGTGTCCTGCACGGTGCCCATGGGAACCTGCCAGAGCAGTTTCTGCGTATTGAGATCAATCGCACTCATGCTGCCGAAGGGCGGGGAGTTGCAAGGCACGCCCAGTGGCGACTGGAGAATGTCGATTTTCACGCCGCCATAGATACCGGCGACTTGCGGGCGAATGGTGCCCATGAAACCCGGCACTTCATCGGTCGACACCTTGAACTTCTTGGTTTCTTCCTTGGTCACCAATGACATCCGCAGCGGCATCCGCATGTCGTTGACGAACATCGTGCCGGTGTTCTCATCGATGGAGATGCCACCCCAGTTCATCCCGCCCAGCAAGCCAGGCCATTCGATGTACGGCTTTTCGGTTGGCGGCGTAAACGGCCCCGCGTAAACCGAATCTTTGAACATGATCCGGCAATACAGTTGGTCGAATGTCGACACGCCCCACATCGACTTTTCAGTCAGTGGGTCGGCCCCGATCACCGGCATGCCGGCCGAGTACGGTTGCGTCGGCGACAAGTGTTCGCCTTCTGCCGCAGGAGAAGTCGGAACGGCACGCTCCTGCACCTCGGTGACCGGCTGGCCAGTACGACGATCCAGCACAAAAATCTGGCCGGTCTTGGTGGTCTGGATCAAGACCGGGGTTTTCACGCCTTGGGCATTCTTGATGTCATAGAGAACCGGCTGCGATGGCAGATCGTAATCCCATACATCATGGTGAATGAGCTGGTAGACCCATTTGGCTTTGCCGGTCGAGGCATCGACTGCCACGACGGCCGAACCAAATTTTTCTTTGACGGCGTTGCGATCACCGCCCCAATAGTCGGGCGGGCCATTGCCGGTCGGCAAGTAGACCAGGTTCAGCTCTTTATCGTAGGTCGGGATCGTCCATACGTTAGGTGTTTCCAGCGTGAACGGGTGATCGGCCGCGGTCGGGTCGGTGCCTTCGGGCGCGCCGACGTCCCATGCCCACACCAGCGCACCGCTCAGCACGTCGAAGGCACGCACGGCGCCGGAAGGTTCGCCTGCCACAATGTCGCGTACCCAACCGCCCACCACCGTGAGGTGGCCCATGACCACAGGCAGGGAGGTCGGATGGTAGCGCTTGCTGTTCTCGGTCGGGCCCATGCCTTTCTTGAGATCGACGTAACCGTTGTCACCAAAACTCTGGCACAGGTCGCCGGTGTGCGCGTCAAGTGCAAACAGGCGGGCATCTACCGACGACACCAGAATACGCTGGCGACATTGCTGCTGATCGGTATACGAGGCCTTGACCGCCGCGCTCAGGCTGTCGTCTTTATCGATGTCGTAATAGCCCACGCCACGGCACGTCACATGCTCTTCGCTTTTGGCGTGAGGGTCGAACGTCCAGATCGCCTTGCCCGTATCGCCATCCAGCGCGGTGATCACGTTTTCCGGGGTGCACGAATACAGCACGTTGCCGATCTGCAGCGGGGTGTTTTCATCAACGCCAGCGCCGGCGCCGGTGGTCCTACGTCCGGTTCTGTAGGTCCAGGCTACTTGCAGGTCCTTGACGTTTCCCGGCGTGATCTGCGTGTAAGGCGCAAACCGCGTCCCTGACGCATTGCGCCCGAAGAACTCCCAGTTTTCAGGTGCGCTGGCGGGGCTCGTGGCCTTGCTCGAGTCAGTCGCGGCCACAGGGTTCGAGATCCCGCCGTGCGGGTAGAACGCCGCAATGAAGGTGGCGATCAAGGCCAGGAATACGGCGAAGCCGAATCGGTTCGCCGTGCGCCGGGTGCTCAAGGCTGTTTCCGGGAATGCGGCACCGACCCACAAGCTGAGGGTCAGGATGATCGCCGGCACCACCAGGCGCGGCAGCAGTTGCCAGTAGCTGAACTGACCCACTTCGTAGAACGCCCACACACAGGTGGCGAGGAATATGACGACGGAGAGGGCGATGCTGATAGGTTTACGCAAGACAAACAGTGCCGCCAACAACAGATAGGCGAGGCCAGCCAGCAAGTAATAACTCGACCCGTCGAGTGCTACCAGCTTGAATCCGCCATAAATCAACGCCAGTGCCACGGCAAAAACAAGCAGGGAAAACAGTCCCCTTGCAATAGTGCTCATTGAGGATCTTCCAGAGTGAGATCGATGATCGTCTGTCATATTTGTATATGCTCAGTTGGGGAAATACGTAACGGTTTGCGCTATTTACCAACAACTTGGCCGAATATTGAGTTCGGCCTTTAGTTGGCCGGGTGCGGTTCTTCCATGATCCCGATAGGCTGGCTTGCCGACGGCAAGCGAGCTTTGGAAATCAGCGTAATAATTGGCCATCCCCGTATTCATGGTCTGGATGCCGACACTCTTTCGCCCCAGCCCTCCACGTTGAAAGCGCCGTTCGATAACGAACTGGATGCTTAATAGAGGCTGATTGAGTTTCGGCAGGAGGGATAACGAAAACGTTGGCGGCTGTATTACGCCCGCTTGACGACTGTCCACGTGCTCAGTCGCGAGTGAATCGTTCCGAAGGCTCTGTCGGCCTTGTTCGGGTTACATGCTTTACTCCGACTGATTCGCCGGTTAATCGCGGTGGATTAACGCGTAGACCAGTCTATAGCGCTGGTTTTTTGGATAAATCCATAAGACTGGAAAACAATGTTGATAAAACAGTAACAATTAGCGGCGATACGCATCGGCGACGCCGGCGTGCGGGTAATCATGTGCAGGCGCGGCGGGGGGGCTTTTGGGGTGTGCTCGGTCTTTTCAACACTCGGTCGAACCTTGCGCGTGATCGAGGTTCACAGGTGGTGCGGCGAGTATTTCGCGCAACCTTGTACCTTGTGTGTCACCCAGTAGCGTCTGAGCTGTAGTCCATCGTTTTCACACAAAATATTCCCCGGAAACAGCGCCTGGTGCCTGTCCGGACCCGACCCCCGGGACTATCATGCCGGTAGCCCTGACCCTCACTGCAAGGAGCCGCTCGGAACGCCGATGCGCCAGATCTGGAAATCTTTTCGAGCCCTTTATTTCGCCTCCTTGATGATGCTGATCGGCTCCGGCCTGCTCAGTACGTACCTGGCCTTGCGCTTGGCGGCCGACAACGTCGACAGCCTGTGGGTCGGTGCGCTGATGGCGGCCAACTATTCCGGCCTGGTACTGGGCGGCAAGATCGGCCACCGCCTGATCGCCCGGGTCGGGCATATCCGCGCGTATGCCACCTGTGCCGGGATCGTCGGTGCGGCGGTGTTGGGCCATGGCCTGATCGACTGGCTGCCGGCCTGGATCGTGCTGCGGGTCATCGTGGGCCTGGGGATGATGTGCCAGTACATGGTCATCGAAAGCTGGCTTAACGAGCAGGCGGATGCCAAGCAGCGTGGCGTAGTGTTCAGCGGCTATATGATTGCGTCCTACCTTGGCCTGGTGCTGGGGCAGTTGATCCTGGTGATGCATCCCCAGCTCGGCCCCGAGTTGCTGATGCTGGTCGCGCTGTGCTTCGCCCTGTGCCTGGTGCCGGTGGCGATGACCCGGCGCATTCACCCGGCGCCCCTGCGTCCGGCGCCAATGGAGCCGCGTTTCTTTATCCAGCGCGTGCCGCAGTCGTTGAGCACGGTGCTGGGGGCGGGGTTGATCGTTGGTTCGTTCTACGGTTTGGCGCCGCTCTATGCGTCCCAGCAGGGGCTGAGTACCGAGCAGGTCGGTCTCTTCATGGGTAGCTGCATTTTTGCCGGGTTGGTGGTGCAGTGGCCGTTGGGCTGGCTGTCGGACCGTTACGATCGCGCACTGTTGATTCGCTGCTTCGCCCTGTGCCTGGCGGTGGCGGCATTGCCGTTGGCGATCCTGAGCAAGGTGCCGCTGGAAGTGCTGTTCGTGGCCGGGTTCCTGTGTTCGCTGGTGCAGTTCTGCCTGTACCCGCTGGCCGTGGCGTTTTCCAACGACCACGTCGAAGGTGATCGTCGGGTATCGCTGACGGCCATGCTGCTGGTGACCTATGGCGTGGGCGCCAGTATCGGGCCGTTGCTGGCCGGTGTGGTGATGAAGCTGTTTGGCAGCCAGATGCTGTACGCGTTTTTCAGCCTGTGCGCGCTGATCCTGGTGTGGCGTATCCGGCCTAAAGCGGTGACCAACCTGCATCAGGTCGACGATGCACCGCTGCAGCACGTGGCAATGCCTGACAGCATGTCCAGCTCGCCGCTGGTGGCGGCCCTCGATCCGCGGGTCGATGAGCAGATGGTGCAGGAGCAGATGCAGACGGCGGTTGTCGAGCCCGAGCCTGAAACCGACGCGGAATCACCGGCGGATGAGCCGCTCTTCGAAGGGCCGCCGGAACCACCGGGCCCGGATGAGCATCCCCACGGCCTGAGCAGGGCACGCCCCTGAATGCAAAAACGGGCAGATCCCCAAAGGGTCTGCCCGTTTTTTATTGCGATCTGAATGCTTAAAAATCGTCGTCTTTATCGAAACGTCGTGCTTCGCGTTGCAACTGGTACACAAAACGCTCGACCTGGCGCTGCACCAGGCCGCTCATGTTGTGGAAGCGCACGCCGGCGAAGGTGGTGTTGATCTTCTCTTCGAAGTGCAGGTAACGCAGTTCGACCGAGGTGGTCATGCTGCCAAAGGGCAGTGCGGCGATAAAACGGTCGTAGACCTGGCCCAACTGCAGGCGCTCGGAAATATCGCCTTCAAAGCGCAATTTGCAGCCGGTGGCGGAGATATCCAGCAGCTTACCGCTGACCGGCGCCTTGAGTTTCTCGCCGCCCAACTCGATATTCACCAATTGCGCGAGTTTCAGCGCGGCGCGGAACGCATTGCGGCGCTGATGGTAGACCACTTCGTCCGGCATGTTGCCGCTGTAGATACGGTGGCCGCCTTTTTCGCTGATGCTCAGGGTGCCGTTGCTTTCCCAGGCAACGCGCACGCCGTCGTGAAAGCCTTCGATGCGGAAGGGTTCGCCATTCTCAAGGTAGCGTTCGCCATCGCGGGGGATCATTTCGTCCAGGGCCAGGGTTTTGCTGTCCCGGTCGACGTCGACCAGGTAGCTTTGAAAGCGCTGGCTGCGTTCATGGAAGGTGATGATCAGCGGGTCATGGCTTTCTTGCAGCATGCGCAAGGTGCCAGCGATTTCCAGAGGCGTGGTGAACACCTTGGGTGGCTGCGGAGCTTCTTCCGCATTAAGGGCGTTGAACACGGTTCTTCCATCTCCTGACAAAATACGACTACACGCAAGAACCATCATTTTGCCAGTATGTCGCACGCCTTGGATAGGGCGCACGTTAAACCGACGTCAGGCTTGGCTGCGGGTGCTTGGCTTGACCAGGCGCGAGGTAGAGCCTTGGGCGTTATACAGGGCCGGAGGTTCGCCGCCATGGAGTATGCGCAACTGATTGGCGGTCGTGGCTTGCTGAAGCTGGATCGACTGACCGTTGAGCAGGTTGGCTTCCTGACACTGGGTGAGTAATTGATTGAGTTCTTTGCTTTGGGCCAGCAACCGATCGCCGACCGAGGAATGACTGGCCAACTGAGCGAGGCCGTCTTGATCTGCCGGTAGGCCGAGGCTGACGAGAATCTGGCTACGCTTCTTGCCGTGCTGTTCCAGCAGGACAATCAGCGACTGCTTGCGCGCCAGGATTTCTTCCAGCAGCGGCATATCCCGGCCATAGAGGGCCAAGGATTCTTCTTTGAGCAGCTCGAGCAATTGTTGCGTCGGCGCCAGATCATCAATGATCAGTTGAAGCAGATTTTCGTCGTGGTGCATGGCTGGCCTTGGGTTTTAAGCGTCCAAAAGCCTGGCGCAGGCCTTTGCCTAGCGCTCGGCTTCGAAGTTAAGCAGCTTGCTGGCTACACGGTTGCTGTCGACTTTATAGCTGCCATCGGCGATTGCCTGTTTCAATTCGGCCACACGGGCTTGATTGACGACGGGTTGATCGCGCAGCGAGTCAGTGACCTTCTGCAACTGTTGAGCCTCATTGCTCAGGTGTACGGATTCCCCGCTTTGGCTGGCGCCGGCCTGTTCCGCTTTGGCGGGCAGAGGCTGGGCCTTGGCGTCTACGCTGTCCTTGGTGCCGCTGGTGCGCGTAGTGCCTGGCAAAGCCGGGGCGTTATTCAAACGGCTGAAATCGATGACCATGATAAAAAACCTCTGGGTATTTGGACGCTTGCCATGGTTTCGGCCATACCCGGACAAACTTTAGGCGCGATTGACAATAAACCTGCATGCACGAACGTCAGGCGTACAGTGTAGGAAAAGCTGGCGTCCTATTCCAGTGATCTATAAAGCCACCTCGACTTGGCCCGGCGCGGTGACCCGTGCCTTGATGACGCGGTTGGAATTGAGGTTCTTGACCCGGATCTGTTCGCTCATGCCGCCGTTGGACAGCGCTTCGCCCGGCATTTTCACATTCAGCCCGCCGCTGCTGGCGGAAATGATGACCTGGTCGCCCTTGCGAATGACTTCTGCCTGTTCAAGATGGACCAGGGTGATGACCTGGTCGGCGACCATTGGTCGGGTCAATCGTTGCCCGACAGCCTGGTCCACTGACGTCAGGTAACCCTGGTTGATCAGGCTGATGTCCCGCTCGCGCAAGATGACATCCTCATAGCCGATGATTCCGCTGCGTTTGAGCGGCCGCGACACCACGACGACATCGCGGAACAGTTTGACCTGGGCGGGCACGAACACGGTCCAGGGCGAGGTCCCTTCACAGCGCACCTTGACCGTCACGCGACCAATGGGCTGGGCCGGGCTTTCCAGGCTGGCTGTCAATTCCTTGTCGCACATCGGCATGCGCAGGCGCGGATCCAATTGGTTGACCTGGATTTCATAGCGTCCTGGCGTCTGGGTGGTTGCCAGATAATCTTCTACAGTGAATTCAAGAAAGCCTTGGGTGACGCCGATAAGTAGATCAGGCAAGGTGACGTCGGCGGCGCGGGCAGTGATGCCTGCGCCCACGGCAAACAACGCCATCCAGGCGCAGAGCAATCTGCGATACCGTGAGTGGCGGGTGCGTCGGGAAACTGTCGTTTTCATATCCATAGCCAATAAAAAGCAAAGCTCGTGCCGTTTAGTGTTGGGTGCGCGTCGTACCCCCAAAGGTTTTAGCGTAGGAGTCTGGGCATGGCAGGTGTAATGGATTCAGTAAACCAGCGTACACAGCTGGTAGGGCAGAATCGCCTGGAGTTGTTGCTTTTTCGCCTGGACGGCAAGCAGCTCTATGGCATCAATGTGTTCAAAGTGCGGGAAGTGCTGCAGTGTCCCAAGCTGACGATCATGCCCAAGTCGAGCCCGGTGGTGTGTGGCGTAGCCAACATCCGTGGCGCGACCATCCCGATTCTCGACCTGGCATTGGCCACGAGTTCGGCCGGCCTGCAAGACCGCGAGAACCCGTTTGTGATCATTACCGAATACAACACCAAGACCCAGGGTTTCCTGGTGCGCTCGGTGGAACGTATCGTCAACATGAACTGGGAAGAGATCCATCCGCCGCCCAAGGGCACCGGTCGCGATCACTACCTCACGGCGGTGACGCGAGTAGACAACCAGTTGGTCGAAATCATCGACGTGGAGAAAATCCTCGCCGAAGTCGCACCGACTTCCGAAGCGATTTCGGTTGGCGTCGTCGATGCCGAAACGGCGCACAAGGCGGTTTCGCTGCGGGTGCTGACGGTGGACGACTCCTCGGTGGCGCGCAAACAGGTGACCCGTTGCCTGCAAACCATCGGCGTTGAGGTGGTGGCGCTCAACGATGGCCGCCAGGCGCTGGATTACCTGCGCAAACTGGTGGATGAAGGCAAGAAGCCGGAAGAAGAATTCTTGATGATGATTTCCGACATCGAGATGCCGGAAATGGACGGCTATACCCTCACGGCTGAAATACGCAACGATCCACGCATGCAAAAATTGCATATCATCCTGCATACTTCGTTGTCGGGCGTATTCAATCAGGCGATGGTCAAGAAGGTTGGTGCTGACGACTTCCTGGCTAAGTTCCGCCCTGATGACCTGGCATCCCGGGTAGTCGACCGGATCAAGGCAGCAGATCACGGCTAGGGGAATTTCCCTGGCGGTCACACGATTTAAGAGGCGGTATCATTGTCTACGGGTAATTTGGATTTCGAACAGTTCCGGGTCTTCCTGGAAAAAGCCTGTGGCATATTGCTCGGTGAAAACAAGCAGTATCTGGTATCCAGCCGTCTCAACAAACTGATGGAACAGCAGGGCATCAAGTCCCTCGGTGAGTTGGTCCAGCGGATTCAGAGCCAGCCGCGCAGCGGGCTCAAGGAAATGGTGGTCGATGCCATGACCACCAACGAAACCCTATGGTTTCGCGACACCTACCCCTTTGAGGTACTCAAGAGCAAAGTGCTGCCCGAGGCGATCAAGGCCAGCCCGGGTCAGCGTTTGCGGATCTGGTCGGCAGCCTGTTCCTCGGGGCAGGAACCGTACTCGATTTCGATGGCGATCGACGAGTTCGAACGGACGAACATGGGCCAGTTGAAGGCCGGCGCGCAAATTGTCGCCACCGATCTGTCGGGCACCATGCTCACTAACTGCAAGACCGGCGAGTACGACAGCCTGGCCTTGGGCCGCGGTTTGTCCCCGGAACGCCTGCAGCGTTACTTCGACCCGAAAGGGGCGGGGCGCTGGGCGGTCAAGGCGCCGATCAAGAACCGGGTGGAGTTTCGCTCGTTCAACCTGCTCGACAGCTACGCCAGCCTGGGCAAGTTCGACATGGTGTTCTGCCGTAACGTGCTGATCTACTTCTCGGCCGAAGTGAAGAAAGACATCCTGCTGCGCATCCACGGCACGCTCAAGCGTGGGGGGTATCTGTTCCTCGGTGCATCCGAGGCGCTGAACGGCCTGCCGGATCATTTCCAGATGGTGCAGTGCAGTCCTGGGATCATTTACCAGGCCAAGTAAGTCGCACGCAGTCAAGGTGTGGGAGGGGGCTTGCCCCCGATAGCGGTGTGTCAGTCTCAGTATCTATGACTGAACCACCGCTATCGGGGGCAATCCCCCTCCCACATTTGTTTTGCGGCAAGGTAAAAGCGGCAACTCCCGATTGCCGCTTTACTGGCGCTACGCGGAAGCCGCTTGCCGCTTTTCTGGCATTGCCGTCGGCAATCTCTGCGTAACCCCTTGATATATGGGCTTTAGCCAGATTGGCATGCACCTTGCTATAACCCTGTTAACGAACAGCAGGTCAGCCTAAAGGTTTCCGCCATGAGCATCAGCTTCGATAAAGCGCTCGGTATCCACGAACAAGCCCTCGGCTTTCGCGCCCAGCGTGCCGAAGTCCTGGCCAACAACATTGCCAACGCCGACACCCCGAACTACAAGGCTCGGGACCTGGACTTCTCCGCTGTGCTCGCCGCACAGCAGGACAAGACCAAGAACGGCACCTTCGCCTTGAACATGACCAACAGCCGTCATATCGAAGCGCAAGGCCTGAGCAGTGGCGACGAATCGCTGCTGTATCGCACGCCGATGCAGCCGTCGATCGACCAGAACACCGTCGACGCGCAGTTGGAGCAATCGGCCTACGCCGAGAACTCGGTGAACTTCCAGGCCAGCTTCACCCTGCTCAACAGCAAATTCAAAGGGCTGATGTCAGCCCTGCGTGGAGAGTAAGCCATGTCCTTAGCCAGTGTTTTCAATATTGCCGGTAGTGGCATGAGCGCGCAGACCACGCGCCTGAACACCGTCGCCAGTAACATCGCCAACGCCGAGACGGTGTCTTCGAGCATTGACCAGACCTACCGCGCCCGTCACCCGGTGTTCGCCACCATGTTTCAGGGCGGCCAGAGCAGCGGCGGCGATTCGCTGTTCCAGAATCAGGACGCTGCCGGGCAAGGCGTGCAGGTACTCGGCGTGGTTGAAGACCAGAGCAATCTGGAAGCGCGCTATGAGCCTAATCACCCTGCGGCGAACGAAAAAGGCTACGTGTACTACCCGAACGTCAACGTGGTCGAGGAAATGGCTGACATGATCTCTGCCAGTCGCTCGTTCCAGACCAACGCGGAAATGATGAACACCGCCAAAACCATGATGCAGAAGGTCCTGACCCTGGGTCAGTGATAAGGGGCGCCAAACAATGGCCATTGTTGATACGACGAACAACTCGGCAGTCCAGGACCTGTTCAACAGCAAGGTCAAGACTGCGACGGACAACAGCAGCCTCAGCACCGCCACCAAGACGGCAACGGGCAACCAGTCGCTGGGCAAGGATGCGTTCCTGCAACTGTTGGTGACCCAACTGAAGAACCAGAACCCGCTGTCGCCTCAGGACAACGGTGCGTTTGTGGCTCAGTTGGCGCAGTTCAGTAGCCTGGAAGGCATCAACACCCTGAACGACTCGGTAAACAGCATCTCCAGCAACTTCAGCTCGTCGCAAGCATTGCAGGCTTCGTCGCTGGTCGGTCGCTCGATCATTACCCAGACCGACAAGGCGCTGGTGGACACCAGCAAGAGCATGACCGGCTCGGTCGCAGTGACGGCGGCAACGGGCAACGTCTCGGTCAAGATTACCGACAAAGACGGTGTCGTGGTGCGTACCCTCGATATGGGCGCACAGAGCGCGGGCAGTTCCGACTTCATCTGGGATGGCAAGAACGCCAACGGTGAGGTCGCCCCGGCAGGGACTTACACCTTTACGGCCACCACCAAGAATGACGCGGGCGACGCAGTGGCTCTGGCCACTTCGCTGCCGGCGACGGTCACCAGCGTGACCCTGAGCAAGACCGGCGGCGAAATGCTGCTCAACCTTGCGGGCGGCATGGGCAGCGTCAAGCTGTCGCAAATTCAGACTATCGGTACATAGAGCCGGCTAAATACGGCAGAGGGAGAGAAACATGTCTTTTAACATCGGCCTGAGCGGCCTCTATGCAGCCAACAAACAACTGGACGTGACCGGCAACAACATCGCCAACGTCGCGACCACTGGCTTCAAATCGTCTCGTGCGGAATTCGCGGACATCTACGCGGCGTCCAAGCTGGGCACCGGCCAGAACAGCATCGGTAACGGTGTGAACCTGGCGGCCGTGTCCCAGCAATTCACCCAGGGCGACGTCAACAACAGTGGCGGCATCCTGGACATGGCGATCCAGGGCGGTGGCTTCTTCGTACAGAAGGGCAGCGACGGTTCGCTGGAATACACCCGTAGCGGTGCTTTCCGTGCGGACAAAGACGGCTACATCACCAACAACACCGGTACTTCGCGCCTGCAAGGCTACGCGGCGGATGACAACGGCAAGATCGTCAAGGGCGGCTTGGTCGACCTGCAACTCAACTTGTCGAACCTGCCGCCAAAAGCCTCCAGCACCGTCGATTCCAGCAGTAACCTGAACTCCTCGGAGCCGGTGATCGACCAGGTGGCCAAGCCATTCAACCCAACCGACACCAAGACCTTCACCACCCAGTACAGCACCACCTTGTACGACACCCAAGGCAACGCTCACCCGATGGTGCAGTACCTGGTGAAGACGGACTCCAACCAATGGAAGTCCTACACCTTGATCGACGGGCGTAACCCTGACGGTACCCCGATCAGTGGCGCAGGCGCGGTGGCACCTGTCGCGTCGACCCTGACGTTCGACACGGCCGGTAAGCTCGCTGGCGTGGTCACCCCGCCCAGCGCAGTCTCCAACACCACCCTGACCATTTCCAACTGGAAACCGGGCACCGTGACCGACGGTGTATGGACGGCTAACGGCGCCGCGGCCAACACCGGCGGTATTGCGGTCAACATGGCGAATATCACCCAGTACAATTCGGCCAGCTATCGCAACCCGCCGGTCACCGATGGCTATGCCACCGGCCAGATCACCGGGCTGAAAATCGACGGCAGCGGTGTACTGTTCGCCACCTTCAGCAACCAGCAGAGCAAGGCCATTGGCCAGATCTCCCTGGCCAGCTTCAACAACGAACAAGGCCTGCAACCGGCAGGCGGCACGGCCTGGAGAGAGACCTTTGCCTCGGGCCAACCTGGATACGACACCCCTCAAGCCGGCACCCTCGGTTCGATCGTGGCCAACTCCCTGGAGAACTCCAACGTCAACCTGACCAACGAGCTGGTGGACCTGATCAAGGCCCAGAGCAACTACCAGGCGAACGCCAAGACCATCTCCACCCAGAGCACCATCATGCAGACCATCATCCAGATGACCTGATGCGCTAACGCTGCACAAGAAGCCCCTCGATCGAGGGGCTTTTTTTTGCGTTTTATTTGGCATCAGGACCTTTTCCCACCCCCGATGCGGTTACGAGGTGACACGCCTTTGTTGGAACGCACCACACCTGTCTTTCCACCTATCAAGCCGAGAAGCGTTGGGTTGTTTCATTACCTGGGAGAGGCGGTATGTGGAATTCATCGATATCCGGCCAAGGGGCTGGGGGGATGCGTTACGA
>NZ_JBWKXO010000043.1:15401-47661 GCF_059423025.1 Pseudomonas sp. GW704-F2 | reverse complement strand
GTCACTTCCTTTTTTTGCGTGCAGAGGCCTCACACACCATCGTGGTGTTGAGTCGTGCAGAGGGGATCGCGCCGGGAATGGCGCCAGGAAGAGGCTGCTGAATGATGAAGGACCAAACAACTGACCGTTCGGCTAGGTTTTTGTAAAAACAGAAACTTCCGACAAGTGTTTGAGGTTGCCCCTAGGAAACTCGCTCTCTAGTCTCCGTACACCGTTGCAAACGCAGCGGGCGGGCGTCGCGGCCCGGATTTTCTAAGAGCAAAGCGCTATCACCTGCTTTCAGTTGACGCCTTTTTATCGTCTACTGTGCGGCGCTATGGTGGCTGTGCGCGGGATACCTTCGGGTATGCCGGGTTGCCTTAGGACCGGTCCGCGAACCTGCGCACAGCTGCCACCCCATCGCGTCGCGGCGATCAGTGGCAGCTCCACTTTCCTGAGGAGCTTCACAATGATTAAACCCACCCCAAATCCCCCCGTCCGGCTATTCGCCGTGGCCGATGGAATCAGCACCGAAGACCTGTTGGTCAACCTCATCGAAACACTCGCCTCGGCCGATGCACTGAGTTGCGACCTTGCGTTTAACCTGGATGCCCCGAAACGAGAGGAATTGCTGGGCGTTGCGCAGTTGATAGGACTGGCGCAGTTACTGGCTGATCGCGTACAGGATGGTGTCGGGCAGATGACTGCCGCGAGGCGCTAACAGCCTGAGGAGTGATCGTTCCTGTGTTCGTCCAAAGGAACGATCTGCCAACTGTGTCGACAGCGTCGACACAATCGGCTCTCCGAATACCCCACGCTAGTTTTCCAGCATTTCATGTTTGATGCACAGACATGCCAGCACAGCATCATCTGTGTGACATTGGTGGTGTGGTTTGATGTCGCAAATTATGCGGTGGGAACTCCGTGGACCTGCATATCGACACCTAACGCTTTTCTAATCACTGCAAAAATCGCTGCCAGGTTATCCATGCTTGGGTTTCCGCTGGCTGACAACATCCGGTGCAGGCTTTTACTAGGTTTAGCGGTCTCTTTCGCAAGCCCTTCAAATCCTACTGTGGCGTTGACCAAATCACGCAGAATTACGCGTGAAATTTCCGGCTCGCCATTGAGAAAAAGCGTAGCAGCCTCATCCAGGAGTGCTTGGGCAAATTCAGGGTCGCGTTGAGCGCGTTCGGCGATGGTGTGTTTGTAGCTGCGGGTTAGCGCCATGCGGGGTTACCTCTTTGATTCCGATGCCTTGCGCCGCTGATACTCTGCGATCAGCGACTTTACTGCGGTGAGATCGCGTTTTGGGCTGACGTGGTTGTCGCCTCGGTATTCTTCAATCTCAATCATTGCTCATCCAGAAGGTAACAAATAGGTTACCAATCAAGCAGGCGAGCGATCCTGACTTATCGAATGAAGTTTGCCAACGCGATGAGTGTTTCTTCCAGCGACAAGAGTTCCCGATCCACTTGAGCCAACACCGGCCGCCTCAACACCAACACCGGCACCCCTCGCTCGCGCGCCACTTCCAGCTTCGGTTCGGTGGCGGTGCTGCCACTGTTCTTGCTGATCAGCACATCGATCTTTTGTCGTTCGAACAACGCGCGCTCGTTTTCGATCAGAAACGGCCCACGCGCGCCGATGACTTCGCAGCGTTCATTGCCCGGATACACCTCCAACGCGCGCAGTGTCCAGAATTGCTCCTGCGGGATCTCATCAAGATGCTGCAACGGCTCGCGGCCCAAGGTGAACAGCGGGCGCTTGAAGGGTTTCAGGGCCTCGATCAGCTCGGCCCAGTCAGCGACTTCGCGCCAGTCATCCCCCGCTTGCGGTCGCCACGCCGGGCGGCGCAGGGCCCAACATGGCACACCGCACAACCGTGCTGCCTGGGCGGCGTTGTGGCTGATCTGTGCCGCATACGGGTGGGTGGCGTCGAGGATCAGGCCGATGTGTTCGTCGCGCACGAACTGCGCCAACCCTTCAACCCCGCCGTAGCCACCGACACGCACCTGGCAGGTGAGGTCGGTCGGCACGCGGCCCACACCGGCCAGACTGTAGATATGTTCGGGGCCCAGGGTGCGGGCGATGGCGAGGGCTTCGGTGACGCCGCCCAGTAGCAGGATCGGTTTCATAGGGGCTTGATCAGGTCCAGCAGGGTGATCGGCAGCGCCTGGCGCCAGGTGTCGAATTCACCGAGCGGCTGGGCCTGGGCCACGTGGAGGCGGGTCAGTTCGCCGCCGTGTTGGGCGCGCCAGGCCATCAGGGTCATTTCGCTTTGCAGGGTCACGGCGTTGGCGACCAGGCGGCCACCGGGGCGCAGGTGCTGCCAGCAGGTCTCGAGCACGCCGTCGCGGGTGACGCCGCCGCCGATGAAGATCGCGTCGGGCGTTTCCAGGCCGCCGAGGGCCGCAGGCGCGGTGCCGCGCACCAGTTGCAGGCCGGGCACGCCGAGGGCGTCGCGGTTATGTTCGATCAGGCCTTGGCGGCCGGCATCGGCTTCAATCGCCAAGGCGCGGCAGCTCGGGTGGGCGCGCATCCACTCGATGCCGATGGAGCCGCTGCCCGCGCCCACGTCCCAGAGCAATTCGCCGGGCAGTGGCGCCAGGCGGGCCAGGGTCATGGCGCGCACGTCGCGTTTGGTCAGTTGGCCGTCGTGTTTGAACGCCACATCCGGCAGGCCGGCGAGGCGCGACAGGCGCGGGGCATCGGCGTCGGCCAGGCAGTCGATGGCGACCAGGTTCAGATCGGCGACCGTGGCGTGCGGCCAAGCGTGGGCCACGCCATCGACACGCCGCTCAGCCGCGCCGCCCAGGTGTTCAAAGACGCTGAGGCGGCTCGGCCCAAAGCCGGATTCAGCCAACAGCGCGGCAATCGCGGCAGGGCTCTGCCCGTCATTGCTCAACACCAGCAAGCGCACGCCGCTGGCCAGATGTGCATTCAACGCCGCCAAGGGGCGGGCCACCACCGATAACGTCATCACGTCCTGCAACGCCCAGCCCAGACGCGCCGCCGCCAGCGACACAGAGGAGGGCGCCGGCAAAATCAGCATCTCTTCAGCCGGCACCTGCCGCGCCAGGCTGGCGCCGACGCCGTAGAACATCGGGTCGCCGCTGGCCAGCACGCACACCGGTTCACCGCGTCGCGCCAATAGCGGCGCCAGGGAAAACGGGCTCGGCCACAACTGGCGTTCGCCGCGCACGCACACTGGCAACAGGTCCAATTGGCGCTGGCCACCGATGATCCGCGCGGCACGCAACACGGCGTGCCGGGCGTTTCTGCCGAGCCCTTTGAAGCCGTCTTCACCGATGCCTATTACCGTCAGCCAGGGCGACATATGAATTCCTTGAACGACATCCGACGGGCAGGCTTTTCATGCCGTCGGACAAAGCAGGCATAATACCGCGCCTTGACCCGCGAACCGGTAGCCCCGTGAACCCAATCCCTGCTCTGAACACCTTGCGCCCCTCGGCTTGCCCGGGGTTGCTGCGTATCGTCCAGGCGTTGGACGGCGGCATTTGCCGGATCAAACTGGCCGGCGGCGCGATCAGCGCCGCACAAGCCCATGCCGTGGCGGACGCGGCCCAGGCCTATGCGGGCGGGGTGATCGAGGCGACCAACCGCGCCAACCTGCAGATCCGCGGGATCGGTGCCGAGCAGCAGGCTTTGATCGCGATGCTCCTTGCCGCGGGCCTCGGCCCCAGCACCGCCGCCGGTGACGACGTGCGCAACCTGATGCTCAGCCCCAGCGCCGGTATCGACCCGCAGATGCTGTTCGATACGCGCCCGCTGGCCGACCAGATCCTCGCCACCCTGCAAAACCACACGCGCTTCCACGAGCTGTCGGCCAAGTTCGCGGTGCAACTGGATGGCGGTGAAACCCTGGCGATGCTCGAACATCACCATGACCTGTGGCTGTCGGCCTTTGAGCAGGGCGGCGAAACACTGCTCGCGTTCGGCCTGGCCGGCTGCCCGGGGTTGGATGCGCCGTTGGCGGCCGTGCGCTTGGAGCAGGGGCATGCCTTGGTGGTGGCGGTGTTGGAACGGTTTCTGGACCTGGCCACGCCGGCGCAAACACGCATGCGTCATCTGCCTGTGGATAACTTCCTGGTCGGGCTGGACCTGCCGTTATTGCCGGTCGATGGCTTCAAGCGCCCGGCCAGCGGGGCGTGGCTGCACCTGGGAAGTTATCCACAGCGTCAGCACGGTCGGGTCTACGTGACCGCCGTGACGCCGCTGGGTCGACTCGACGCCTCCATGCTCAAGGGCGCAGCGCAACTCGCCGATGAGTATGGCGACGGCACGCTGCGCTTTACCCCCTGGCAAGGCCTGCTGCTGCCCAACGCCAAATGCCAGGATGCCGCCGCGATCACCGCGCGCCTGGAACAACTGGGTTTCCTCTGCTCGGCCGACCAGCCGCTGGCGCAGCTGATCGCCTGCACCGGCTCCAGCGGCTGCGGCAAAGGCCTGGCCGATACCAAGGCCGACGCGATGCAACTGGCCGCGCTGCGCCCCGGCCACGCGGTACATCTGTCTGGCTGCGCGCGTTCCTGCGCCGCCGCGCACATCGCGCCGGTGACCTTGCTGGCGGTCAGCCCCGGCCATTACGACGTCTATTTTCGCGAAGCAGCCCAGCCCGGTTTCGGCCGGCTGCACGCGCGCACTCTTTCTATTGAAGCGGCGGGCGCCCTGCTGCGCGCTCACCCACGGAGCAACACCGATGATTGATTACATCCGCGACGGTCAGGAGATCTATCGCAACTCCTTTGCCATTATTCGCGCGGAAGCCAGGTTGGAGCGCATCCCGGCCGACCTGGAAAAACTCGCGGTGCGCGTGATTCATGCCTGCGGCATGGTCGAGGCGATCGACGGCCTGCAGTTCTCCGCAGGCGCAGGCAGGGCCGGGCGCGAGGCGCTGGCCGCCGGTGCGCCGATTCTGTGCGATGCGCGGATGGTGTCCGAAGGCGTGACCCGTGCGCGGCTGCCGGCCAACAACGAAGTGATCTGTACCCTGCGCGACGAACGCGTGCCGGCGTTGGCGCAGAAGCTGGGCAACACCCGCTCCGCCGCCGCCCTGGAACTGTGGCGCCCGCACCTGGCCGGCAGTGTGGTGGTGATCGGCAATGCGCCGACCGCCTTGTTCTACCTGCTGGAAATGCTCGACGCCGGCGCGCCGAAACCGGCGTTGATCCTTGGCTTCCCGGTGGGCTTCGTCGGCGCCGCCGAATCCAAGGCGATGCTGGCCGCCGACAGCCGTGGCGTGCCGTTCGTGATCATGCAGGGCCGCCTGGGCGGCAGCGCGATGGCGGCCGCGGCGGTCAATGCCCTGGCCACGGAGGTCGAATAATGCCGGCACGCGGACGTTTGATTGGCCTGGGCGTCGGCCCCGGCGACCCGGAACTGATCACCCTCAAGGCCCTGCGCCTGCTGCGCGAATCGCCTGTGGTGGCGTACTTCGTGGCCAAGGGCAAAAAGGGCAACGCCTTCGGCATCATCGAAGACCACCTGGTGGCGCAGCAAACCCTGATGCCGCTGGTGTACCCGGTGACCACCGAAGCGTTGCCGGCGCCGCTGTCCTATGAACAGGTGATCAGCGATTTCTACGACAGCGCCAGCCAGGACGTCGCCGCGCACCTGGACGCCGGCCGCGATGTGGCGGTGATCTGTGAAGGCGACCCGTTCTTCTACGGCTCCTACATGTACCTGCATGACCGTCTGGCCGAGCGCTACGAAGCGCAGGTCATTCCCGGCGTGTGTTCGATGCTCGGTGGCGCCTCGGTGCTCGGCGCGCCGCTGGTGTATCGCAACCAGAGCCTGTCGGTGCTGTCGGGGGTGCTGCCCCATGAAGACCTCAAGCGTCGCCTGGCGGATGCCGACGCGGCGGTGATCATGAAGCTGGGGCGCAACTTCCCCAAGGTGCGCCAGGTGCTCGAAGAACTCGGCCTGGCCGAGCGTGCGCTGTATGTGGAGCGCGCGACCATGGCCAACCAGAAAATCGTCCCGCTGGATCAAGTCGAGCCGATGTCCTCGCCGTATTTCTCGCTGATCATCGTGCCCGGTGAACGGTGGCAAGGTTGATGCGCCCGGCGATTGTCATCCTCGGGCAGGGCAGCCTGGCCACGGCGCGCAGGATTGCGCAGGTGTATCCGGGCGCGGTGATCCACGGCCTGCAGGGCCGGGTCGACGGCGCGGACCAGAGCTACCGCGAATTCGGCGCGACCCTGCGCCAGCTCTATCAGCAAGGCACGCCGCTGATCGCGCTGTGCGCCGCCGGTATCGTGATCCGCACCCTGGCGCCGCTGCTGCTGGAAAAAGGCGAAGAGCCCGCCGTACTGGCCGTGGCCGAAGACGGCAGTGCGGTGGTGCCGTTGCTCGGTGGCCTGGGCGGGGTGAATGACATGGCCCGGGAGATTGCCGCGGCGTTGGGCGTGGCCGCCGCGATCACCACCAGTGGCGAGCTGCGTTTCGGCACGTGCCTGCTCAACCCGCCGGCCGGTTATCAACTGGCGGACCTGGAGCTGGGCAAGCGCTTCGTCAGCGACCTGCTTGCCGGCGAAAGCGTGCGTATCGAAGGCGCGGCGCCGTGGCTTGACCAGGCCAACCTGGCGCAGGACCGACAGGCGCGCCTGGCGATCCACGTAGGCAGCGCCGAGCGCGTACCGGCGGCCAACGAGTTGCTGATTTATCCACAGAGCGTGTGCGTCACCTGCAAGCCCGGCGCGCAATTGGCGCAGCGTGTGCGTGGCGCGTTGCATGCCTCGGGGATTGCCCTGCAGTCACTGGCCTGCCTGTTGGCCAGCGATACCCAGATGGCCGAACCGTCGTTGCACGAAGCGGCGTTGGAATTAGGCGTGCCGCTGCGTTTCGCCGAGGTGGAGCAAGCGGCGGACATCGTTGTTTCGGTCGCCGAGCAGCCCTTGGACGTGTCCCAGGTCGGTCGCCCGCGTGGCCGTCTTGCGGTGATCGGCCTTGGCCCTGGCGCCGCCGACCTGATGGTGCCGGCGGTGAAGGCCGAACTGGCGCGCTGTACCGATGTGCTGGGGTACGAAACCTACGTCCGCATGGCCGGGCCGTTCCGCGACGATCAGGTGCAGCACTGCACCGACAACCGTGAAGAAATGCAGCGCGCCCGCCACGCTTTCGCGCTGGCCGCTCAAGGCCGGTCGGTGGTGGTGGTGTCGTCCGGTGACCCTGGTGTGTTCGCCATGGCGGCGGCGGTGATCGAGGCGCTGCACGAGTCCGACGACCCGGCCTGGCACCAGGTCGAGCTGGAAATCCTGCCGGGCGTTTCCGCGTCCCTGGCCACCGCCGCCCAGGCCGGCGCGCCGTTGGGGCACGACTTCTGCGTGATGTCGCTGTCGGACAACCTCAAGCCCTGGTCGATCATCGAGCAGCGCCTGGACCTCGCGTCCCAGGCCGACCTGGCCCTGGCGTTCTACAACCCGATCTCGCGTGCGCGGCCGTGGCAACTGGGGCGTGCCCTGGAGATTGTCGCGCAACACCGCAACGCCGCAACGCCGGTGGTGCTGGGCCGCGATATCGGGCGGCCGGGCCAGACCCTGCGCGTGACCACGCTGGGGCAACTGACCCCGGAACAGGTGGACATGCGGACCATGGTGCTGATCGGCTCGTCCACCACCTGCGCGTTCCCGCGCGCCGGCGGCGGTGAGTGGGTGTACACGCCGCGCTGGTATGGCGAAAAACCGGCCTCCTGAAAACCGCCGCGCGAGCGCCGGAAAGCTCCGAATGACGCTGGGTGAACACCTGCCGTGATTCGGGGCTTTTTCTTTTTTTATCGATGAAATCCGGAACTGCCCGCGGGGCGCCCAACGAATGCTGGGCTGCGCTGTGCGAGCGCTGCCGGCAAGGGATGTTTGTCGTGTGGAAAGCCCGTCGGCGCCTGGACTAGTGTGGACACACGCCCCATGTGGGGTGCTTGTGGAGAACTGAAAATGGAGCGACATCACAGAAGGATCAACAGTACCAAGCGGCGCAAATTGATTGCCGCCTATAAGCTGCCCGGCGCGCCGGGGACGCACGCGGCTTTACCGCTGGATACCGAGGACGGCTGCAACGCAGCGGTGGTCAACAATGGCGTGATCTCGTTCGCCGACGGCCTGAGCGGCCTGAACCGCGAATACATCCGCAAAAGCTATCTGTTGGCCAGCAGCTACGTCAGCGATGTCTTGAAGATCAGTCGCGGCACGGAGGGCTGGTACGACGAATTTATCAAGGTGATGATCAGCCTGGGCTGGCTGCCGGTGCGCAGCCGGTTCGAGCGGGTCTCAAGCGCCGGCAAGGGGCTGACGGTGCAACTGGCGGCGCTGAATATCATCGCCACCCTGCTGGCCTCGACCTCACTGGCCGGGCCTCTGCTGACGGCGCTGCCGAAACTGGCCGCCGATGCGCTGGAAACATTGAAACAGATGCCGGCGTCATTCGAGCTGTTCAAGCGCAATAGCAGCGTGCATCAGGGCGGCGATTTTGGCTTGGCGTCCTGCGCCGAAACCGACGGCGAAGTCATGATGGTGCTGGTGACCTACAGCTCCCATGGCGTCAGCAAGCACGTGGGGCTGCCTTTTCTTGAGTGGGACAGTTCCTCGTTCGAGGCCTTCAGCGGGCAAACCTGCCTGGTGCTGAATACCTCGGTGGTCAACGAAAAAACCATCCAGTTGATGCGTGAGAGTGCGGGCGACAAGGTGCAACTGGCGATCGCCAAATACCGGATCTAAGGCACCAGGTAGCCGCGCACCCCGGTAAAGATGATTTGTGCGGCCAAGGCGCACACGAACAAGCCCATCAAGCGACTGACAATCTGCAAGCCCTGGTCACCGAGAATCCGTTCGATACGGTTGGACAAATACAGCACCACGCCCACCGTGAAGCTGGCCAGGGCGATGCTGAGGATGGCAGCGATTTTGTCGTCCCAATGGGGCTGGCTGACACCCATCACCAGCAGCGCCCCGATGGTGCCGGGGCCGACGGTGAGCGGAATGGTCAGCGGCACGATGGTCACGTCCTGCTGCACGTTATCGGTCTGCACCGCCGACTTGCCCTGCGCCATGCCCAGGGCCGAGATGAACAGCACACTGCCGGCGCCGATGCGGAAAGCGTCCACGGTGATGCCGAACACGCTGAAAATCACCCGGCCGAACAGGTAGAGCAAGACGCTCGACACCAGCGTCGCCAACGCCACTTTCCAGGCCAGGCGTCGCCGTTCCTTGCTCGAATAGCCGCGGGTCAGGCTGATAAAACAGGACAACACGAAGAACGGGCTGTAGAGCACCAGCATCTTCAGGTAAACGCTGAATAACACGTGGAGCATGGGGGTGGCTCGCGACAGAAGAAGATTGGCGGAGTCTATCAGGCGACAGAGATCAAATGTGGGAGGGAGCTTGCTCCCGATGGCGGTGTGACAGTCAGCTTATTTGTAACTGTTCCAGCGCTATTGGGAGCGAGCTTGCCATCGCTGTCTTTCAGTCGATGCATCGGTGACTGGTCCACCGCCATCGGGGGCAAGCCCCCTCCCACATAGGATCTGTGGTGTTCATCCATTGTGTGGCAGACGCAGGCTCAGTGTGGGAGGGGGCTTGCCCCCGATAGCGGTGTGACAGTCAGCTTATTTGTAACTGTTCCAGCGCTATCGGGAGCAAGCTTGCCATCGCCGGCTTTCAGTCGATGCATCGGTGACTGGTCCGCCGCCATCGGGGGCAAGCCCCCTCCCACATTCGGTCGCATTTGACGTTAAGAGGGGGCATGCTCCGGCCGTGGCTGACGCTGCGCCACCCAGTACTCCACCAGCTCGCGCAATTGTGACAATTCCACCGGCTTGGCCATGTGCCCGTCCATCCCGGCCTGGCGTGCGCGCTCTTTGTGTTCCGAGAGGATGTGTGCGGTGAGCGCCACCACCGGCGTGCGAATGCGCTGGTGGCTGACTTCCCAGGCCCGCAACTGTTGGGTCGCGGAGAAGCCATCGAGGATCGGCATTTCACAGTCCATCAACACCAGATCATAGCGCTGGGCCTTCATCGCCTGCAGGGCTTCTTCGCCGTTGCTCGCGGTGTCCGGGTTGAGGTTGAGCTTGCCGAGCATGCCGCGGATGACTTTGGTGGAGATGCTGTTGTCTTCGGCCACCAGGATGCGGAAGTCGCTGGGCACGATGATGGCCGCCGGCGCGTTGAGGGGCGCGCGTGGCTGCCCGCCGCCTTTGCTGCGCTGGGTCAGTTCGTCGGCCAGGGTGGTCTTGAGGGTGTAGCCGGCCACCGGCTTGGCGAGGATGCGCTTGATCCCGCAATTGCGCGCGATGATCTTGCTTGGCGCGTTACTGATGCCGGTGAGCATGATCAGCAGGATGTCGTGGTTGAGGCTCGGGTCTTCCTTGATCTTGGCTGCCAGTTGCATGCCGGTCATGCCGGGCATGTTCTGGTCCAGCAGCACCACGTCGAAGTAATCACGCAGGTGCGCCTTGGTGCGCAACAACGCCAGGGCTTCCTTGCCCGACGGCACGGCGCTGACATTCAGGCCCCAGGCGGTGCATTGCTGCACCAGCACTTTGCGGCAGGTGTCGTTGTCGTCCACCACCAGTACCCGCGCACCCTTGAGCGGGCCGTCGAGGTCGGAGGTCGGGTGTTCCAGGCGTTCAGGGTCCAGCGGCAGGGTCAGCCACAGGGTGCTGCCTTGTTGTGCGCCGCTCTTGATGCCGAATTCGCCGTTCATCAACAGGATCAACTGGCGCGCGATGACCAGGCCCAGGTGGCCGCTCAAGCGGGTGGCCGAGAGGAAGTTCTTGCTGTGCAGTTCGCTGTGCAGCAACGCATCGCGTTCGGCGGCTTCCATTGGCAGGCCGCTGTCCTGCACGGCAATGCGCAGGCGCGGCTTGGGGCTGCGCTCGTCGAGGGCGACGACGATCAACACTTCGCCTTCATCGGTTTTCTGCAGGGCGTTTTCCAGCAGGCTCAACATCGCCTGGCGCAGGCGCGTCGGGTCGCCGCTGATCACCCGCGGCACCTGGGGCTGGATAAAGCTGATCAGCTCGACGTTCTGCTGCTCGGCCTTGGCGCGGAAGATGCTCAGGCAGTCGTCGATCAGCGCATTGAGGTCGAACTGCACATCGTCCAATTCGATCTGCCCGGATTCCAGCTTGGAGATATCGAGGATTTCGTTGATCAGTGTGAGCAGTTCGTTACCGGCGCTGTGGATCGTCTGCACATAGTCGCGCTGTTTGACCGACAACGGCGTGCCCAGCAGCAGCTCGGTCATGCCCAGCACGCCGTTCATGGGGGTACGGATTTCGTGGCTGATCTTCGCCAGGAACTCGGCCTTGGCGGCGATTTCGGCGTTGCTGGCCGCCAGCTCGCGGCTGAGGCTGAAGCGTGCCTCGACGATGGCGCGCTGGCGTTCGCCGAGGGCCAGGCTCATCAGCAGGCCACTGAGGCAGATAAAGCTGAGCAGGGTAATGATCAAGCCTTGCGGCGCCAGCAACGTGAGGCCAAGCAAGGCAGGCAGGATGATCAGCGTGCCGATGTTGAACACCACCATCCCCGCCACGAACAACCGCGCCGGCCGGTAGCCTTTTTGCCAGTGATAGGCCGAGACAAACAACATGCTCAGGCCGGCCAGGGCCACCAGGACGTAAGTGATGATGTTCAGCGGCAACGTGTTGACGAACAACAGCAGCAGGCCGCACAGCACGATCAACAGAATGTCGGCCATCAACAGTTTGTTCAGCGGGTGCGGGCCCAGCGGCATGAAGAAGCGATAGGCAAACATCAGCCCGCACGGTGCGGTCAGCAGCAGGGCGAGGTAGGCGCCCGGCGTCTGGATCGCGTGCCAGTTCTGCAGCCATGGCCCCAGCAGGTTGAGCAGCAACGCCAGGCTGAGCAGCAGCAGCACTTCGCAGGCCGCCAGCCACAGGCTGCTGCGTGAGCGGTGGTAGGCGAAGCGGGAGAGGTTGTGCAGGATCAGCATCAGCAGACAGCCGAACAGCAGGCCGTAGATCAGCGTCTGGCTTTGGTCGGCGGCGGCGAGTACGGCCGGCTCCAGGGTGATATAGGGGCGCAGTTCGTGTTCCGAGACCAGGCGCAGGTACACCTCAAGGGGCTTCGGGCTCTGGGGCATCGGCAGCATGAAGTCGCTGCTGGGCAGCGGGCGCTCGGCCTGGGGCTGGCGCGTGCCGGTGGTTTGCTGTTCCACCAGGGTGTCGCCATCCAGCACATACAGACTCAGGAGGGAAACGTCCGGGGCAAACACCCGCAGCACCTGCTCGTGCTGGCCGGGTTGCAGCTTGAAGCGTACCCACAACGCACCGTCCGGCTCGGCGGCAGTGATCCGGTCCAGTTCGATGGGGCTGAATTGATTGGTGTAGCGGGGCGAACGGATATCGCTCAGTTGCAGGTCGGCCTGTTCATCAAGCAATACTGCCCAGCCACTGCCTTGCGCAGCGGCCTGGGCCGGGAGCAAACAGAGCAGTGTCAGCAGACTGACAGTGAAACCTATGGCGATCCTGAGCCAGCGCACGGCGAAATCCCTTCGTAGGTTGAAGCACGGGTTAACTATGCGCGGGGTCATACGAGTACGGCAAGGGCCAGAGGCCCTTACCTAACCGAACGGATAGCGACTTAATGAGTCTCGCCACGTTCACGGGCAATCGCGCGATAGCCGATATCTTTGCGGTAGAAGCAGCCGTTCCAGCTGATTTTCGCCGCCAGTTTGTAAGCCTGTTGCTGTGCAGCGTCGACACTGGCGCCCATCGCGGTGGCACATAGCACACGGCCACCTGCGGTCACCACCTTGCCGTCCTGCAGCGCAGTGCCCGCATGGAACACTTTGCCTTCCAGCGTCGCCGCCGCGTCCAGGCCTTCAATCACATCGCCCTTGGCGTAGTCGGCCGGGTAACCGCCGGCTGCCAGCACAATGCCGACGCTCGGGCGTGGGTCCCACTGGGCTTCAACCTTGTCCAGGGCCTGGGCCAGCGCGGCTTCCACCAGCAGCACCAGGCTCGATTGCAGGCGCAGCATCACCGGTTGGGTTTCCGGGTCGCCGAAGCGGCAGTTGAACTCGATGACCTTCGGGTTACCGGCCTTGTCGATCATCAGACCGGCGTAGAGGAAGCCGGTGTAGACGTTGCCTTCATCGGCCATGCCGCGCACGGTCGGCCAGATCACCAGGTCCATCACACGCTGATGCACTTCGCTGGTTACGACCGGGGCCGGGGAGTAAGCCCCCATGCCGCCGGTGTTCGGGCCGCTGTCGCCGTCGCCGACGCGCTTGTGGTCCTGGCTGGTGGCCATCGGCAGGACGTTCTTGCCGTCGACCATCACGATGAAGCTGGCTTCTTCGCCGTCGAGGAATTCTTCGATGACCACGCGCGAACCGGCTTCACCGAAGGCGTTGCCGGCGAGCATGTCGCGCACGGCGTCTTCGGCTTCCTGCAGGGTCATGGCGACGATCACGCCTTTGCCCGCGGCCAGGCCGTCGGCCTTGATCACGATTGGCGCGCCTTTTTCACGCAGGTAAGCCAGGGCCGGCTCGATCTCGGTGAAGTTCTGGTAGTCGGCGGTCGGGATCTTGTGGCGCGCCAGGAAATCCTTGGTGAATGCCTTGGAACCTTCCAACTGGGCCGCGCCGGCGGTCGGGCCGAAGCAGTCCAGGCCGCGGCTGCGGAACAGGTCGACGACACCGGCAACCAGCGGCACTTCCGGACCGACGATGGTCAGGGAAACGTTTTTCTCGGCGAAATCCGCCAGTTGTTCCAGGGCCAGCACGTCGATGGCGACGTTTTCGCACTTGGCTTCAATGGCGGTGCCGGCGTTGCCGGGGGCTACGAATACTTTCTGGACGCGTGGGTCCTGGGCAACTTTCCAGGCCAGGGCGTGTTCACGGCCACCGCTGCCAATAATCAAGACATTCATTTCAAAAACCTCTGAGAAACGCTGTGCTTCCCTGTAGGAGCGAGCTTGCTCGCGAAGGTCGTCAACGATAACGAGGGAAACCTGACACCTCGTGGCGTTTTTGAGTTTTTCGCGAGCAAGCTCGCTCCTACAGTCGGGAAGCGGTGCTGTTTAGTGACGGAAGTGGCGCATGCCGGTGAAGACCATGGCGATGCCGGCTTCGTCAGCCGCAGCAATCACTTCGGCATCACGCATCGAGCCGCCTGGCTGGATCACTGCGGTGACGCCGGCCTTGGCCGCGTTGTCCAGACCGTCGCGGAACGGGAAGAACGCGTCGGACGCCATCACCGAGCCCGCTACCTGCAAACCGGCGTGTTCAGCCTTGATCGCGGCGATGCGCGCCGAGTTCACGCGGCTCATCTGGCCGGCGCCGACACCGATGGTCTGGCGGTTCTTGGCGTAGACGATGGCGTTGGACTTAACGTACTTGGCCACTTTCCAGGCGAAGATCAGGTCGTTGATTTCCTGCTCGGTCGGCGCGCGCTTGGTCACCACTTTCAGGTCGGCGCTGCTGATCATGCCGATGTCGCGGCTTTGCACCAGCAGGCCGCCGTTGACACGCTTGTAGTCCCAGGCAGGGGCACGTTCGGCCGACCATTCGCCGCAGGCCAGCAGGCGCACGTTGGCTTTGGCGGCCACGATGGCGCGGGCTTCCTCGCTGACGGACGGGGCGATGATCACTTCGACGAACTGACGATCGACGATGGCCTTGGCGGTCGCGGCGTCGAGTTCACGGTTGAAGGCGATGATGCCGCCGAAGGCCGATTCGGTGTCGGTGGCGTAGGCCAGTTCGTAGGCCTGGCGGATGCCGCCTTCAGCGTCCGGGCTCACGGCCACGCCGCACGGGTTGGCGTGCTTGACGATCACGCAGGCCGGCTTGACGAAGCTCTTCACGCATTCCAGCGCGGCGTCGGTGTCGGCCACGTTGTTGTAGGACAGTTCTTTGCCTTGCAGCTGGGTCGCGGTGGCGATGCCCACTTCGGCCGGCTTGGCTTCCACGTAGAACGCCGCGCTCTGGTGCGGGTTCTCGCCGTAGCGCATTTCCTGGGCCTTGATGAACTGGCTGTTGAAGGTCCGCGGGAACTGGCTGCGACCTTCTGTGCTGAGGGTCTCGGCGGCCTGGTTCACGGTGCCCATGTAGTTGGCGATCATGCCGTCGTAGGCGGCGGTGTGTTCGAACGCCTTGAGCATCAGGTCGAAACGCTGGGCGTAGGTCAGGCCACCGGCTTTGAGGTTTTCAAGCACCTGGGCGTAGTCGCTGGCGTTGACCACGATGGCCACGTCTTTGTGGTTCTTGGCGGCCGAGCGAACCATGGTCGGGCCGCCGATATCGATGTTTTCGATGGCGGTCGGCAGGTCGCAGCCCGGCTTGTTGATGGTGGCTTCGAACGGGTAGAGGTTGACGGCCACCAGATCGATCGGCTTGATGTCGTGCTCGTTCATGATGGCATCGTCGATACCGCGACGGCCGAGGATGCCGCCATGGATTTTCGGGTGCAGGGTCTTGACCCGACCGTCCATCATCTCTGCGAAACCGGTGTAGTCCGCGACTTCTACTGCGGCCACGCCGTTGTCTCGCAGCAGTTTGAAGGTCCCGCCCGTGGAGAGGATTTCCACGCCCAGGGCTTCCAGCCCCCGGGCAAATTCGAGAACCCCGGTCTTGTCGGAGACACTGATCAAGGCGCGGCGGATCGGCAGGCGGGTAGTCTGGTCGGTCATTTCAATTTCCATCAAAAGCAAAGGAGTCAGCAAAAAAGGCGACCGTTGTTACGCGGGCGCCTTTCTGGTCGGATTGAATGCTTACAGCAAATCGTATTGTTTGAGCTTTTTGCGCAACGTGCCACGGTTGAGGCCCAGCAGCTCACTGGCTTTGGTCTGGTTGCCCTTGACGTAGTTCATCACGCTTTCGAGCAAGGGCGCCTCGACTTCGGAGAGCACGAGGTTGTACACGTCCGTGACGGAAGCGCCCTCAAGGTGGGCGAAATAATTGTGCAGCGCCTTCTCGACACTCCCGCGAAGGGTCTGGCCTTCTTCGCTCGGCGTGTTGAGGTGCTGTTTCAAATTGACGTTGTCGCTCACGGGTGTTGTTCCACTCACTAAAGTCTCGGTCATCATCGTCATGCGGCCACCCCCTCTCCGTCCCCTGTCACCAGGCTCTTGTCACGTTCGCTGAAGAACTCACGAACGTTGGCGCACTGTGCTTCCGTATCATCCAAACGATTGAAGTGGGCGCGAAACTCCCTGGCGCCCGGCAGGGTTGCGAGATACCAGCCGACATGCTTGCGAGCAATGCGTACTCCCATCACGTCTCCGTAGAAGGCGTGCAGGGCGGCCAGATGCTCTAGCAGAATACGTTCCACCTCGATCAACCCCGGTGCCGGCAACAGCTCGCCGGTACGCAGAAAGTGTTCGACTTCACGAAAAATCCATGGCCGCCCCTGGGCGGCCCGGCCAATCAACAGGCCATCGGCACCGGTCGCATGCAGCACGCGCCGGGCTTTCTCGGCTGAGTCGATATCGCCATTGGCAAATACCGGCATCGACACGGCCTGCTTGATCGCGGCAATGGTGTCGTACTCGGCTTCGCCGGTGTAAAGATCGGCGCGGGTGCGGCCATGCACCGCCAGCGCTGAAATACCCGCCTGTTCGGCGATCTTCGCCACCGTCAGGCCATTCTTGTTGTCCCGGTCCCAGCCGGTACGAATCTTCAGGGTGACCGGTACATCCACTGCGGCGACAACGGCCTGCAGGATCTCGGCGACCAACTGCTCATCCTTCAACAGCGCGGAACCGGCGGCCTTGTTACAGACCTTCTTGGCCGGACAGCCCATGTTGATGTCAATGATCTGCGCGCCCAACTCCACGTTGGCCCGGGCCGCTTCCGCCAGCATCTGTGCGTCGCCACCGGCGATCTGTACCGAGCGGGGCTCGGGATCACCTTCGTGGATCATGCGCAGCCGCGATTTGCGGGTGTTCCACAAGCTCATGTCGCTGGTGACCATTTCCGAGACTACTAGACCCGCGCCCAAACGCTTGCACAGCTGACGAAAGGGCTGGTCGGTGACTCCCGCCATTGGCGCGAGAATCAAACCATTGTGCAATGTGTATGGGCCGATGCGTACCGCCGACATAGGACTTCCCTGTTGTGGGGCCGGATCATTAGAGTTCGAAAAAGGGTTGGCATGATACCCGCTCTCGATGACTGGATAAAGGCTGAATTGGATAAAATCTGAACAGTTATTTCTTTATCGCCACCGGTTTGGTTGCCGGCGGTCCAGTCAATAATCCGTCGTCAAACCTCGATGACCGCGCCGATTCATTCGGGCGAATGAAAGCTCAGGCTGTAATTCACCGCTTTGTTGCCGGGGTCGAGGATGTCCAGGGAGATATGGATCGGCGTCTGCGACGGCATTTCACTGACCCCGGCCAGCTCACCGCTCAGGTATTCGGCGGGCTTGAAGCGCCGGCTGGCGATCAGGTTGCCGTTCAGGTCGGCAAAGCGCAGTTCCAGCAACGGGAACGGCTGGGAGAACGTCGCGCGGTTATAGATGATTGCATCCACCACCAGCGCGCCGGCGAATTCAGGATGGCTGCGCACCACCAGGTTGCTGCTCTTGATGTGCGCGATATCGACCCGTGATGGCACCGTGCAGCCCAATGTCGGGCACAGTTGCTGGAACCACGGGCGATAGGCGTCCTGGCGCGCCAGGTCGTCGAACTGGTAGGCAATGTACTGGCCGGCGAGGCCGGCGGCGGCGATCAGCACCAGCAACAGCCAGAGCAGGCGACGGCCCCAGCTCGACGGGCGTTTGCCGGCGTACAAGTGCAGCGGGTCATCTTCGAGGTCCTGCAGCAGCTCGTCGTGGGCGCTGGCGGCGCTGCGCGAGCGCTTGCGGCCTTGGGGGCGCTCGTCGGGTTCCGGCGCGTCCACGTCGTCGCTGACCGCGCTCACGGGCGGGTCGAGTTCGTCGTCTTCATCGGCAGGCGTGGAGCGCAGCGGCGGTTCATCGTCGATGTCGTCGGTGGCGAGGGACATCGACGGTTCGGTGCGCTGTTTAGTCGCAGGGGCATTTGCCGGTTCAGGTTCGTCTTCGGGCGCTTTGCCGCGTTCTTCAGGCGGTTCGCTGAAGAGGCTGGCGGCCCATTTTTCTTCCTCGGCCTTGATCGTGTCGCGGCTGGCGCTGAGGGCATCTTCCTTTTTGCGTCGGTCGGCGCTGCCTTGCCGGCGTTCCGCGCCCAGCGGCTGGGTGTGTTGAATCTCGCGGCGTTCCAGCTTGGCCAGTTCTTTGTCCAGGTCCAGGTTGTCCAGGTCCAGCTCTTGCGCGGTCCACTGTTTCTGGCTGATCGCCCGCGGCGCCTCGGCGGCGTGCTCCGCTGCGGCCGGCTGTTCAGGCTTCGGCGCTTGCGCGTGGGCGCGCTGCTCCAGCAACTGGCGCGCGGCGTTGAACACTTGCAGGCACGAGCCGCAGCGCACCACGCCGCGCGCCACGTTCAACTGAGCGTGGCTGACGCGAAAGCGCGTTTGGCAATGGGGACACTGGGTGACGAAACTGTCGGTCATGCGGCCATCCGATTCAGGCAAGCGCTCATTCTAGCGCCGACGCCCGCTGATGCGTACCCAGCCATCACGATTGGCGATCGGGTCGAGCTCGAAATCCTGGGCGTAGGCTGCAGCCACGTCTTCACCCTGTTCGGCGAGGATGCCCGACAGCGCCAGGCGGCCACCCGGCTTGACCAGGCTCGACAGCTGCGGCGCCAGGGCCACCAGCGGGCCGGCGAGGATATTGGCGACCAGCACATCGGCCTGCACCTGGGGCAATTGCTCCGGCAGGTACAGTGGGAATTTGCCTTCAGCAATGTGGTTGCGCCCGGCGTTATCGCGGGAGGCTTCCAGGGCCTGTACGTCGATATCGGTGCCGACGGCTTCCTTGGCGCCCAACAACAGGGCGGCAATCGCCAGAATCCCCGAGCCGCAGCCGAAGTCCAGCACGTGGCAATCGTTCAGGTCCTGGCCGTCCAGCCATTCCAGGCACAGCGCGGTGGTCGGGTGCGTGCCGGTGCCGAACGCCAGGCCCGGGTCCAGCAGCAGGTTCACCGCGTCCGGCTCGGGGGCAGCGTGCCAGCTCGGCACGATCCACAGGCGCTGGCCGAAACGCATCGGCTGGAAGTTGTCCATCCAGCTGCGTTCCCAGTCCTGGTCTTCGATAATTTCGCTGTGGTGCTCGGGCAGCGGGCTGCCGGTGAGCAGTTCCATATGGGCCAGGACGCTGGCGGCATCGGTGCCGTCTTCGAACAGGGCCAGCAAGTGGGTGTGGGACCACAGCGGGGTGGTGTTGAGTTCCGGCTCGAAGATCGGCTGGTCTTCGGCGTCCATGAAGGTCACCGAGACGGCGCCCACTTCAAGGAACGCGTCTTCGTAGGTTTCGGCTTGTTCTGGGCTGATGGCGAGACGGACTTGCAGCCAAGGCATGGCGGGCACCTTTGAAAAAATGAGTGTGCAGCGGGGAGGGCTGCGAAAGCGCGCAAGTTTACGCGAGCGTGGAGAAGAAGACGACTGTACTGACAGTACGCCGACCAAATGTGGGAGGGGGCTTGCCCCCGATAGCGGTGGGCCAGTCACCTAATCTATGACTGAGCTGCCGCCATCGGGGGCAAGCCCCCTCCCACATTTGGACTGTGTACATCTTCAAAATGGAGGGGCCACAAACAACAAAGCCGCCCGAAGGCGGCTTTGTTGGGTGGAGCACTTACTGGTTGGCCAGCTTGTGTTCCAGGTAGTGAATGTTCACACCACCTTCGCAGAAGCCTTCATCGCGGACCAGATCCCGATGCAGCGGGATGTTGGTCTTGATGCCGTCGACCACGATTTCGTCCAGGGCGTTACGCATACGGGCCATGGCCTCGTCGCGGGTGGCGCCCCAGGTGATCAGCTTGCCGATCAACGAGTCGTAGTTGGACGGAACCTTGTAGCCGCTGTACAGGTGCGAATCGACGCGAACGCCGTTGCCGCCCGGTGCATGGAAATGCTTGACCAGGCCTGGACTCGGGATAAAGGTTTTCGGGTCTTCGGCGTTGATCCGGCACTCCAGGGAGTGGCCGTGGATCTTCACGTCGTCCTGGGTGAAGGACAGCTCGTTACCGGCGGCGATGCTCAGCATCTCCTTGACGATATCGATACCGGTGACCATCTCCGAAACCGGGTGTTCTACCTGCACGCGAGTGTTCATCTCGATGAAGTAGAAACGGCCGTTCTCGTAGAGGAACTCGAAAGTGCCGGCGCCACGGTAGTTGATGTCGATGCACGCCTTGACGCAACGCGCCAGGACTTCCGCACGGGCTTTCTCGTCGAGGCCCGGTGCCGGTGCTTCTTCCAATACCTTCTGGTGACGACGTTGCAGCGAGCAATCGCGGTCGCCCAGGTGGATGGCGTGGCCCTGGCCGTCGGACAGCACCTGCACTTCCACGTGACGTGGGTTGGTCAGGTACTTCTCCAGGTAGACCATCGGGTTGCCGAACCAGGCAGCCGCTTCGGAGCGCGTCTGCTTGGCCGCTTCGATCAGGTCTTCTTCCTTGTGTACCACGCGCATGCCGCGACCACCGCCGCCGCCTGCGGCCTTGATGATCACCGGGTAACCGACTTCGCGACCGATGCGCAGCGCAGTGGTCTCGTCCTCGGGCAGCGGGCCGTCGGAGCCTGGAACGGTCGGCACGCCGGCCGCGATCATGGCGTCCTTGGCCGAAACCTTGTCACCCATCAGGCGAATGGTCTCGGCTTTCGGGCCGATGAAGGCAAACCCGGATTTTTCCACCTGTTCGGCGAAATCGGCGTTTTCCGCGAGGAAGCCGTAGCCCGGGTGGATGCCATCAGCGCCGGTCACTTCCGCAGCGGCGATGATGTTCGAGACTTTCAGGTACGAGTTCGCAGCCAGTGGCGGGCCGATGCAGATGCTTTCGTCCGCCAGTTTCACGTGCATCAGTTCGGTATCGGCCGTCGAGTAAACAGCGACGGTCTTGATGCCCTCTTCCTTACAGGCGCGCAGGATACGCAGCGCGATCTCGCCGCGGTTGGCGATCAGGACTTTTTGCAGTTTCTTCGCAGGTTTCAACATCGAAGGCGCTCCGCGGTTCAAACGATGGTGAACAGCGGCTGGTCGTACTCAACCGGCTGACCGTTTTCTACCAGAATGGATTCGATGACACCGGCTTTTTCGGCCGTGATGTGGTTCATCATTTTCATCGCTTCCACGATGCAGATGGTGTCGCCTTCTTTCACGGTTTTGCCAACTTCAACGAAGGCTGGCGAACCCGGTGCCGGGGTGCGGTAGAACGTACCGACCATTGGCGACTTGGCCACGAAGCCGTTCAGCTTGGGCGCAGCAGGCTCGGCGGCGGCGACAGGCGCAGCGGCGACCGGAGCGGCAGCGGCAGGTGCCGGTGCTTGCATCTGCGGCGCGTAGAATTGCTGGGCCGGGGTCTTGCTGTGACGGCTGATGCGTACAGACTCTTCGCCTTCCTTGATTTCCAGCTCGTCGATGCCGGATTCTTCCAGCAGTTCGATCAGTTTCTTAACTTTACGGATATCCATGAATCGTCAACTCCCAAGGGTCGGTCAGGGGCGCTTGGCCGGTTGTTCAAGTTGTTCCAGGGCGGCCTCCAGGGCCAGTCGATAACCGCTGGCGCCAAGGCCGCAGATCACACCTACCGCTACGTCGGAGAAGTAGGAGTGATGGCGGAAAGGTTCGCGTTTGTACACGTTCGACAAATGCACTTCGATGAATGGGATGCTCACCGCCAGCAGCGCGTCACGTAATGCAACACTTGTGTGCGTAAAAGCGGCGGGATTGATCAGAATAAAGTCCACGCCTTCGCCGCGCGCGGCATGGATGCGATCAATCAATTCGTACTCGGCATTGCTTTGCAGGTACAGCAAATGGTGGCCGGCTTCACGGGCCCGTCGCTCCAGATCGAGGTTGATCTGTTCCAGGGTCACTGCCCCGTAGACGCCCGGTTCGCGGGTGCCGAGCAGGTTCAGGTTGGGTCCGTGAAGAACCAGTAAGGTCGCCATCGGCTGTTCCTTGTTATTGATGTGGGTACGGCAGAACCCGGCGACTATGCCGCAAAGCGTTTATGACTGTCCAGTTCTATGCAGTAGGCAGCACGATTAGCGAGGATTGCGCGAAATTTGTGACTGCGGCCCAAGATCCGGTCATTGGTAATACCGTCTTGAAACCTGTGGCGATCAAATGTGGGAGGGGGCTTGCCCCCGATAGCGGTGTGCCAGTCTCAATATCTGTAACTGATCCACCGCTATCGGGGGCAAGCCCCCTCCCACATTGGTTCTTCGCGTGGCGCTAGGTCGGGTCAGACGCGGAAGGCTTGGACGGCGGTGTTGAGTTGGCCGCCCAGTACCAGCAGATGCTCACCCTGGCTGCGGCCCTGGCCGATGCGCAGCAGGTTGTCCTCACCCAACTGATGAATCCGTTCGCTGTTATCGCGAATCTCACTCACCGCACCGCTCTGCTGCGCGGTCACATCGGCGATACGCACGGAGGTGTCGGAAATGGTCTGGATCGCCCCGACGATTTCATCCAGCGCGCCGTCGGCCGCTTGTGCTTGCTGGGCGGTGGCTTCGGCGTGTTCGACCTGCGCGCGCATGCCTTCCACCGACTGGCGGGCGGCGGTTTGCAGGCCGGCGATGAGGCCCTGGATTTCGGCGGTGGCGCCAGCGGTGCGCTGGGCCAGGGAGCGCACTTCGTCGGCGACCACGGCAAAGCCCCGCCCGGCGTCTCCGGCGCGGGCGGCTTCAATGGCGGCATTGAGCGCCAGCAGGTTGGTCTGGTCGGCGATCGAGCGGATCACCGTCAACACGCCGCCGATGGTCGCGGACTCTTCGGCGAGTTTCTCGATCATCTGCGCGTTTTGCTGCACTTCGCCCACCAGCGCATGCAGCCCGGTCAGGCTCAGGCCGATCACCCGCTGGCCGTGCTTCACCGCCTGGCCCGCGCTGCGGCTGGCGCCGGCGGCCTGGCTGGCGTCCCCGGCGACTTGTTGAATGGTCGCTTCCAATTCGCCCAACGAATCGCGGATCTGCGCGGTGTCCCCGGCCTGCCGTTCGGCGCCATCATGCAGGCCGCTGCTCAGCTCGGCCAGGGCGCGGCTGCTGCCGGCGACTTCCTCGGCATTGCCGCGAATGGTGCCCACCAGGTCCACCAGGTAGGCGCGCAAGCGGTTGAGGGAGGCCTCGATGTCGCGCAGTTCGCGGTTGGTCTTGCCCAAGGCAATCGGTTGGCTGAAGTCGCCTTCGGCCCAGGTCGACAGGGCCGGTGCCAGGTTGGTCAACACCCGTGCCAGGCGCCGTTGCAGAGTATCGATCAGCAGGGCGATCAGCAGGATCAGACCGATCATCACCCCTTGCATCAGGCGCACTTCGCCCTGGATCACGGCGTGCTGCGCACGCACGACCGGCTCCAGGCCGGCGATGGCCTGTTGCACGGCGGCGATTTTCAGTTGGGTGCCGGCGGCGAGGTCGGCGCGCCGCTGGATCTGCTCGCGGGTACGCTTGAGTTCGGCCGGGTAGCGAGTCAGCAGGCTGTTGAGTTCGCGCTTGAGGTCGACGCCGGTGTCTTGTGTTTCGGTTTTTTCGCTGTTTTCCAGGCCCATCAGCGCCGAAAAGTCATCGGTGTTCGAACCGGCGTTGGCCTTGACCCCAAGTAAGGGCAGTTGCTCCAGCAGGTCGGCCTGGCCGCGGATATTGCTGACTTCGCGCTCCACATCATCCGCCAGTTCGGCGCGCCCGCTGCTCACCAGCTTGTCGCGGGCCAGGGACAGCTTGCCCAGGTGTTGGGACGCCGCCAGCAGCGGCGGCAGGTAGCGCGCTGCGGCGGGCGAATCGACGCCGATGGCGTACTGGCTCAGTTGCTCGAGGTTCGCGCCCAATTCGCGCTCGGCCTGCAACAGCAGCGCTTGCGGGTCGCCGGCCAGTTTGCCGGCGGCGAGCAGGTCGGTTTTGCTGAAGGTATCCAGCTCCTTCAGGCTGGGGCGCAGGCTTTGTGCGAGGTCGACAGGCAATTCGTCCAGGTGCTGCAGCAGGCTTTCCAGGCTCTGGCTGGCGCTGCTCAAGCGCAGGGCGTCGCCGCTGGCCAGGTAGTCGTCGATATTGCGTGCGGCCTGGTTCTGGAAGGTCTGTGACAACCCCAGGTAGCGTTCCATCAGCAAATAAGGCCGTTCCAGCGCGCGTTGCGACCACCAGAGCGTCGCCCCGAGTGCCAGGCACACGGCCACCAGAAGGAGGGTATTGAGATTGGTCAGCAGCTTCAGGCGCATGCGTGGTTTCAACCGACAGCAAAAGTTAAGTGCCTGAAGTTATTGCGTTTCTATTACAAAGTTATGACGGAGTCGCTGGATTCTGGTGAAAAGATGGCACTTTGACTTGATGTGTGCGCGGCTTGGACCCGATTGCGTCCGGCATCCTTGGCGCGGTACAGCGCCTCGTCGGCTTGGGCGGCCATCATCAGGCTGTCGGAATCGTCGCACAACTCCACCAGCCCGGCGCTGAAAGTACACCACAAGTCATGCGGCTGTGCCGGGTAGTGAATTTCGGCAAAGCGCCCACGGATTTCATCCAGCACCTTGCAGGCCGATTCCAGGTCGGTATCGGGCATCACAATCGCAAACTCTTCACCGCCGTAGCGGCCGATGTAGTCGGTCTTGCGCAAGCGCTGTTTGAGGAACAGCGCCAGGCTCTTGATCACGCGGTCGCCCATGGGGTGGCCGTGGCTGTCGTTGACGCGCTTGAAGTGGTCGATGTCGAGCATGGCAAAGCTCAACGGCTTATTCTCGCGACGAGCGCGGAAGGTGCAGTCTTCGAGCAATTGCAGGATATGGGTGTGGTTGTACAGGCCGGTCAGGCTGTCGCGCACCATCCGCGCCTTGAGGTTGCGCGCACGGGCCGCGCGGTTGCGCACGGTGGTGATCAGGTGGCGCGGCTTGATCGGCTTGGTGAGGAAGTCGTCGCCGCCTTCGCTCATGGCGTCCAGCTGTTTATCCAGGTCGTCTTCGGCCGACAGGTAGATGATCGGCACGCTGACGTACCGGTCGTTATGACGGATCACCTTGGCCAGTTCGGTGCCGGTGCAGGCGGGCATGTACATGTCGAGGATGATCAGGTCGGGCTGGAAATCCGCCAGCTCGGCCATGGCCTGGATCGGCTCGATCAGCGTGCGGGTGATGATGCCGGCGCTGTTGAGCAGGCGCTCGGTGTGCAGCGCCTGGGCCCGTGAGTCGTCGATGATCAGCACTTTATAGGGGTCGTATTGGGCGACGCAGGTCAGCACTTCGATCTTTTCCAGCAGGCTCGAGGCTTCCAGCGTGCCGGTCAGGAACTCCTCGCCGCCGGCGCGCACGGCGGCGAGGCGGGTCGGGGTGTCGGTTTCATGCAGGCTGAAAAACAGCAACGGCAGCTTTTGTTCCAGGCCTTGCTGGGCCTCGGCGGCCAGTTGGAGGCCGAGGCCCGGGCCGCAGAAATCCACGTCCATCACAATCGCCGACGGCAGGCGCTCGGCCATCGCCACGCGATACGCCGCCACGTCGTCCAGGGACTGGGCGCTCAGGCCAAAGAATTCCAGCTGCTTGGCCAGACGCTCGGCGCGATCGTGATCGGCCAGCATCACGTAGATCGGCTTGCGCATCGGCGGCAGGAAGGTTTGCTCAAGCTGATCGCCCTGGCGCAGGCCGGTGCGGGACAGGCGTTGCATCAAGCGGTTGATTTCGGTGATCAGTTGACTGCTCAGGCGGCCGCGATTGGCGTCCACCGCTTTGAGCGACTCACCGATGTGCTGCGCCAGTTGGCCGTGTTCGGGCTGTTCGAAGCGTTCGGCGAAGCGCAACAGGCGCAGGTTGGCTTCGCTGAGTTCGGAGAAGTCGGCGTCGGACCATTCGCTGCGTTGCAGGCGCTGCCAGATCTCAAGAATTTGACGTGCCTGATGAATTACCCGCTGGGCAAAGTGCTGCTTGAGACGCTCACGGCTGGGGTCTTCTGGCTCGGTCATATCCTGACTACTAGTGAAGGTGCGTGCTGAGGTCGACTGGTGGCTCTATGCTAGCACCTCTTTTCGGTTACATGAGTGTCATACGTCAATTAACTGCGAGTCCCTGGCATTCATTTAGTGACTAATTGGTCGTGCAGCGGAAAAAGCGCGCATCCTTTATAGTCGAATGCCCCCTGGGCGTCCGTTGGATCATAGTTGTAGGGCGAAAAGCCCGCATTGACGGGCACGATGGGGTAGGGTTGCTGTCGGAGTGTTTGAACGCACGCCGTCGATTGAAGTGCATGAACTCAAGTGATTGAAAGGATATCGCCATGCTGGACTGGAAAAACCGTGCAGGCAGTGCCAAAGGCCCCGCCCCTGAACCCAAGTCGGCCAACCGCAGCTATTTGCGTAGCGTGCTGATGAGCCGAGCGGTGCTTAGCGTACTCGGCTTGTATCTGTTGGTCACCGGTGCTTTGGGTTGGTACTGGAGCGAAGAGCCGGCGCTGTTCCCGGTCCAGCAGAACGCCCAGCTTGCCGCTGAAAAGGAAGGCAAGCAGATGGTGTTGGGTTACACCACCGTGGAAACCCTCAAGACCGTGGCCGGCACCTTGCTCAACAAGCCCGGGGGCTATATTTCCAACGATCGTTTCCCGCCGGGCCTGTGGATGGACAACATGCCAAGCTGGGAATACGGCGTACTGGTGCAGGTGCGTGACCTGACCCGCGCCTTGCGTAAGGATTTCGCCCGTTCCCAGTCGCAGTCGGCGGAAGACGCCGACCTGGCGAAGGCCGAGCCGCGTTTCAACTTCGACAACAAGAGCTGGGTGCTGCCTTCCAGCGAGTCGGAGTACCAGGAAGGCATCAACTCCCTGAATCGCTATGAAGTGCGCCTGTCCGACCCGAACCAGCGCGGCGCCTTGTTCTATGCGCGTGCCGACAACCTCAACAACTGGCTGGGCGATGTCGCCACACGCCTGGGTTCGTTGTCGCAACGTCTGTCGGCCAGTGTCGGCCGGGTCAAGCTGAACACCTCACTGAAAACCGAAGCGCTGGCGCCGGGTGAAGTGCCGCAGCTCGATGAAGAAGTGGTGGAAACCCCATGGCTGCAGATCGACAACGTGTTCTACGAAGCCCGCGGCCAGGCCTGGGCCTTGTCCCACCTGTTGCGCGCCATCGAAGTCGACTTTGCCGACGTGCTGGCCAAGAAGAATGCGACGGTCAGCGTGCGCCAGATCATTCGTGAGCTGGAGGCTTCGCAAGAGCCGGTCTGGAGCCCGATGATCCTCAACGGCAGCGGCTTTGGCATATTGGCCAACCACTCGCTGGTGATGGCCAACTACATTTCCCGGGCCAACGCGGCCGTGATCGACTTGCGTCAGTTGCTTAACCAAGGGTGATGATGGACGTGACTCAAAAGGAGGCCGCGCACCGCGCAGCCTCTGATGCGGAACTGATCTGCTGGGTCGACGAGCACGACAACCCGCTCGGCGCCCTGGTGCGCTCCGACCTGCGCCAGCGCGGCCTGATCGGCCGTTGCACCTTTATCTTCCTGTTCAACTCGGCAGGTGAACTGTGCGTACATCGACGCACCCTGAGCAAAGCCCTGTACCCCGGTTTCTGGGACACGGCGGCAGGCGGGATGGTGGCGGACGGCGAGAGTTATGCCGAGTCGGCCGCCCGCGAGCTTGCAGAAGAGCTCGGCGTGGGCGGGGTGGAGTTGGTCGAGCATGACCATTTCTACTTCGAGGACGGTGACAGCCGACTTTGGTGCAGATCCTACTCCGCCGTGTGGGACGGTGCGCTGTGCCTGCAGCCTGAAGAAGTCATGGAAGCGCGCTTTTTACCCCTTGAAGTTGTCCTGCAGGAAGCGCAACAAAAGCCCTACTGCCCGGACGCGCAAGAGGGCTTGCGGCGCTATCTGGCCTCACGTCGCTAAAGTTGTATAAATTGGCGCGATTTGGCCCTTAGCAAGTGAGCTTTTTGTGGTTACACTGCGCGACTTTTCACCCGAACCACCCTTGTTCCACCCCCTGATTCCTGTAGGAGCGAGCTCGCTCGCGAAAACCTCAAGCGCGCCGCGGGCATCCTGAATGCCCGCGTCATCGTTGGCGATCTTCGCGAGCGAGCTCGCTCCTACAGGAATCGGGGGCAATGACTTGGGGGGTTCGGTAGCGCTGCCCCTGCCTGAGTGGGGCTTCGCGGTCGGCAACCGCCTGAGCGTTTGCCGATCAGTCTTTGTCCTCACAAGAGGATTGCCGGTGGCCAAAAAAGCCGCATCCTTCGCCGCCCTCGGTGGCCTGGTATTTTCCACCGACGCAGGTCGACACTGCCCGGACTGTCGTCAGCCCGTGGACGCCTGTACCTGCAAACAAACCCTGATCCCCGAAGGCGACGGCATTGCCCGCGTGCGACGCGAGAGCAAAGGCCGTGGCGGCAAGACGGTGACTACCATCACCGGCGTGCCGCTGGCCGAAGACGCGCTGAAGGAACTCGCCACCACGCTGAAAAAGCGCTGTGGCACCGGTGGCGCGTTGAAAGACGGGGTCATCGAGATCCAGGGCGATCACGTCGAGTTGCTGTTGGCCGAGCTGATCAAGCTCGGGTACAAGGCCAAGAAGTCCGGCGGCTGAAAGCCTCTTCCCAACCAGTGTCTAAACTCTGTCCTGCGAGTGGGGTCTGACCTTACTCACAGGCAAATCGTCATTTTCATTCTTTAGACTGCGCCAGCCTCCAACGAGGGGCGGCGCCTTCGACTTCATTTATAGGGGACTTCAATGTCCGTACGACGCACACGCAAAGACGATGGCAGCCAATGGACAGTTGCGGACAGCCGCAGTGTTTACGGGATTCGTCATTGGGGGGCCGGGTATTTCGCGATCAATGATGCCGGTCGCGTTGAAGTTCGTCCGAACGGCCCGAAAAGCACGCCTGTCGACCTGTACGAGCAAGTCGACGAGTTGCGCAAAAGCGGCTTGTCCTTGCCGCTGCTGGTGCGTTTCCCCGACATCCTGCAAGACCGCGTGCGCCAGTTGACCGGTGCGTTCGATTCGAACATCGAGCGTCTGGAATACCAGAGCAAATACACCGCGCTGTACCCGATCAAGGTGAACCAGCAGGAGGCGGTGATCGAAAACATCATCGCCACCCAGGACGTGTCCATTGGCCTGGAAGCCGGCTCCAAGCCGGAACTGCTGGCCGTGCTGGCCCTGGCGCCGAAAGGCGGGACCATCGTCTGCAACGGTTACAAGGACCGCGAATTCATCCGCCTGGCGCTGATGGGCCAGAAGCTGGGTCACAACGTGTTCATCGTGATCGAGAAAGAGTCCGAAGTTGAGCTGGTGATCGAAGAAGCCGCCAACCTCAAGGTCAAGCCACAGGTCGGCCTGCGCGTGCGCCTGTCGTCCCTGGCGTCGAGCAAGTGGGCTGACACTGGCGGTGAGAAATCCAAGTTCGGGTTGTCGGCGGCGCAACTGCTGTCGGTGGTCGAGCGCTTCCGCGCCGCCAGCCTGGACCAGGGCATCCGCCTGTTGCACTTCCACATGGGCTCGCAGATCGCCAACCTGGCCGACTACCAGCACGGGTTCAAGGAAGCCATTCGTTACTACGGCGAACTGCGCAACCTCGGCCTGCCGGTGGACCACATCGACGTCGGCGGCGGCCTGGGCGTGGACTACGACGGTACTCACTCGCGCAACGCCAGCTCGATCAACTACGACATGGACGACTACGCCGGTGTCGTCGTGGGCATGCTCAAGGAGTTCTGCGACGCGCAGAGCCTGCCGCACCCGAACATCTTCTCCGAGAGCGGCCGTTCCCTGACCGCCCACCACGCCATGCTGGTGGTGCAAGTCACCGACGTCGAGAAGCACAACGACGAAATGCCGCAGATCGAGAACAAGGACAGCCTGCCGGAAACCGTGCAATGGCTGGTGGACCTGCTCGGCCCGACTGACATCGAGATGGTCACCGAAACCTACTGGCGCGCCACTCACTACATGAGCGACGTGGCCACCCAGTACGCCGACGGCAAACTGACCCTGGCGGAAAAAGCCCTGGCCGAACAGTGCTACTTCGCCGTATGCCGCCGCCTGCATAACTCGCTGAAAGCACGTCAGCGCTCGCACCGCCAGGTGCTCGACGAACTCAACGACAAGCTGGCGGATAAATACATCTGCAACTTCTCGGTGTTCCAGAGCCTGCCGGACACCTGGGCCATCGGCCAGGTATTGCCGATCCTGCCGCTGCACCGCCTCGACGAAGAGCCGATGCGCCGCGCGGTATTGCAGGACTTGACCTGCGACTCCGACGGCAAGATCAAGCAATACGTCGACGAGCAGAGCATCGAGACCAGCCTGCCGGTACACGCGCTGAAAGAGGGCGAAGACTACCTGCTGGGTATCTTCCTGGTCGGCGCCTACCAGGAAATCCTCGGTGACATGCACAACCTGTTCGGTGACACCGACTCGGTGAACATCTATCAGCGTGAAGACGGTTCGGTGTACAGCGCCGGGATCGAGACCCACGACACCATCGAAGACATGCTGCGTTATGTGCACTTGTCGCCGGAGGAGTTGATGACCCATTACCGTGACAAGTGCGCCAGCGCGAAGATCAGTGCCAGCGAGCGCACGCAGTTTCTGGATGCGTTGCGCTTGGGCCTGACGCGTTCGTCCTACCTGTCCTCCTAAGCACCCATCCTTGTAGGAGCGAGCTTGCTCGCGAAGATCGTCAACGATGACATGGGCTGTCTGGATGACCGCGTTGTCTGAACGTTTTTCGCGAGCAAGCTCGCTCCTACAGTGACGGTGACGGTGACAGTGACAGTGAGGGGTGCTTATCCCAGCCACTGATTCTGTCGGTTCAAACGCCAGGCAATCGTCCAAAGCGTAAGACTGCGCAGGGCCATGAACAGCAGGAAGCTGATCCACAGGCCGTGGTTGCCGTAGCCCTGCAACAGCCAGGCGAATGGCAGCAGGATCAGCACCGTCAGCAGCATGCCGTTACGCATCTCCCGCGCGCGCGTGGCGCCGATGAACAGCCCGTCCAGCAGATAACTCCACACCGCAATCAACGGCAGCACCGCCAGGTATGGCAGGTAGATGTCGGCGGTTTCGCGCACGCTGGGAATGTCGGTCTGCATGGCGATGAACAGGTGGCCGGCGAAGGTGAAGAGCAGGGCGAAACCGACGCTGGCGATCAGCGACCAACCGCAGGCGACCACTAATGAGCGGCGCAACGCCTGACGGTCGTGCGCGCCAATGGCATGGCCGCACAGGGCTTCGACCGCATGGGCCAGGCCGTCCAGGGCGTGGGCGGTCAGCAGCAGGCCGTTGAGCAACAGCGCGTTGGCGGCCACGGTGGCGTCGCCCAGGCGTGCGCCTTGCACCGTGATCATGAAAAACACCGACTGCAATGCCAGGCTGCGGATAAAGATGTCGCGGTTCACCGCCAGCAGCGGGCGCCAGCTGTGCCAGCGTTGCAAGGCGGCCCAGGCGATATGCCCGGGGTAGGCACGCAGGGCTTTTTGCGTGAGGGCCAGGCCGAGCAGGGCGCCGGTCCATTCGGCGATCACCGAGGCGCGTGCGGAGCCGACGACGCCCCAGTCCAGTCCGAGGACGAACCACAGGTTGAGGGCGATGTTGACCAGGTTGGTGGTCAGCAGGATCGCCAGCGGCGCGCGGGCGTTTTGCGTGCCGAGGAACCAGCCGACCAAGGCATAGCTGGCAAGAGCGGCGGGCAGGCCGAACAGGCGGGTGTGGAAGAACTCGCGGGTCAGTTGATTGAGTTCGGCGGAGGGCTGCATCCATTCCAGGGCCAGGTGGCTCAGCGGGATGCCCACTGTACCGAGTAACATCGCCAGGCCCAGCGCCAGCAACAGACCTTGCAGCAGGATTTGCCGCAGCGCCGCGCCATCGTTGCGCCCGGCGGCCTGGGCGGCGAACCCGGTGGAGCCCATGCGCAGAAAACCCATGGCCCAGGCCAGGAAGGTATACAGGCTGGCCCCGACCGCCACGGCGCCCAGTTGGTGGGCGTGGGGCAGGTGGCCGATGACCATGCTGTCGACCAGGGCAACCAGCGGTACCGAGATGTTCGACAGGATCATTGGCGCGGCCAGGGCCCAGACGCGGCGGTGGGTGGGGCGGTGGCGCCAGTCGGTCAGTAAGGTAGGCATGCAAGCTCCTTGGGGGAGGCGCATTGTAACTGTCCCTTAGCACGTCGCAGAACCAATGTGGAATGGGGGGTTAAATGTGGGAGGTGGGCAAATGTGAGGAGGGCCAAATATGAGGAGGGGCAAAATTT
>NZ_JBWKXO010000043.1:0-15391 GCF_059423025.1 Pseudomonas sp. GW704-F2 | reverse complement strand
GACTGACTCACCGCCATCGGGGGCAAGCCCCCTCCCACATTTGGCCTCATTCCACATTTAGCTCTCATTCCACATTTGGTCTCATTCCACATTTTGATCTTCTGTGATTTTGATCTTTTGTGTTTGTGGGATTTGGCTTGGATCGCGTGACGCGAAGAACCAAACTGCCCTCCGTCGGTCAATGTGACCAGCGCCACATCGGCTTGGCCGGCGCTGATATATAGTTCATCCCTCGGTTCCCTCTGACGACGAGTGCCCCATGCTTAACAAAGGACTGTTCCTGGCTTGTGCGCTGGCCCTGCTTAGCGCCTGCGATTCTTCCGATAAACCGACTGCGCCGAGCGCGCCGGCAGCTGCGAGCAGTGTGGCGCCGAAGCCGGCCAAGGCGGCGGTGGATGTGGCGGCGCTGAAGCAGCGCTATGCCGGGCGTGAGCTGAGTGTGGTGGACGTGTCTGAGGTGCAGTTGGACGGCGCCAGCACCCTGTCGGTGAGTTTTTCCGTGCCGTTGGACCCGGAGCAGAAATTCGCCGACAAGCTGCATCTGGTGGACAGCAAGTCGGGCAAGGTCGACGGCGCCTGGGAGCTGTCGGATAACCTGATGGAGTTGCGCCTGCGCCACCTGGAGCCGCAGCGCAAGTTGGTGCTGACGGTCGACCCCGGCGTGCGCGCGGTGAACAACAACCTGTTGCCCGCCGAGTACGTCGCCCGCCTGGAAACCCGTGACCTGCAAGCCACCGTCGGCTTCGCCAGCCGTGGCACGCTGTTGCCCACGCGGCTGGCCGAGGGGTTGCCGGTGATTGCGCTGAATGTCGACAAGATCGACGTCGAATTCTTCCGGATCAAGCCCGAATCCCTGCCATCGTTCCTCGCCCAGTGGGGGCGCAACACCAGCCTGCAAAGCTATGAGTCCCGCGAGCTGCTGCCGCTGGCCGATCTGGTCTACGGCGGCCGCTTCGACCTGAACCCGGCGCGCAATACCCGCGAAACCCTGTTGCTGCCGATCGCCGGCCTCAAGCAATTGCAGCAGCCGGGCGTATACCTGGCGGTGATGCGGGCGTCGGGCACCTACAACTATTCGCAACCGGCCACGCTGTTCACCTTGAGTGATATCGGCCTGTCGGTTCACCGCTACGCCAATCGCCTGGATGTGTTTACCCAGGCGCTGGACGGTGGCAAGGCGCTGGATGGCGTCGACCTCGAAGTGCTCGATGCCGAGGGCCGGGTGGTGGGGCAGGGCAAGACCGAGCAGGGCGGTCACGCCGAATTGCCGTTGCCGAAAAAGGCCCAGGTGCTGTTGGCCAAGCAGGGCGAACAAACCAGCCTGTTGCGCCTGGACAGCGCCGCGCTCGATCTGGCGGAGTTCGATATCGGCGGCCAATCGTCGCACCCGCTGCAGTTCTTTGTGTTCGGCCCACGCGATCTGTATCGCCCTGGCGAAACCGTGCTGCTTAACGCCTTGCTGCGCGACAAGGACGGCAACGCGGTCAAGCCGCAGCCAGTGAGCGTCGAAGTGCGCCGCCCGGATGAGCAGGTCAGCCGCAAATTCGTCTGGGACGCCGACGCCTCCGGCCTCTATCAATATCAACTGCAATTGGCCGGCGAAGCGCCGACCGGGCGTTGGCAGCTGGTGTTCGACCTGGGCGACGGCAAGCCGCAGTTGTACGAGTTCCTCGTCGAAGACTTCCTGCCCGAGCGCCTGGCGCTCGAACTCAAGGGCAGCGACACGGCATTGAGCCCGGCGGATAACCCGGTCATTCAGGTCAACGGCCGTTACCTCTACGGCGCGCCGGCGTCGGGCAACCGGGTCAGCGGGCAGGTGTATGTGCGTCCGCTGCGCGAGGCGGTGAAATCGCTGCCGGGTTACCAGTTCGGCTCCGTCACCGAAGAAGAGCTGAGCCAGGATTTCGAACTGGATGAAAGCGTGCTCGACGCCAAGGGCCAGGAAGCCCTGACCCTGGAAAGCAAATGGGCCGACGCCAAGTCGCCGCTGCAACTGATCGTGCAAGCCAGTCTGCATGAATCGGGCGGGCGGCCGATCACCCGGCGCCTGGTGCAGCCGATCTGGCCGGCCGAGCAGTTGCCGGGCCTGCGCGGGCTGTTTGACGGCAAGGAAACCAACGGCGACGGCCCGGCGGAATTCGAAGTGCTGCTGGCCAACCAGGACGGGCAGAAACTCGCCGCGAAAAACCTCAAGGTCCGCCTGGTGCGCGAGCGCCGTGACTACTACTGGAATTACTCGGACAGCGACGGCTGGAGCTACCACTACAACGAGAAATTCCTCAACCTCGACGAACAGAGCCTGGACATCAAGGCGGGCGACACCGCCAAGGTCAGCTTCCAGGTGGAGTGGGGCCCGTACCGCGTCGAGGTCGAAGACCCGCAGACCGGGCTGGTCAGCAGCCTGCGCTTCTGGGCCGGCTACCAGGCCCAGGACAACACCGAAGGCGGCGCCGTGCGCCCCGATCAGGTCAAGCTGGCGCTGGACAAACCCGCCTATGGCGATGGCGATACGGCCAATGTCACGGTGACGCCGCCGGCGGCCGGTAAAGGCTATCTGCTGGTCGAGTCCGCCGAGGGGCCGCTGTGGTGGCAGGCGATCGACGTGCCGGCCGAGGGCAAAAGCTTCGCCGTGAAACTCGACCCGAAATGGGCGCGCCATGACCTCTACGTCAGCGCCCTGGTGATCCGCCCCGGCGAGCGCAAAGCCAACATCACCCCCAAACGGGCGGTGGGCCTGCTGCACCTGCCGCTGGATCGCACCCAGCGCAAACTGGGGCTGACCCTCACCGCGCCGGAAAAAATGCGCCCCAAACAAGCGCTGACGGTGAAAGTTACCGCGAAAAATGCCGACGGTAGCGTGCCCAAACAGGTGCATGTGCTGGTGGCGGCAGTCGACGTAGGCATCCTCAATATCACCGAATACCCGACGCCCGATCCGTACTCCAGCCTGTTCGGCCGCAAGTCGTATGGCGTGGACCAGTTCGACATCTATGGCCAACTGATCGAAGCCGGCCAGGGCCGCCTGGCGAGCCTGGCCTTCGGCGGTGACGCCGCATTGGCCAAGGGCGGCAAACGCCCGGACACCAGCGTGACCATCGTCGCCCTGCAAAGCGCACCGGTGACGTTGAACGCGCAGGGCGAGGGTGAAGTCAGCGTCAATATCCCCGACTTCAACGGCGAATTGCGCCTGATGGCCCAGGCCTGGAGCGATGACCGCTACGGCATGGCTGAAGCCAAAACCGTGATCGCCGCACCGCTGATTGCCGAACTGTCGGCGCCGCGCTTCCTCGCGGGCGGCGACCAGACCAGCTTGGCGCTGGACCTGTCCAACCTGTCGGGCAAGGCGCAAAAGCTCGACGTGCAACTGAGCGCCGAAGGGCAACTGGAACTGGTCGACAGCGCCGCGCAATCGCTTGAACTGAAACAGGGCCAGCGCACCACGCTGCGCATCCCGGTGAAAGCCTGGGGCGGCCTGGGGCAGGGCAAGCTCAAAGTCACGGTGAATGGCCTGGACCTGCCCGGTGAAAACCTGCCGCCGTTCAGCCGCGAATGGACCTTGGGCGTGCGCCCGGCCTATCCGGCCTTGCTCAAGCACTATCGTGCGGTGCTCAAGGAGCAGCCGTGGAGCCTGCCGGCGGGGGCGCTCGATCAATTCGACAGCGCGGGGCGCGAGGCGTTGTTGAGCCTGTCGAGCCGGCCGCCGTTGAACCTCGGCGCGCAAATCAGTGCGCTCAAGGCGTACCCCTACGGTTGCCTGGAGCAGACCGCCAGCGGCCTCTACCCGTCGCTGTATGCCGACGATGCCTTGCTCAAGCGCCTGGGCATCAAGGGCGAGCCGGACGCCGAGCGCAAACGCAAGATCGAGCTGGGCATCGAACGCCTGCTGGGCATGCAGCGCTACAACGGCAGCTTTGGCTTGTGGGGCGCCGATGGCGAAGAGGAATACTGGCTGACCGCCTATGTCACCGACTTCCTGCTGCGCGCCCGCGACCAGGGCTTCGCCGTGCCGCCGCAAGCCTTGAAGAAAGCCAGTGAGCGTCTGCTGCGGTATGTGCAGGAGCGCAACCTGATCGAAGTTGATTACAGCGACAACGCCGAGCACACCCGCTTCGCTGTGCAGGCCTACGCCGGCCTGGTACTGGCGCGCAGTCAGCAGGCGCCTTTGGGCGCGTTGCGCAGTCTGTTCGAGCGGCGCAGCGATGCGCGCTCCGGGTTGCCGCTGGTGCAACTGGCCATCGCCTTGCAGAAGATGGGCGACCAGCCGCGTGCCGATCAAGCCTTGCTCGCAGGGCTGGCGGCGCAGCGCAATGCCAAGGAATGGCTGGCCGACTACGGCAGCCCGCTGCGCGACCAGGCGATGATCCTGGCGTTGCTCGAAGAAAACGACCTGGCCAAGGGCAAGCGTGAAGAGCGCTTGTTCACCTTGTCGGATCAGTTGGCGGCCAGCCCGTACCTGTCGACCCAGGAACGCAACTCACTGTTCCTGGCCGGGCGCCTCGGGTTCGCCGAGCCCGAGTCGAATTGGCAGGTGTCGCTCACCGGCAGCGGCGGCGTGCGCGAATTGAATAATCAACAGTCGACACTGGCGTTGACGGGCGCGCTGCTGTCCAGCGACTTGAGCCTGCGCAATCAGGGCGAGACGCCGGTGTACCAGCAGTTGACGATCTCGGGTTATCCACAAGTGCCACCGGCCGCCGGCGGCGACAACCTGAGCATCCGCCGCGAATACCTGGGCATGAACGGCCAGCCGCTGAACCTGCGTAGCCTCAACAGCGGCGACCTGGTGCTGGTGCATCTGGCGGTCAGCGCCAAGCAGCGTGTACCGGATGCCCTGGTGGTGGACCTGCTGCCGGCAGGCCTGGAGCTGGAAAACCAGAACCTCGCGCAAAGCGCCGCAAGCCTGGAAAACGCCAGCAGCCAGGTGAAGGAATGGCGCGAGTCGATGCAGAACGCCTCGCTCAAGCATCAGGAGTTTCGTGATGACCGCTACGTGGCGGCGATGAACCTGGATGGCTATGGCACCACGCACCTGTTGTATCTGGCGCGGGCGGTGACGCCGGGGACGTATCGGGTGCCGCCGCCGCAGGTGGAGTCGATGTATCGGCCGAACTGGCAGGCGGTGGGTGAGACACCGGTGGATCTGGTGATCAAGGGGCGTTGAAAGCTCGATGTGGAATGGGGACTAAATGTGCAGTGGAGACTAAATCTGGGAATGGGGCTAAATGTGGAATGAGGGCTAAATGTGGGAGGGGGCTTGCCCCCGATGGCGGTGGGTCAGTTACCTGATGCATTGACTGAAATACAGCTATCGGGGGCAAGCCCCCTCCTACAGGGATTGGTGGGGTTTTTTTGGGGTTAGTGGACTACCCAGCTGAGTAGCCACAGGCCGAGCATCAGCCAGATGATGCCCATGATGATCGATGCGCGCATGAAGGCGCGTACCGCCGAGTACAGCAGCATCAGGCCGAGGATCAGGGTAATGATGCTGATGATGGAAGTGTCCATGCCCAAGGTGCGCGACAGGCCATCGATAAAGTTGCCACCGGCGTGGGTCAAGGCACCGAAGATGCCGCTGAGGCCGTCGACGATAAAACGGATGACGGAACCGAGCGCCTGGCCCAACCATTCGAAGAAGCTTTCTACCTGCATGTGTGTGTCCTGATGAGAAGGTGGGCGTGTCTGTGCCTTTGGTTGTTATTGCGACAGGCTAGTTCCCTACAAGCATAGAGGTTTGCCCGTTTGAGTTTGCGTTTAGTTGCTCGCTGGACCCTCGCGAGCCTGCTCCTGATGATTGCCCTGCTGTGGTTGGCCGACCGCATCTGGCCCCTGCCGCTGCCCAGGGACGACCTGGCGCGGGTGGTGCTGGCCGAGGATGGCACGCCGTTGTGGCGGTTTGCCGATGCCAATGGCGTGTGGCGTTACCCGGTGCAAACCGCTGAGGTGTCGCCGTATTACCTCGATGCGTTGCTCACCTACGAGGACCGTTGGTTCTACCAGCACCCCGGCGTAAACCCGTTCGCGCTGGCGCGGGCGACGTGGCAGAACCTGACCGGTGCGCGGGTGGTGTCGGGCGGTAGCACCTTGTCGATGCAGGTCGCCCGTTTGCTCGATCCCCACTCGCGCACGTTCCACGGCAAGCTGCGCCAGCTGTGGCGCACCGCGCAGTTGGAATGGCACTTGTCCAAGGCCGAGATTCTCAACCTGTACCTGAACCGCGCGCCGTTTGGCGGCACCTTGCAAGGCGTGGCGGCGGCCAGTTGGGCGTATCTGGGCAAGTCGCCGGCGCAACTGACCCACGCCGAAGCCGCCTTGCTCGCGGTGTTGCCCCAGGCGCCGAGCCGCCTGCGCCCCGACCGCCACCCCCAGCGCGCCCAGGAAGCGCGGGACAAGGTGCTGCGCCGCCTCGGCGAGTTCCAGGTATGGCCGTCATCGGCAGTGGCCGAAGCGCTGGAAGAACCGTTGCTGCTCGCGCCGCGCCTGGAGCCCAGCCTGGCGCCCTTGCTCGCCCGTCGCCTGAACCGCCCCGACAGCCCGCCGCTGATCCGCACCACCCTGGATGCCACCCTGCAACGCCGTCTCGAAGACCTGCTGCTGGGCTGGCGCGCGCGTTTGCCGGAATACACCTCGGCGGCGATCCTGGTGGTGGAGGAAGACAGCATGGCCGTGCGCGCCTACCTCGGCTCGGTGGACATCAATGATGCCAAGCGCTTCGGCCATGTGGACATGATCAGCGCCCTGCGTTCGCCGGGCTCGACCCTCAAGCCCTTCCTGTATGGCATGGCCCTGGACGACGGGCTGATTCACTCCGAATCGCTGTTGCAGGATGTGCCCAGGCGCTATGGCGATTACCGGCCGGGCAACTTCTCCATGGGCTTTACCGGCGCGGTGCCGGCGAGCACGGCGTTGTCCAGTTCGCTCAACCTGCCGGCGGTGCAGTTGCTGGAAGCCTACGGGCCGAAGCGCTTCGCCGCGCAGATGCGTATCGGCGGGGTGCCGCTGGCGCTGCCGGCGTTGGCCGAGCCGAACCTGGCGCTGATCCTGGGCGGCGCGGGCAGTCGCCTGGAAGATCTGGTGAGCGGCTACAGCGCTTTCGCTCGCGACGGCAGGAGCGCCACGATTCGATTACAGCCGGACGATACGCTTAAAGAACGGCCTTTACTGTCGCCAGGGTCCGCCTGGATTGTGCGGCGTATCCTCAGCGGCCAGGCGCGGCCCGACCGCGACCCGCGTGCCGAACTGGTGCAGCGCCCGGTGCTGGCCTGGAAAACCGGCACCAGCTACGGGTTCCGCGATGCCTGGGCGATCGGCGTGGGGCCGCGCTATTTGATCGGCGTGTGGATCGGCCGCCCCGACGGCACGCCAGTGCCGGGGCAGTTCGGCTTGGCCTCGGCCGCGCCCTTGATGTTGCAGGTACACGATGTGTTGACCAACCGCGACAGCCAACGCGGCATCAGCGCGCCGGTCAAACCGGTGCCGGCGAACGTCGGCGTGGCGGCGATCTGCTGGCCGCTGGGCCAGCCCATGAGCCGCAGCGATCCGAATTGCCGGCGCCAGCGTTTCGCCTGGACGCTGGACAACACCACACCGCCGACCTTGCTGGCACTGGATCAACCGCTGGGTGTGGGCTTGATGGAAAGCGTCTGGGTCAACCCCAAGGGTTTGAGGGTGGACGCCCATTGCCCGGGCGCGCAGTTGAAGAACATTGCCCTGTGGCCCGCGCCGTTGGAACCCTGGCTACCGCGGGCCGAACGCCGCGACGCACGCTTGCCGGCCGCGGACCCCGATTGCCCACCGCCGGCCCTGGCGGCGTCCTCGCCGTTGTCGATCGTCGGCGTGCGCGAAGGCGATCAGCTGCGCCTGCCCGCTGCCAGCCAACAGGCGCTGCGCCTGAAGATTTCGGCGCTGGGCGGCAGCGGCCGGCGCTGGTGGTTCCTCAACGGTGCGCCGTTGGGCGACAGCGCCAACCAGGACAGCATCAACGCCAGTTTCGAGCAATTGGGCCGCTACCAGCTCAGCGTTCTCGACGAGGCCGGCCAAACCGCCCGAATCGAATTCAGCGTCGTCGACTAGACCCCATCACCGCCAAACCAGCCCCCACATTCCGATGTGTGAATCCATTCAAATGTGGGAGCAGGCTTGCCTGCGATAGCGCCCTAAAGTCCATCCCCCCGGATTCACTTGCCTTCATCCCTGATCCCCCCGAAGCTATACCCCTTCAGGAGCCCCTCATGAACCTCGAACACCTCACCGAACGCCTGCATCGCATCCGCGATACCAACGACTGGAAACAATTCCACAGCCCGAAAAACCTGGCCATGGCCGCCAGCGTGGAAATGGCCGAGTTGGTGGAAATCTTCCAATGGCTCACCGAAGACCAGTCGCGCCAGTTACCCGCCGACACACTCGCCCATGCCGGCCAGGAAGTCGGCGATATCGTGCTGTACCTGCTGTTGCTGTGCAGCGAGTTGGGCCTGGACATGAACGAGGTGGTGCGCGCCAAGCTGGCCGACAGCGAACGGCGGTTTATCCATGAGTGATCGTCACTTCGACCAACTGGCCACGCGTTTTGCCGAGAAGATCTACGGCGGCGCCAAGGGCGCGATTCGCCTGGCGGTGTTGCAGGCCGACCTCACCGAAGCCCTGCCGCAACGGCCGTTGCGTGTGCTGGATATCGGCGCGGGCCTGGGGCACATGTCGCTGTGGCTGGCCGAGCGCGGGCATCAGGTGACCCTGGCCGAACCCGCCGAGCCGATGCTGAGCGGTGCGCGCCAACGCTTCGCCGAGGCCGGGCAGAGCGCGACCTTCATCCATGCGCCCTGGCAAGACCTGCTCGGCCAACTCACCGAGCCCTACGATGTGGTGCTGTGCCACGCGGTCCTCGAATGGCTGGCCGAACCCCACGCGATCCTGCCCGTGCTGCACCAGTTGACGGTGCCCGGCGGCTGGCTGTCCCTGGCGTTCTACAATCGCGATGCGCTGATTTACCGCAACCTGCTCAAAGGCCACTTCCGCAAAATGCGCAAGAACGACATGGCCGGCGAAAAACAGAGCCTGACCCCGCAGCAGCCGCTCGACCCGCGAGAGCTGGCGGCGCAACTCGAGGGGCTTTGGCAGGTCGAAAGCCAGAGCGGCGTGCGGGTGTTCCACGATTATATGCCGGTGGAATTCCAGGCCCGCGTGGCGTTGCAGGATGTGCTGGAGATGGAGCTCGCCCATCGTCGTCACCCAAGCTTTGCCGGACTTGGGCGTTATTTGCACTGGATCTGCCGTCCGGTTTAAGCGGCCCAGTCAGTGGAGGTCGAAATGCGTCGTTTCGGGTTAATCCTGTTGTCCCTTGGGCTGGGCGCCTGCTCCAGCCCCAATCCCTACGTGGCCACCTCGGCGCCGATGCCGCCGGCTCCGGCCCAGGCGGCCAGGACCTTTGATGCCAGCGCCTACCCCGCGCCTGTGCGTGACTACGGCGCCTACCGCATTTGGGCCTGGCGCAACGGCCAGTTGCCAGCGGGCACGGCTTGGGCGGACTCGGCGCAGATTGCCGAAGCGGTCAGCGGCGCCCTCGACCAGCGAGGCTTGCGCCCCCTGCACGACAACCGCGCGCCCGACCTGCTGGTGAGCGCCGACGTGCATCTGGAGAAGCGCCTCAAGCAGGTCCAGGATGACTACGGCTATGGGTACGGTGGCTACAATCGTTATGGCAATGGCTACGGCATGTACAACGCGGCGCCGATCGTGCGTACCTATGAAGTTCAGGTCGTGGTGGTGCGGGTCAATCTGTTCGATGCACGCAGCGGTCAGCCGGTGTGGAGCGCCAGCGCCGAAACCGGCAGTCAGGGCAGCCTCAGTGAGCGAGCCGATGCGTTGCGCAAGGCTGTGCAAAAGGCAATGACGGCGTATCCTCCCAGTTAACAGCTATTCTCATTTAATGCCCGGGTCGCTCGTTGGAGAACCACCATGTTTGGACGTATCGCAACGCTCGCTTTGGCCGTGCTGCTGGGCGGTTGCCAGACCAGCCAGGTCAACCACGATTTTGATGCCAGCCGGGACTTCGGCGCCTACCGCAGCTGGGCCTGGAAAGACCCGGCGCTGCAATACCGTCCCGATGATCCGCGGATCAAGAGCGACCTCACCGAACAACGTATCCGCCAGGCTGTCGGCGAACAACTCGACCAACGCGGCCTGCGCCCTGCGGCGGCGGGCACCCGGGCGGACCTGAATGCGCAGGCCTACCTGATCGTCGAAGACCGCCAGCAACAAGTCAGCACCAACTACGGCGGCGCCTGGGGCGGGCCGTGGAATGGCTACTGGGGCGCGCCGATGTACAACGAAACGCGCAACATCACTTACAAGGTGGCGACCATCCAGATCGACCTGCTCGACGGCAAGGACGGCAAACTCGTCTGGCGCGGCAGCGACGAGCAGATCATGGCCAGTTCGCCCGAGCCGCAGGATCGCAGCAACGCCATCCGCAAGACGGTCGCGCGAATCCTTTCCAGCTACCCGCCGCGCTGACACGCTGTTGCCCCGAGAGAGATGAGCGGCCGGTTTCAGCCAATCGGCCGCCACCGGCCGACCATGTGCTCAATCTCCCCCGAGCCTTTTAACCACAACTGGCCACTGGGACCGGCGACGCTGGCGTGCAGGGTGACCTCGCTGGGCAGACGCACCGGTTTCTTGAATTCGACTTCTATTTCGATATTCGCCGCGGGCAGGTGCTCGCCGAGGGCAGCGAGGGTGCGCGCCTTGTTCCACAGGCCGTGGGCGATGGCTTGGGGGAAACCGAATAGTCTGGCGGTCAGGGCGCTCAAGTGGATCGGGTTGTAGTCGCCGGACACCCGGGCGTAACGACGGCCGATATCGGCCGGGGCTTTCCAGCGGGTCAGTTCGCTGACCTGGGTGGGCGTGGGCAAGGCGTCGTCCGCCGCTGCACCGTCGAGCTTCACGCCACGGCAGAGCATGCGGCTCTGCGCTTCCCACAGCAGGCCGAGGGCATCTTCGGCGGTGGTCACCAGCTCAAACGTCGCGCCCTTGGCGTGGGGTTTGAGATGGTGTGCGTGGACGGCGATGGTCAGCTCACTCACCGCCCCCAAGGGCCGATACACACGGATGCGATTGCGCAGGTGGACCAGCCCCAACAACGGGAACGGAAACGATGGCGCCGTCAGCAGTTTTAACTGCAGGCCGAACGCCAGCACCTGCGGATACGTCGCCGGCAGCATCGGGCTGTCGGCAAAGCCACACACCTGCCGATACGCCGCCACCTGCTCGGGGTTGACGCTCACGCGGCAGCGAAACCCCTGCTCGGGCAAGTGGCTGCCGGTGATCCTGCGCTTGAGCGCCGCGCGCCAGTACAACGGCATAAGCTGCGGCGGGTGGTCCAGGGTGGTCCAGTCCATGCTTACGCTCCCAGTACACTTTGCCCACACACCCGCAGTGCCTGGCCGCTGACCGCGCCGGAACCCGGCTGACCGAGCCAGGCGACCGCTTCGGCGACGTCCTGCGGCAAGCCGCCCTGGCCCAGGGAACTCATGCGGCGCCCGGCCTCACGCAGGGCGAAGGGGATATGCGCGGTCATCTGGGTTTCGATAAAACCGGGAGCCACGGCGTTGATGCTGATCCCCCGCGCTTTCAACAGCGGCGCCCAGGCCTGGGCCAAGCCGATCAGCCCGGCCTTGCTCGCGGCATAGTTGGTTTGCCCGCGGTTGCCGGCAATCCCGCTGATGGAGGCCAGCAGCACCACGCGTGCGTTGTCGTGCAGGGTGCCGCTGTCGAGCAGGGCCTTGGTCAGCACTTGCGGCGCATTGAGGTTGACCGCCAGCACGGCGTCCCAGTATTCCGGGGTCATGTTGGCGAGGGTTTTGTCGCGGGTGATGCCGGCGTTATGGACGAGGATGTCGAGGCCGTCCGGCAGTTGTTCGATCAACTGGCGGGCGGCGTCTTCGGCACAGATGTCCAGCACGATGCTGCGCCCTCCCAGGCGCGCCGCCAGGGCTTCGAGGTCAGCCTTGGCCTGGGGCACGTCCAGCAGAATTACCTCGGCGCCGTCGCGGGCGAGGGTTTCGGCGATGGCGGCGCCAATGCCGCGCGCCGCGCCGGTGACCAGCGCCTTACGCGCGGCAAGCGGGCGGGTCCAGTCTTCGACGGGGGTGGCGCAGGCTTCCAGGCGAATCACCTGGCCCGAGATGTAGGCACTTTTGGGCGACAGGAAAAACCGCAACGCCCCTTCCAGCTGGTCCTCGGCACCTTGGCCGACCGACAGCAATTGCAATACGCCGCCGTTGCGCAGTTCTTTGGCCAGGGAGCGGCTGAACCCTTCGAGGGCGCGCTGGGCGCTGGCGGCGAACGGGTCGCTGAGACTTTCCGGCGCGCGGCCGAGGATCACCAGGTGCGCGCTGTGATCGAGGTTTTTCAGCAGGGGCTGAAAGAACTCGCGCAATTGCTTGAGCTGGTCGGTGTGCTGCAAGTCGCTGGCGTCGAACACCAGCGCCTTGAGCTTGGGGCCATGCCCGGGAATCCAGGCCGGTGCTTCCAGCGGCCCGGCGCCGTAGCTATAAATGGCCTCGGTGAGTTTGTGCGCAAACGCCAGCACCTTGGCCGCCAGCGCCCCGCCGCCGAGCAGCAGCGCGCCGTCGACCGGGCGCAGACGCCCGGCTTGCCAGCGCTCCAGGCGTACCGGTGACGGCAGGCCAATGGCGGCGACCAGGCGATGGCCGAGGCTTGAGTTGGCGAAGTCGATATAACGGTCAGACATGGAACGCTCTCCAAAGGCTGGGGTTCAAAGGGTTGACCACCTCGCGGCGGCAGTCGTTCGATTGAGCCTAGGCTAGTCTGAAGGACTTACCCCACAACCGACAGGGAGCTTTCCATGACTCAATTGCGCCGTGTAGCGATCATTGGCGGTAATCGCATTCCTTTCGCCCGCTCCAATGGCCCGTATGCCACGGCGAGCAACCAGGCGATGCTGACGGCGACCCTCGAAGGCCTGATCGAGCGCTACAACCTGCACGGCCTGCGCCTGGGCGAGGTGGTCGCCGGCGCGGTGCTCAAGCACTCGCGCGACTTCAACCTGACCCGCGAATGCGTGCTGGGTTCGCGCCTGTCGCCGCAAACCCCGGCCTATGACATTCAGCAGGCCTGCGGCACCGGGCTGGAGGCGGCGTTGCTGGTGGCCAACAAGATTGCCCTGGGCCAGATCGAATGCGGGATTGCCGGTGGGGTGGACACCACGTCCGACGCACCGATCGGGGTGAACGAAGGGCTGCGCAAGATTCTGCTGCAGGCCAACCGCAGCCAATCCTTGGCGGACAAACTAAAACTTTTGTTACAACTCCGTCCCCATCACCTCAAACCTGAGCTGCCGCGCAATGGCGAACCCCGCACCGGTTTATCCATGGGCCAGCACTGTGAGCTGATGGCGCAGACCTGGCAGATTCCGCGCGCCGAGCAAGACCAGCTCGCCCTGGAGAGCCACCAGAAAATGGCCGCGGCCTACGCCGAAGGCTGGCACAACGATTTGCTCACCCCGTTTCTGGGCCTGACCCGCGACCACAACCTGCGCCCCGACCTGACCCTGGAAAAACTCGCCGGCCTCAAGCCCGCCTTCGAGCGCAGCGCCAAAGGCACGCTCACCGCCGGCAACTCCACGCCGCTGACGGACGGCGCCTCCCTGGTGTTGCTCGGCAGCGAAGCCTGGGCCAGGGAGCGCGGCTTGCCGATCCTGGCTTACCTGCGCGATGGCGAAGCGGCGGCGGTGGATTTCGTCAACGGCGCCGAAGGCCTGTTGATGGCGCCGGTGTACGCCGTGCCGCGTTTGCTGGCGAGGAATGGCCTGACACTGCAGGACTTCGATTACTACGAGATCCACGAAGCATTCGCTGCCCAAGTGTTGTGTACGCTCAAGGCCTGGGAAGATGCGGACTACTGCAAGACGCACCTGGGGCTGGACGCGCCGCTGGGTTCGATCGACCGCAGCCGCCTCAACGTCAAGGGCAGTTCCCTGGCCGCCGGCCATCCGTTTGCTGCGACGGGCGGGCGTATCGTCGCCAACCTGGCCAAGCTGTTGGACGTCGCGGGCAAGGGGCGCGGGCTGATTTCAATCTGTGCCGCCGGAGGGCAGGGCGTGACAGCGATCATTGAACGCTGAATTGCGTGGAAAACTGGCATATTGGATGCATTCTTCGGTGGTCAAAGCTCGGTAGCCCCTCCCCGAGGCGAGCCGATTGCCGTATAACGAGTGCCATACGCGTGTTTGGTAATAAAGGACCCACAATAAAAGCTGATGAAGACTCCTAAACGCATTGAACCCCTGATCGAAGACGGTCTGGTCGACGAAGTGCTGCGCCCACTCATGAGTGGTAAAGAAGCAGCTGTTTATGTGGTGCGCTGCGGCAACGAATTGCGTTGCGCCAAGGTTTACAAGGAGGCGAACAAACGAAGTTTTCGTCAAGCGTCCGAATACCAGGAAGGCCGAAAGGTCCGTAACAGCCGGCAGGCCCGGGCCATGGCCAAGGGCTCCAAATTCGGTAAGAAAGAAACCGAAGATGCCTGGCAGAACGCCGAAGTCGCGGCGTTGTTCCGCCTGGCCGGCGCGGGCGTTCGCGTGCCCAAGCCGTATGACTTCCTTGAAGGCGTGCTGTTGATGGAGCTGGTGGCCGACGAGTACGGCGATGCGGCGCCGCGCCTGAACGACGTGGTGCTGGAGCCGGACCAGGCGCGCGAGTACCACGCGTTCCTGATCTCCCAGATCGTGCTGATGTTGTGTACCGGCCTGGTGCATGGTGACCTGTCCGAGTTCAACGTACTGCTCACGCCGACCGGCCCGGTGATCATCGACCTGCCCCAGGCGGTGGATGCGGCGGGCAACAACCACGCGTTCAACATGCTGGAGCGGGATGTGGGCAACATGGCTTCCTACTTCGGGCGCTTTGCCCCGGAGCTGAAGAAGACCAAGTACGCCAAGGAAATGTGGGCGCTGTACGAAGCCGGCACCTTGCACCCGGCCAGCATCTTGACCGGCGAGTTCGACGAACCGGAAGAACTGGCCGATGTGGGCGGCGTGATCCGCGAAATCGAAGCGGCGCGATTGGACGAAGAGCGGCGCCAGGCGGCTCGCGCGGCGGATGATGCGCCACCGAGCAAAACGCCTGACGAACCACCGCCACCGCCTTGGATGCAGTGACCCCCAAGCTGTTGTCGATATAAACAGTGTGGAAGTGATCTTCAAACAATTGGAGATCTAAAAAGTGTAGAAGTGATCTTCAGGTAATTGGAGATCTAAAAAGTGTGGAAGTGATCTTCAGGTAATTGGAGATCTAAATGTGGGAGGGGGCTTGCCCCCGATAGCTCCGTGTCAGTCGATACGTATATTGACTGATCCACCGCTATCGGGGTGTAC
>NZ_JBWKXO010000042.1:0-47762 GCF_059423025.1 Pseudomonas sp. GW704-F2 | reverse complement strand
GGCGTCAGCGCATACACGCCAGCAGCATTGGTGGCCCCACGATAGTTTGGCGCGATCGACATTGCCGAGTCGCTGGCAATGTTGGTGACCTCATACCACCCGCCATCGGGACCGAGAAACGCATCCCCTACCCGACTGTTGGCCACGAAGGCAGTGCCGGTTCCGATAACAGCATTTGAATCTAATGTTACAGAAACTGTGCCGGTTCTATACCAAGGCATATTTTTCTCCAGACAATAAAAAACCCACTCATGGTGGGATCTCAAAAGTTAAATATAGAACTCTTACTACGTTCCAGGAAGTCTTGCGAACACAGCGCCAGGCGCACCTATGTTAGTCCATGGCGATAGCGCGCTAACTCCGAACACTTGAAGTCTGTTTTCTGAATAATTGAACCTTACAGCTGAATCCAGCCAGTTCAGGTGGTTTTGCAGTATGCCGCGAGAGAATGGGTTGATCATGAAGTATTCATCGGACTGCAGCGGCGCAACAGATCCATTTGCCCAGTAGTAAGCCTGGGCCGTACCATTTAAAACTACCATCCCTTGATATGCCCACGAGTTATTGGCTCGCGTAAAAATTACCGGGGCCGCCCCAGAATCAAAGATAAGTACGCCGTTTGCATCCCACATCCGCAGCCCGTAATCAGCCTTGCTTATCGAGGCAAATACGGCTGCAAACCACTTTCCGGCAGGCCTGAAATCAATGTTAAGTGACGTTATGGAAAACCCAGTCCACGCTCCAGGGCCTCCATTAATGGTCATGCTCGTGTAAAGTTCATTCGGTCTAGCTGCGCTGTTCTGAATGAATACGCACGGCGGCTCAGGCGTGGTTATGGCGGACGGGAAAGACACTGACACCGATGAACTACCAGATGCCTGATACGTTCCACTGTACAGCGCACAAAGCCTAGGCTGCTCTGAGTCTATCTGTACATAGCTTCCGTCGTTTACAACAGATAGACCGAAATTCAATTTTTGAACCTCATTACAAGCAGCCTGAACTGTATTGTTGATCCTATAGCGCCTGGCTCATTTGGGTGTTTTGAGCGCACGACAACCGAACCAACACCTACTGACATAAACGGCATGGCGCTATAGCAGTAGTTGTTAGCTGCGGCCTGCGTGGGAAGTATAACGGCCGTACATGTTGCCGGGTCGAACCCAGCAATACTTGCAGTCACTATGGCACCCATCGTTAGCGTGTATAGGGCGTTATGCAGAACCTGATACGTGAAACTATCAGTATCCATTTGAAGATTACCTGAAGCATCCCACGTCCTTACCCCATGGCTCATACCGATAGATCTCCAAGTTGTACGCGCTTAACGTTGTTGGCGTCATATACCTTAATCGCTCTGTTGGTCATCGTCAGACGCCCACCACCAGGTGCTGGCCCGTTGAATTCCAGGTTTCCCGCTTTATCCAGGCGCCACCCCTGTACGCCGGCGACATAATTGTCGGACTGCAGGGCCTGCCCGATCTTCAACATCGTGATCGTGCCGTCCTCAATGAAGGCAGAGTTCATAAACACCTGCCCGCCACTCACCACAAACGGCGTAGTAATGGTCCCGCCAGCCAACGTGTTAACAACAGCGAACCGATCAGCGCTCACCAGGAACTGGCTTTGCAGAAGGCCTTCGGCGTTCTGCTCGATACCGAGCCCGATACCGGCCGCTACATACTGGCCGTTCTGGTTCACCTGCATCTTCACCGCCCACATGGTGGACAGCTTGCCGTCGGTGTCTGCTTGGGCCTTGGCTGTGATCTGGATCGCAGCCTTGTTCTTCCATTCGCTGAGAGCACTCGCAAGGTCACCCTCATCCGTACCATCGCGCCCGCCGCCGGCTATGGCTTCGAGCGTGGTGGACTGCGAGGCGATCGCCTTGGTCGTGTCGACCAGTGACTGGCTGACGGTTTGCACTGCCGCCGAGTTGTCATCGACTTCGCCTTTCAGTTGATCAATGCGCTCGGCGGTTGCCAGCTTGTCGGTGGCCACCACCTGCTCGAGCGTGGTCAGTGCTGCCTTGTTCTGGCCGACTGCCGCATCCAGCGACGTGGCGCGCTCAACCATGGCCAGGTTGTCGGAGGCTTGCACCTTGACCTGCTGTGCAAATTTCGCGGCAGCATCCCAGTTATGCAGGGCATCCGAAAGGTCGCCCTCTCCATCATCCTCGCGCCAGCTTGCCTGGAGCGATTGCAGGGCCGACGCCTGAGCCGTGACCTTGCCGTCCACGGTTTCGATTGACGCCTTGTTCTGCTGGATCTGGAGCGCCATGGCCTGGGTTGTTTCGGCAATGGTGCCCATGTTGAACCAGAACTCGGCGGCGGGCGGCGGGGTATCCACCGGAACCGCTTTGATCGCCTGGTACAGGTACTGGCCCTGTCGAACGATCTGACCGGCGGTGTATGGCTTGGCCGGATCGTAGGCCAAGGCATCCGTTACCTGGTCAATCAGGTCTTCCAGTTCCTGCTTGGCCTGCTCCAACCTGTCATTGACCGAGCCAGGGCCGGAGCCAGAGATCAAATCGATCTGGTCCATGATTTCCTTCGCAAGCTCGGTATCACCAACCTGGCCGGCGATCAGGTCAAGGATCGGCCTGCCCTCCGAGCTCGCCTGCCCAATCACGCCATTCGCCACCGGGTAGAAAGGACCGACGTTGCCAGTACGATCGACCAGACGCGCCCAGAAGAACAACGTCGCGCCGGCCAGCAACTGCTGCATGCGGTAATCGGCCTGTGGATAGGCCAGGTCAGCCAGCTTGGTAGCCACCGACAAGTCATTGGCCGGGCCGTACCATAGCTCGGTACGCTGGGTGTCTTCGGCGCCAGCAGGAAAGCCCCACTTGATGCCGATTCCGAACAGTTCGCTGGTGGTGGACAGGAACGCCACCGCCGGCGGTAGGCCAACCTTGCCGGTCAGCACCACCTCCTGACTTGCTCCCCAGATCGAGGTCACATCCATGGCGTTGACCGAGCTCACGCGCGCCACGTAGCGCCCGCTGTAGATGCCCTCAACGTCTGCGCCGAGATTCCCGGTGCGCGGCAGGCGTATCCAGTTGCCGCTGTCCTTGCGCCATTCCACGTTGTAGGCGATCGCCCCAGGCACGGCGTCCCAGGTGATACGCATACTGGTGACGGAAATCCCTTGCGAAACAATGCTGCGCGCCTCGATACCGATGTTTGCCGGTGGCGGCATCACACCTGGCGGAATGACGCTGGTTGGCTGCGGATCAATCCGCGCTCCGGTGTCGATCGCCTGATATTTTAGTGGTTCGTGCTGTGTAGCGGCGATCTTGAACTGGTGCAAACCCTGAGGCTCAATGGTTTGCACGCGAAAACGCATCACAGCCAAGTCAGCGCTTTCCACGGACCAACTGCACTCAGCCTCTGGCAGCTCAGAATAGTCAGCCATCACGGTGACCAGGCGCCCAGATACCGATTTAACGATGCGCCCCTCAGACTTGCCGCTTGGCAGGTTGAGGATCAATCGATCCTCCTCATGGACCTCGGCATCGATGTCCAAAGTGATAACGCGCTTGGTGGCTGCGCTGATGCGCCCACCGTTCGCACGACCAGAGAACAGCTCGTCAGCCACGCAGATGATCTGCCCGGGCTCAACATTGCGGCCCTCCATGCCGGTGGTGAAGCTGATCGACCACTCTTCGTACTGCTCCGACTTCAGTGCCCAGATGCCGTGGCGAATTGCTTCACCCTCAACAGTGCAGCCGAACCGCGAGATGTCCAGCATCCGATGCCCGAGCACGCCAATCAGCTCGTCGTTGGTGACTGGCGCCGGCTGGGTTTTGAACTCGTTCTCTGGGTTGTCCCAGGCCACTTTGGCGCGGGTGTGCCGATCAGGATACGCAGCAGCGACATATTCGAACTCACCGACGATGTTCGATCGAGTGAAGACGTAGCCGTCCTCATTGCCTGGGATGTCCGCCACCATGGTGACCTGCGACCCGTTCCAGCAGCTGCTGCCACGGAACACGCTGGCCAGGTCCGAAAGCAGCGCGTAGCCCTCAATAGAATCCTGGATGTAGACGTTGGTGGTCATGCGCGGCTGAACGCCGCCTTTGCCATCCGGCACCATGACATCGCAGTAGCGACCGATCTCATACAGCGTCCAGTGGTCGACCATGTCTGCAGTGATGCGGCGGCCCAGGCCGTAACGGCGGTGCAATAACAGGTCGCGCCACACCCAAACAGGGTTGTTGGTGTAAGCCAGCTTGAACGTGCCGTTCCAGTCGCCCGTGTAGGTGCGAGTTTGCGGGTCGTAGTTGCTGGGAACCTGAACGATTCGGCCGCGCATCAGGAAGCTGGCCTTCGGAGTGTCCTGGAACTGCTTGGCGTCGAACTGCAACCCACCCAAGGCAAGGTTTGGGTAACGCAGCTTTTTGTCGATGACTTCCGTCAGACCCTTGACCCGCATCAGGTCCGCGAAGTTGGAGTCGTTGCGGTTCGGAGTCAGCCGGCGCACACGCACCAGGGCGCTGGTGAATCCTTCCGGAAGATCAATCCTGTGGGTGCGCTCGTATTCAGTGGTGCCCTTATCATTCAGCGTGGCCGACAAGACGGTCTGGTAGCTGCCGCCGTTGACCGACAGATCGATGGCGTAATCAATGCGATAGCCGATCTGATCGCCATTGGTTTTCACCTGCCAAATCTGCGGCCACGACAAGCGCACGCGCACGGCTGACAACTGCTGGTCAGTGATCGCGTGAGTCCACGCATTGTCCGACTTCAGCTCGACAGGCAGACCTTGGGATGCCTCACTCTCGATGGCTGGAAAGCCAGCGATATGTTCCTGATCAACCGTGCCTGAGCGGAAATCCCAAATGGTGCCCGGGAAGTTTTCGCTACCGTCCGGAGAGATCAGTGGTGTGCCGTTCAGCTTGATCGAGCGCCGGCCATCAATCGGACCAACAATAGGGCCTTCGCTCAGCGCGTAGAGCAGCTTTACTGTAGCGACTGAAAGCGCGCTATCTGGCGCCTTGTATGGGGTGTAAGGCTTGGCCTCGCCGCCCTTGGAGCCCAAAACGCGGGCAGCAGCAGTCCGGCGCCGGCGCTTTGCAGCAGGCGCTGTTGCGGTTTTGGACATGGGTTTTCCTTACTGCTGATCTTCCGAGAAGACGCCAGCCGAGATGAGGGCGCCGCCGATATCGCGCTCGCCGTAAAGCAGAGGTTTGCAACGGCCCTGGGCCATCGTGGTTACCGCGCCACCGAACGCATAGGAAGGCTTGTTGCCGTCGCCCTCCTTATCCAGCACGCCCAACGGTGACGGGGACATGCTCATGGCGATGCCGCCGATCATCAGACCAGCGCCAGCAGCCACCAGATAGTATTGCTGCGTGATAGCCCCGATCACGACCAAGGCCAGGCCGGCGATCGTCGCAAACAAGCCGCCGCCCTTGCTTCCGATCACGATTGGCGCGATGCGGATCGGCTCAACGGTGTCCTGACGCATCTCAATCTCGCTTTCGCTGAGATTGGTCTTCCCACGGAACACCGCATAGGTCAGTCCGCGCTCCTCGGACATACGAAGGAATCGCCTGAACCCGGGAATCTTCACGCACAGAGCGTGGACGGCCTCGGATGGCGAAGCAACGGCCAGATGATGCACTCTCCCGAATCGGGCCCCGAGGATTCCATAAAGCATCACCAGTACCACCAGGGGCTGCGGGCGAAACGTTGTTCTCATTGCCATCAGTCAGCCTCCGGCACTCGTTGGTGCCGAAGGATCAGCACGGTGTAATCAGCCCACATACCGCCGTAAACATCGCGGGTGGATTTCTTGTTGTAGCGGTGATGCAGGAACGTGCCCGGGGCCGGATGCAGATCCGGGACGCTGGCCAGAAGGCCGTCACCCAGGTAGATGCCTGCGTGATTTGGCGCGCCGGCATTGATCTGCATGACGATCATGTCGCCTTTGCGTGGCATCGATACTGGGTAAAAACCGGCCTCTTCGTAGTACTTCTCGTAGAGGCTTTCACCGGCGTTCCACCAGCCATCGCGGCGAGGGTAGTTCGGCAGCTCAATGCCATGCTCGCGCTCATAGTAGTCTCGGCATAGCGCGTAACAGTCCAGCAGGCCGTGACCGAACTCGCGGCCAATGAGCGGTGCCTGATAGCCGTCCGGCTTGAATTCGAAGTACTCCCCAGACGGCCAGCTCACAATTCCCCACGGCTTTTCATGCAACTCACAACTTACGCGATCGGTCATGCTCGGCACCGGCGGCACGTCGGGGTGGCTGTGAATGATCATGACCACCTCGCCGCGGTCCTCTGCATCGCACTTGTCCTCGGGGTTGATGATGAAGTGCTCGCTCGGGGTCTTGGCATCGTTGCGACAGGGAACGTACTTCAGGCGCCCTGCCTCGCGGATCACCACGCCACAGCTCTCCTTGGGAAACTCAGCGGCGGCGTGGGCCTGGATTTGTTTCAGCATCGTTTTATTCATGGCTGTCTATCCAATAAGCGAAGCGCCCGGGGCACCACCAAATGGCAGCGGGTTTCCTTTCCCATGTCGCATCTCACAGGCGCTCGGGAGTCCGTTGCAGCGATCCAACGCAGGGTCAGTTACCGGGTTACCGTCGAGGTCGAACATCTTGATGCCGGTGTAGTTGCAGTCAGGGCCGCGATACTCACCCCACAGACACCACTCGCATCGGTTCATAATCAGGCCGCCGGGAAGCATCTGCCCCTTCACCGCCGTCGGTGGTGCCAGCGAGAACACCACTTCCTTGCGCAGCAAACTGGTCACCTGGTTGATGTAGGAGATATCGAGCCTTTCCATCGTGCTGGCCAGCGGGTTGCCGTCTGGGAAGTTGGCAGCATCCAGGTACTTCGCGTAGGTTTGCCGCACCGTCAACTTGACGCCGCTCATGCCCTGAAAGCGTCGGCACAGAGCCGTGATCGTTCCGTCGATGTTGCTGATCTTCAGCATGGGCGTGGAGTTGTTACCCTCGACGCTGCGACCGAATCCACCGGTCTCGTAAGGCCGGGGCAGATACACGTCGCCCTTCCAGATGATCGGCGTGGACTGCTGGTGTGCGTGGTACCGCAAAATGCCCATCCCTCGCGCCTCCCCGTCCAGTTCGATCAACTGGATCAGCGCACCCGGCTCCAGCTTCTGGTCGTCCAATGTGATCATGGGTTGAATACCTGCTGGAATTTGGCGGAAAGGATGTACACCCCGGCGCCGAGCGGCTGAAGACTCCAACCGCCGTCGGTGATGAATGCGCCCTGCTCATGCAAGGGTGGGGTCCACAGGAAATGCGTGACGCCCTTGTGCCTCACGAAGAAGTCGCGAATGGGGAGGATGTAGTCAGTCTTCCCCATGAACGTCACCGGCCAGGACGTGGATATGTTGTTGATGCCGACCGAGATGCGCTGGCTGTAGCCATTGCCAAACTGAGAGGCAAGGATGTCCGTGTCGTCATCACCGGTAGTGCCTTTTTCCGGGCGCCAGGTGAATACCTCGCTCATGCCGCGTTCCTCCGGTTGCTTGGGTCAAGTAGGCCGTTTTGACCTTTCTCGCGCATGATCCCGCTACGAATCATGCCCGGGCCTTCTGCAGCAAGAACGGCTCTGGCAATTACCATGGCCCGCTCCTCATAGCCCGCGGTAGCATCAGTGCTCGCAGTGCCATCGGCATGAATGGTGATATTGATTTGAGGCGCAGCACTCGATGTGGACCGCGCCGACCCGCCAGAGGCAGAGCCAGAAGCAGAGGATGGAATTGCCGATACGTTTCCGTTGCGGAGGGATTCCACAGCGGCAACGCCTCCGTATCGCTGAATGTCCTTTTGGCTCCAGACCACCTCGCCCTTGTGCACGGTGCCGGCGACTTCGTTAACGCCACCGGGGCCCGTGTAGCCACCTCCAGAGAAGCCAATACCGGCGATGGAGGCGACGTTTGCAGCGGCCACCACTCCAGCCGAAACGGCAAGCGCCATCCCGAGCGGATAAGGCTGAACCGCCAGGGCGTTCTGGACTGCCACATACCCCTGAATGGTTGCCTGCGCGATTGCAGCCGCCTTGCCAACCGCAGCGAGCTTCTTGTTGCCGGACTGACTGAGGGCCGACATGTTTCCGAAGAAGTCCGCGCTTGAAGTGAGGATTGCCGAGTTTTTTGCTCGCTCAATCTTCGCCTGATTGTCTCGACCCTGCTGATTGATGTTGTTGACTCGCTCGGCATAGGTCTCCTCATTGATAGCTTTGAGGTCGAGATAGGCCTTCTGCTTTTCCAATTCCATGGTGCGCCAGGCATCAACCTTTGCCGACTCTTCGTTGAGACGCTGGATTTCGCTATAGGCACCGCCCACTGAAGCATCAATGCCGGTCACCTGGGGCGCCTGCGAAACACCCTCAATAGTTCCGGGTTTCTGGGATGCCTGCAGATTGATATCGCGAATCTTGATCAGGGTTTCGAGTCGCTTCATCGCCTCGGTGTTGCCCTGGCGCTCGTACTCGGCCATCTGTGCTGCGTCATCCAGCGAGGACTTGAGGCTGTTCGCCTCGCGCAATTGGCCGGTCAGGGTTAGCAGTTGCACCTGGTCCTTCTGCGCCTGCTGAATGTCTCGACTGATCTGCGCTTCACGCTCAAGCGCGACATTCTTCTTGAGCTGAGCGGTGATCAGATCCTGGCTGGCCAGCAGCGATTTTTGATCAGCGGTAAGCGTCTGCTTGCCCTTGATGTCGGCAAGCTGCTGCTCCCACTTGATCAGGGCCTGGGCCTGGGTTCCGACCTTCTCGGTGGCGATGCCCTGAGCGTTCAGCGAGGCGTTCTGCTGGAGCAGTACGGCCTGGGTCTGGCGTGCCGCGTCCAGCGCTTTCATGCCGGCGTCTTCGCGGTAGGCCTTTTCCTTTTTGGGCGCCGACTCCTTGTAGATTGTGTTTTCGCGAATGGCCTTTAACGAAGCAGCCGCCTGCTCCTCGCTGATGTTGTAACCAGCAGCACGTGCAATGTTGATGCGCTTTTCTTCATCCTCAAGCGCTTTATTCATCTTTTGCGTTTTGGTGAAGTTTTGCTCGCGATTTTTCTGATGCTCTTCGTACGCAATCTGACCATCACGCTGTAGTTGGGCAACCTTTTGTTCTGCTGCTGCTTGGTCATTCTTTGCCGTTATCTGGCTCTGAATGGCTACGATTTGCTTTTGAAGTTCCTCGGCGCTTTCTCCGCCCCTGGATGCTCTAGAGGACCGGCCCGCAGCAGTAAGCTTATTTACGTTTTCCAGCCGCTCCTGCAGCAGTGAAAGTTTGCTTTCCAGGGTGCTTTCGCGGCCAATTCCAAGCATCGCGTCCCAACCTTTTTTTGCGGCGCCAGCCACGGTATTCCACGCTGTTTCGATATATCCCAGGCTTTCCTTGATCTTGCCTGCACGCTCAGACAAAGCCTTAGCCAGAGCCTCCTGAGCAATTGCGGCTGCAGCCTCCTTGTCGCCCATTTCCTGTGCAGCCCTGACCTGCTCATATACAGAGGCGGTGAGGAAGTTGTACTTCTCGTTGAGTGAGGCGAGCGCTTTCACTGGATCATCGGCCAGCTTTACAAACTCGGCGACAGTCGTTGATACGGCTTGGCCGGCAGCCTTTTCGAAGGAGACAGCGGCGGAAGCTATAGCCTCGAAGCTCGTGCTCGCAATTTTACCGGTTCCAGCAAGCTGAGCTAGCGCCGCAGCTGCCGTGCCCGTGGTACCGGTCGTGTCGCCGATCCGCTTAGCCATTTCGGCCAAAGCGCCGGTTGTTGTACCTGCGGCGTTTCCGGTGATGATCAGCGAATCCCTGAAAGCATCTTGCTCCTTGGAGCCCTGATAATACGCAACGCCAAGTGTCGCCGCAGCAGCTGCCGCAACGGTGAAGGGGTTCACCAGTCCAAGCACATATCCGCCGAGCGCCTTTGCCGCTGGCCCTGCACCGCCAAACATATCCTTGAGCTGACCGCCTTGCTGCAAGAAGACGGTTAGAGGTGCCTGCCCGCCCTGGAGAGAGACGGCAATGTCTGTGAACTGAGCCGGAACCCCCCTTAGCGCGGCCGCTGTTTGCTTGGCTGTATTCCCGGTGCGGGTCAAGGAGTCGCTGAACCTGTTCAAGTCGTTACGCGTAGCGGCGATCTTCTGCTGATATTCGGTGTAAGTATCAAGTTCGATAGTTCCTGCTTTGCGGTGTCGAGCAAGCTCTTGCTCTTGCCGGTCAAGCTCTCCTAGCTTTTTGCTCAGCGGATCAATTCGCCCTAGCAACTGATCAATCTCTTCGCGCTGACTGGAAAATGATTTACCTGCCGCCTCTGCGCTCTTACCTGCGCCATCCATCCCGCTTCCAGCCTTATCCATGGCTGGCTTTACCCGAAGTCCGGCGCCCTCGAGGGCTTCAAGTGCCTTGCGAGTATCGGCCGCTTTTTGCTCTGCATCCCGGCTATCAATTTCCAGAACGAGGCGGGATGTTTGAGCCATGACTTTTCTCCAGGCAATAAAAAACCCGCTCAAGGCGGGTTTTTCAAGAATTAGTTATTTTGGTACTGTTGGCGCAATACCCTCATCAAAGATCATATACATACCAGCATTCTTTAACTTAGGATCGGGCCAATATGTTGCTTTAAGAGTGAAGTTTTCAATGATTTTTCCGGTATCTTTAGGCCAGGATGTGAAATAACTCTCTTTATCTCTAGGGCCTAATTTAGAATCAAGCATACGAGCAATAGCATCAACCTCATTCTTGCTTTTTGCCTCAAAGAAGACGGAGTATAAAAACCCTTTGTAAAAACACATTCTCATTGATGATATTTTTGACCCTGGCAGAACACCTTCTACATTTTTCGATTCTCGACAGTCAACGCTTTTCGATGAATCGATCTTTGTAAAATTTTTGCTTGGGAAATCACCACTACGACCCATATCCGCGCCAAGTATATTTAGCGGCGGATTAAATACCCTTTCGAATGCAGGGCTAGGTAAATTGTACCGGAATTGCGTAGCGCCTCTTCGCGCAAGAGGGATCTCAACGAATACTGTGTTCGAAATAGAAACAGAGGCAGAAAATGCAGTACTCCGTGTCGGTATTATAGTTTTTCCGTCCGCGCTAAAAGACATTCTCTCCTTAGTTACAGATCCGTCATCAAACCTAACCGGAACCTCGCATATTCTTTCAGCGCATAACCCTCTGTCCCCATCAATTGTAAAAACAGTGGCCTGAACCGTCTCGCTTTTATTGATAACGTTCATAGAAAGGGTAACCGACGGTTCAGCACTGCTAGTGGCGGTAACTATTGCTCCACTAACCTCCTCACCCCTCATTTCGTCTTTTGTTTTGTAGTGTTCCCATTCGCCCGCGCTGGCAGTAAAAGAAACCGTTATGAGCATCAATGCCGCCAACGTTTTGATTTTAAGCATTACAGCCTCCATTTATATGAAAGCAATTTAGCATCATAACCACATCATAAGAAAGTCACTCGTCATCTCCCGCCAAGCACACGCCGTCGAGCGCAAACATCACAGCATCCACCTCGTCCCGCGTCATTGGGGAAGGGTGCGAATCCAGCCAGTCCGATATCTCCCTAGCAGATAAAGGTAGCGGGAAAGCACCCGCCATGGTGGCCAGGAACCGCCGACCGCGCGTGATGCTGCGGAAGGCGCTCAGCAGATACGCGGTGATCGGGTCATTCGGCGGCTCATCGGGAAGCTCAAAGCCCAGCCGCTGGTAGATTAGGCTTCGCTTTTCGGCTTGGCCGACTGCCCACTCTTTTTCCCACTCGAAGCGGGCGACGGCTTTTTTACGGTATCAGCCAGCTCTTCGGCCGCTTCGGTCGCCACCGAGGCGCTGTGTCGCAGGACGAACAGAAAGAAGTCCACGTTGTGATCGAGTAACTGCGCGGCAACGGGCGGGCTGTACTTTAGCGGGTTACCTTCGGCATCCAGCACCCCCGACCAGTCCTTCACGATGAAGTGGCTCAGAAGCATGGCGTGGTTCTGATGCTCGGTCAGTTCGCCGGTGATAACGCCAACCTGGCCTTCTTCGAATCGCGCGTCGTTCCGCACGATCCGCCGGCGCATGCGCTCCAGGCCAACCTGGTACTCGGCATTGTCGATGCCGGCCAGCAGCACCTTCGTGTCCTTGTCGAACTCCACCCAGCGTGCTCCGGAGGCCGCCTGGTCTTTCTTGGTCAGTTGGAGAGCCATGATAAATCCTCAACGCCACGCCAATAAAAGGACCGCCCCGGCCGGCGTTCACGCCGAGGCAGTCAAAGGGGTTTACGGTGTAGGGTCAGCCGCTTCGCGGGTGATGGTCGGGCTGAGCTTGGCGACGGTGTAATTGAGCGTGACCTCGATCAGGTCGCGCTTGCCGCCGTTTGGCAGTTCGCCGTCCACTTCCACTGCTGGGAAGTTGAAGGTGTACTTGTTGCCCAGCGAATCAGTGATCGGGAATACGACAGCGATAGGCGCCCGAGTGAAGGTGTTCTTCCAGATCTCCCACGCGCGCTTGGACCAGGCCAGCGTGAGGCTGCCGGTGATCGCCGCTTCGGTCGCGATGTGGGCGCCCGGGCCGAGGCGTTCAGAACCCAGGCAGCGCTGAGTTTGCAGGCTATTGTCGAGGTTCACAGTCATGGCTGAGACGCAGGCCACGCCTTCCAGCGACTGGCCGTTGACCAGGATCGTGCCGACGTTGTTATTCGACAGGAACGGCGTGGTGGTGGGAGCGTTGGGCGAAACCACGATCGGCACTTCGCCGTCGGTGTAGTCGAGGCAGGCCATGTTGAAGGTAGCGGTGACCTTGCCTTCTGACGGGATGTCGAGCGCGAAGGTCGAGACGTGGGCACCCTTGAACAGGCCATAGACGCCGACATCGTTGTATCCCTTCGCGATGCTGAAGGTGTTGCGGGTATCGCCAACACGCAGCACGTCAGCCGTCCATGCGCCATAGAAAGCGGCTTCCAGCAGTTGGTCAAACGAGCCGAATGAGAACTCTGCCGTCAGGTCGCCGCCGATATCGATGCTGGTGGCCACAGAACCTTGGCTCAGACGAGTGTCAGTGATCTCGTCGCTGACCTCGGTGTTGACGGTTGGGGTCAGTGCGTTGCCGGTCAGGCGCAGCGTGTCCCAAGTGCCGACAGGGGTAACGCCGGGCGTAACCTCCTTGATGATGTGCGATACGACTTTTGCGCCGGAACTCATGGGTGAGTCTCCTATCTGCGGGCATAAAAAACCCGCTCAAGGCGGGTGGATGGTGTTGCCTGGCTCAGCCGGCGCGGAACCGGATGTTCACGTTGATCTGGTAGAAGCCTTCGAACTCTCCGGCGATGACCTGGCTGGCCTCCATGCATTCGAGGTCGCCGGACATCCAGTAGGCGAAGTGCGCCTCGAGTGCATCGGCAAGCTCGGTGATGACCTTGGTGCCGGTGCGCTCCCTGGCGAAGCACTGAATGCTGATCTGCCCGGGCTTCCTGGTGTAGGGCCTGTCTGCCATGCCGGCCATGAAGGCCGTGGCGTACTGGATATTCAGCCGGCACCACAGGCCCGACTCAGGAGGGGTGAAAACTTCAGGCTGGTTGGGGTAATCAATCCGCGCCCGCTCAATGCCGGTGAACGCCACCATGCGCGCGGTGATGAGTGCCCTGATCTGCTCGTAGGTCATTTGTAGGCCTCGGAAACGCCGATGAAGGCCAGGTCGTAAACGCCGCCAGGCGCTTGCGTGGAATGCCCCAGCTCCAGCATCTCGCCGTAGGGGCTGTTCGTTTGGATGTAGATGACGGGGAACTGGCCCGAGGCCTTGATGAGCATGCTGCCCTTGCTGATCGTTTCACGTCCGGATGGGTCGATATTGTCGGTCACGGTAAAGTCGGGCGCACCGATCGATACCAGGTGACTGCCTCGGAACGTGCCGCCGATGTAGCCCTTCCCCGCTGCCTGCGCTTTGACGAAGTAGTTTTCTTCGCGCTCGCGCTTGGTCAGCTTCTTGAAGGCTCGGCCGCCGGTGCGCGCAGCGTTGCGGGCGTCGACGTTCGCGTCATAGGCATCAGCCAGCGCCACGTTCTTCGTGCGCAGCGCCACGTTGGCCTGCCACAGGTCAGGGTTGCCGACAGGGGACTTCAGCACCACCTCTTCGAGCATCTTCTGCGCGATGACGCGCGCCATCTGCGTGATGTCCTCGCCGGCCTGGTCGGCGAAGTCCGTGAGGCTATGGCTCCAGCCTGCTTTGGTGGTCATTAGACTTTCCTCAGCTGGATCTCGTAATGGGCGCCAGCCGGGTCGGTCTGCACGTTTACCACGTCGAAGCCGTTGATCTTGTGGCCGATGTCCGGTGTGCCACCGATTGTTTCGTTGGTCAGCGCGATCAGCAGTTGGTCAGTTGCGCGGATGTTTACGCCGTCAACCTGGGCCATCTTGAAGGCGTCGAACACGCCACGGCCGGTGTAGGCAATCACAACGGGCGGCCCTGCGGCCTCGGTGACCGGGTCCCAAGTGCCGGGAATCGTCACGCCGCCGGCGAATGGCTGCACCGCATCAGCCAGGTCGGTATCGAAGGCCTCGGCCAAATCCTTCTGGATGTCTTCGCGAAGGCCCATGGGTCACCCCCGATCTACGCGGAACGAGAACGGGCTGGACCGCCACGGCTGCAGCAGGCCCAGGGCGAACTGCGCGCCGTCGGGCAGCGATGTGGACTTGCTGGTGTCGATCGATGCGAAAGTCTTGCTGGTAGTCACCGATCCGGCCTTCACCGTCTTGGCCTCCAGCGATCCCTCGGTCTGCTGCTGGTACAGCTTGCCCTGAGCAGCGACCACCGCCAGTTCGGCGCCGGCCTGCTTCACCTCTTCCGGGATGGCGTCCATGTCGACGCCAGCAAGGTTGAGCGAGGTCAGATAGGCGTTTGCCTGCAACACTGCGCGGGCCTTCTTGTCATCTGGCGCCCAGGTGGCGCCCAGGATGGCGTCAACGTCCGCCACAGTGATGTAGGTAGCCATCTGGCCTCCGCTTGAATGATTGGGGCCGAAGCCCCGGGTGTTACGCCTTCGGCAGTTCGTCGACCTGCTTTTGCAGCGACTCTTTCGAGGCATTGGCGCGGTAGGTGACCTTGGCCGCGTCCAGCTTGCCCTTCAGGTCGGCAATTTCCTTTGCCTCGGCGTCTGCCTGACTGGTTTTGGCGGCCTGCTGGAGAAGGTCGTCCACCTGCAGTTGCAGGGCCTTCACCTTCTCCACCTCGCCGTCACGCTCGCTGCGCAAACTCTGCACGCCAGCATTGACCGCTTCGAACACCTGGAACAGGCGCCCGGCCACAGGGCCAAGCTCACCTTCCGGGCGCGCCAGCGCTTGTTCAGCGAATGACTCGACGATCAGGCCGACAGATTCGAGCTCCGCGCGGTAGGCGTCGATATCGATGCTGGAACTGCCACCACCGATCAGCAGCACCTTCGGCAACTCCTTTACCGTAACGTCAGGCACATTGTCGGCAGCATCTTCACGACTTTCGGTAACACTTGCGTCGACGATGCGCAGACCTGCGTCCTTGGCCAGGGACTTAACGTCTTCCTGATACTGGTGAAACGGGCCTGGCAGATACCAAATCTTATTACTCATGTCGCGTCCTCGCCGAGCCGAGCACTTGGCTCGACTCGGCATCAGGGGTTACTTGGAGGCATCACCGATCAGAGCCACACCAGCGGTGTGCTTGATGCTGGTGGCGGTCTTATCCCAGTTCGTCCCGGTCGCCAGTTCGGCGTCGGTTGGCGACTTGCCGCCGGTGGTGGTGTCCCAGGTGTAGCCCTTGAGACCCAGGCCGAAGGTGTAGTCGGTCTGGAGCGTGGTTTCGATACGCTCCTTGCCGTTGGTGGTCTGGACGTTACTGATGATGTCGCGACCGTCGTGGACCAGCGCAGCGCCTTGCACCAGGGACAGGATGATTTCTTTGTTCGGGGTGCCGGCCTGCATCAGCGCCGGGGCATCCGTCACAACGGAGATCTTGCCCAGAATGTCGATCACGCGGACGTTACCGGCCTGGAACAGCTGGTTCTGGTTTGCCAGGTTCTGACCGACCAGTTTGTGATAGCTGGTGCCCTGCATCACTTGGGTGACCAGGTTCTGGCTTGCATCGCCGAACTTCGCATGCGCGTTGTTCAGACCTGCGTAGGTGATGCCGGTGGTGGCCGACACATCGTTGACCGCGGCGGCCTGAGCGGTGATTGCAGCAACCAGGGCGGCGATCGCGGTGTTCAGTTGGTCCTTTAGCAGGATTTCAGCGAACGCACGGCTGGCGACTTCGATGCCTTGCGCGGTTGGACGCTCCAGCCAGGTCATCTGCGATGGCTCGTAGCGGATCGGACCGAAGCCGCCGGCGACCTTCACTGAAGTGTTCTTCAGCTCGGTCAGGTCGGTTGCAGCGACAGCAGCATTCGCGCTGTAGCGATCCACGCGGCGCTGGGCTGCGGCCAAGGTCTGGAAGAACGACTCCTGGAGGAAGTCACCGGTGAAGCCGTCCGGAGACAGCACGATTGCACCGCGGCTGGCGGCGTTGAAAGCGGCGAGATACTGATCCAGCGTCTCGAGAGTCGCCGGCATGATGTATTCGTTGAAAACCTGCATTTGCGACAGGGACATGAGTTATTTCCTTACGATTGAGGGAGATCTGGGAACCGGCTTGCGATTGCAGCCGTCCGTTCCTCTTTGGTGCCGCCGATTTTTCCTTTTGCGGCCCCGCCGCCCTTACCAGCACCGCCGGCCCCGCCGCCCGATGCCTTACTGCCAGCGATCAGCGGGCCGAAGGCCGGATCGTTGGTGAATTCTGCTTTCAACTCGTCCAGCGTTGCTGCCGAGAGCTTGCCGGAGGCATCCAGCACGACGACAGTTGGCTTGCCGTCTCGCTGCTCAACGCTCAGCCGGCGTTCGATATGAGGGAGCAATGCCTTGGCGCTGCCAGGGATCGCCAGAGTAGTGGCGATATCGGTAGCGGTACGGCCTACGGTCAGATCCCGGATCTGGCCCTGCAGGGCGCTATTCGTGCTTTCCAACTGACCCGACAGTTCAGCCTCACGGCGGGCGTACTTCTCGGACCAGGACTTCTCCAGCTCCTCGACGTTGCCGGATTTGCGGGCCAGTTCTTCGCGCTCCAGGCGCGCAGCCTCTTCCGCCTCGCGCGCCTTCTTTTCGGCCGCCTTCTTCTCGCCGAGCAGTTCGTCAACCTTGGCCTTAAGGCCGGTAACGTCTTCTTGTGCTGGCAAGCCATCGATGTTCAGGACGTACTTGCCGCCCTTCTCGACGTACATGGTCTGGATGGCTTCGTCGACGCCTTCGAGGGTGTCCAGTTGGAATTTCAAGGTCATTGCTGTCTCCCAGAGACTTGGTGCAGGCCCTGCCTGCGGGCATAAAAAAACCCCGCCGAATGGCAGGGCTGTTAAATCTGATTGCTTGTTACATGCCTGCGCGCTCAAACGCCTGAGGCTCAAGGTCTTTCAATTGCTGAAGAGTCAGCGTCTTGCCGTTGTCGTCCACGAACTTATCCAGGGTTAACTCGCCCTTAGTGAAAAGCTCGTAACGATTCGGCCCCAGCACGTCGCGCTGAAACGATGCAGGCTGGCGGGATAACCATTCCTGATAACTCGTCTTGCTCGACACCGGCGCAACCCCATCAGGACCGATTGAGGGCCTGGTAGAGCCAGGAATCTCCCGCGCAAACTCATCCTTCAGAACCGGAACGATCGTCGTCCGGCACCCCCAGTGATATGGCGGTCGCGGGCCATCCAGCGGGATGATCGTCTGATCGATGCTCATGCAGAACAGCGTGGTCTTGGAGTCCAGCGTGGCAATCCGGCGCATTCCCTTGAGGATGTCGTCGTTCGCCTTGAGCGTCTCCACCCGCGCTGTACTGGCGATGTGGTTGGTCATAGTGCGGACCAGCGACGAAGCCTGATCCTGTTGTAGCTGGTGAATGCCGGTCAGACGCCGGCTGATCTGCTGGCTGGTTTCACCCAGGCTTGAACCAATCTGAATCTCCCCGATGATCTCGGCGGCCTTTTTTGTCCCGAACTGGTCGAGTGCGCCACTGATGCTGATGCGCTGGATGCCCTTGCGAGCCTCCAACTCCAGCGGATCGGCCAGCGCCGCAGCAGAAACCATTTCAGTCGACAGCACGTTGAGCTGCACGACGGCACGCACCACCTTTCCGAGCATGGTTGCGTTGAACTGGGCCTCATATGAGGCAAAGTCGCTCAGATCAAGCTGCGCCTGGCCCTTTAGGTCGTCGTAGATGCCCCGCAGATCGCCCTGGAGCGTTTCTATCTGTGAGGTGTAGCGCTTGGTCCCGTAAGCACTCAGCCCATCCGAAACACGCTGCTTGGCCGTTTTTATTGCCCTGCTGAGGAATACAGCTACTCGCTTTAGGTTTCCGCCGGCGTAACGCTGGACGTAAACCTGGTGTCGGGTAGCCGCGTCTTCGAGGAAGCCTTCATTGCTCATCGCTTCCGCCTACTGGGGGCTGACTGGCCAGCTCCTCGTCGATCTTATCGTCAGTGCGATCAGCCTCAAGCACGCCGCCCTGACGAAGGTTGGTGCGCACATCCGACTTCGCGATGAAGCCCTGTTGCCAGAGCTGGACCTGGGCCAGGATGTCCTGGGCGGTCATAGTTTCGTCGAAAAACGCCTGATTGAGCCAGAACACCGTGCCCTTCTCGTCCGGCTCGCCGATCATGAACCGCTCGGCGTCCAGGATGGCGCGCTTCAGGGCTTCTGACACGTTGCTGGCAATGGTGCCGAGGACCGAGTTGTCGGAGCTGTACCTGATGCGAACAGCCTCTGCCGTCTCGGCCCCACCGCCCTGCTGGACGATGCGGGCGCCGATCATGAGCATCTGCTCTTCCTTGTCCTTCATCAGCGTGCGGGCCAACTGGCTTTCGTCGGCCTGCAGCAAGACTGCCGAACCGGTCTTGCCAAGCATGTGGCCGCGACGCGAGCCAATCTGCATGCCATTCGGGTTGGCCTTTACGAACTCGTCGGCACTGATGTCGGTGGCGATGAACAGAGTAGGTTGCGAACTGATGAACCCGCTCTCCTCCACCGTGGCGCTGTTGCCATAGTGGAGAATATTCACGTCAGCCAGGTCCTCCAGGGGCGACTTGTCGATGCTTGCATCGTTGTTCTGGGAGCCGAAGAAGCTGAAGGGGATGTGGTCGAACGCCTGACCGGCCTTGTCCGTCGGCTGCGTTTCGGTGTAGCCGTCCTCCCCCTCTTTGTATACCCGCTGCACGTACCTGCCATCGATCAGCAGGAGCACACGATTCTGGTTGTATGTGTCTCGGGACAGCTCGGCAGGATTGAACTCAGTGACGCATTCCTGAAGGTTCACGTACACCAGGCGCTTGGCGCCATCGATCACCTGCTCGTCCCAGTCGATGACAGACAAGGCGTCGTAGAAGTGAATCAAAGCGCGCTTGGTGCTGAGGTCGGCCATCGAGGAAACGCCGCTTTCGGAAGTGACTGTTGGGAAATCGACCAAAAAGCCCCCACGGCCCGTGTCCAGGCACTCACCTACAGACTCTTTCGAGAGTTGTTCGAGGCTTGTGCCGTCGCCGCTGGCGTTCTCCTTCAGATACTCAATGGCCGCTGGCAGGGTAAGTTCTGCGGTCTTGCGGAACACCGCGCCCATCAGGCCAGTCCGCGTGCGTCCGGTGATATTCAGGAACATCGCCCGCTTCTTGTACTGCTTGTACCTGGCCTGGTTCTCCGGTGTTTTGTTCTCCGGATCAGGCATCGGCAGGTATTCGTCGTGCTTGCGCACCTCGCGCGCGCCAGCCACGCAACGCTTCACCAACTGCCAGCCAGCCAGGGCTTGTGCGTACTCTGCCCGGGGGATGCCGTAATTCGCCATATTGGCCTCAGAAAGTGAAGGTGACAGGGATGTGGGTCATAGGCTTGATGATCGGATAGTCGTGGTGGATGAAGTAGCCGCCGGCGTCGTTCGCGTGGTCGTTTCCTGACTTCTTGTCCGGCTCCCCACTGGGTGACCACACCTGCTGCTCCAGGCCATCGGCATAGGTTGGGCAGGCGAACGGGTTCACCAGGTAGCGCCGCTCGCCCTGCGCGTTACAGAACATGGCGTTCATGGCGTTGATACGGTCCTTCACGGGCGGGTTTGCGTCAGGCGCAATCACCGAGAACCCGGCCTGACTCAAGATCGCAATGTCGGTCTCGCTCGCATTGACTGATTTCCTCGATCCACCGGAGGCATCCGGATATATCCGAATTTCGCAGGTCTTCTCGAACGTATTGCCGTTGTGGCGCCAATACCGCTCTTTGATTCTCCGGATCATGTCGGGCGTGTCGTAGCCATCCACTAGCTCATCTACTGCCCTGGGCAAGCCCTGATCGCGCTTTACGTGGGTGATTGCCGCCATCTTGCCGACGTTGAAGTCCATCCCGATGAACAGCGGCTCACCGGGCTGCACTGTGTCGAAGCACCCGTTGAGCTTGCGGTCGTAGGCCGTGTAGATCGTGCCAGAGGTCAGGTTGACGAACTGGCCTTTTAGGTACGCCAGGATCAACTGAGGCGGATACGACTCCATCAGCGATTCGATGTAGTCGTCCGGCAGGTTTAGCTCGTTGTCGAATGTACTGGCCTGGACCAGGCCGTACAGCGAAGCCATGGAAGGCTTGTCGCGGATCTGCTTGACGAACTGCTGGTAAACGAACTTGAAGCCCTCTGGCGTCGTCGTAACATCCACTCCGTTGCGAAGCCCGTCGGCCTTGTAGCGCATCCGGGCAATGATCTTGCGCCAGGCTTGCTGGGCCTTCACCGAGCTCATCACGTCGAGTTCGTCGACCAATGCGTGCCCGATCTTGAAACCAACGATTGTCTGCGGCTTTTCCATGGATCGACAGATCACAGTGCCGCGATACTGCCGACCACTGTAAACATGGACCTCATGATTCGACTGATTGATTTCAGTGCGAAGCCCCCAGTCTTGCGCCACCTCTTCCATGGTCGGATAGAAAATGTCGCGGATCTGGGCATAGGTCGGAGCGAAGTAGCCGGCGTTGATGCGCGGCCACTCCCAGAAGTGCTTCCCCAGCGCCGAGCAGCCCACCCAGGTCTTGCCTGAGCCAAACCCGGCCACGAAGGCTCGGAACTTGTGAGGCAGCGCAAGGAACTGGGCTTGAGGTACGTTAAGGCTCGGCATTCGGGCGTCTCGCGTCAGTCACCACCACTTCGATGCGCTGAGGCAATGGCCCTTCGTCGTCAGGGTCGAGTTTCTTCATCATGTCGGCGCGCTTCGACTCAAGGTCTCCAATGCGGCCGAGTAGACGGTTGATGATGTCTTCGTAGCCACGGCGTCGGCGCTGAATGGTCGTTGTTGGTTGCCCAGGCTCTTGCGGGGGCTCGCCCTCTTCAACTGGGTCAGTTCCGCGGATGTTGATGCTTTCAAGGTCCAGGTCAAGACCATCACCAGCCTCAGCCTTGGCCTGAGCCATAAGCGCCCGTCGCAACTGCAACTTGGCGATCTTGATGTCGTCATCCAGCGTGCCGATCCCAATGTCGTCCCACAGGCCATGCTCATCAGCAGTAAGCGTGTCGGAATAGATACCGTGCTTACGTGCGCTCTGATTGCCCTTGTTGGACTTTGAGGCCGCGCCACCGTGTAGCTTGCAGCGTGCAGAACCCGGAACAGCGTGTCGCTTGCATGGTTCCCCGCTGCGCGTCTTTGCGCCGCATAGGGCCATGGTCACGCCTCATTCATGGGGTGTTTCGCGAAAGGGTGGTCATTCAACGTCGTTCGAACGTCATTCAATGGTTATTCAAACCATCCAGTTGCCTCTGTGCCGCAACCACGGCAATACACCGCGCCATTAGCCAGCTTGCCACGGCGCATAATGAAGAAGTCTTCGGAGCCGCAATTGCACTGATAGCTCTCATCGCCTTCAGATGGCCCATAGGGCCACTTGAACACGCCTCGATGTGAACTACAGGACGGACACTCCAGATTGCGCTGACCAGCCGGCGCAACCGCGACCCATTCATGCTTGCAGTTGGTGCAGATGGCTTCACCGGACGAGTGAGGATCGCTGGGCCGCTTGAACTCCAGAACCTTGACAGTCATTGCGTCACCATCTGGTGCGTCTGTGCATGTGCGTGACCGTGGAGGAGTCCAACGATCAGGCCTTGAGGAAGTCCGGCTGCCTTGGCGGCGTCCACTGCATCGGCAATGGCCTTATCGAGAGCGCTTACCGCAGCGTTGATGTCCTGCCCCATGGGAAGCACATGCCGTAGGCGGGTTACTTTGCCCATCAGTTGAACGGATCGGCTGGCTTGGCGATCGAGCGCACGAACCACATGAAGCCTTGCTGCAAGTTGGTCTTCGCCAACGCCAGCAGGCGCGGGTCGACGCCATCAATCTGGCCAATCTGTTTGAACAATTCGCCGGTGTCAGCCTCCAGCGCCTTGATGGAGTTCATGCCGTCGATCTCGGACTGGCTCAGGTCCCGGTAGCCGGTGATTTTCTTGTGCTGGTTATCCATGGGTGATTCCTCATGATTGCGCGCCACGATTTGGCGCATTCGAAAACGTGGCGCGCCTAACTTGCCGGGTCATCCGGAGACTTGTTGTCGCTGATAATGGCTGACTGCGGCTGTGACAACACACGGACAACAGCAACGCCGACCCCGAGAGCCATGTTGATGGCTGCGTAAATCAGCGGGTTGACCGTACCCTGGAAGACCGTCCATCCAATCGCCCCGGCATTCAGTACCGAGCCGGCCAGGGCCAGGCGCACCGACCACAGGCGGTGCCAGCTTCCGGCGCTCTCGATCAGCTTCATAGCTCATCCGCCTTGCGCTCAGACCAGCGCTTGCCGAGTTGTCGAACCTGATCAACGCCTAGAATGCCGACGAAGCCGGCGGCGAAGAATGCCCACCCGCTGCTTAAGCCGAACTTCTGCACCGTCAGGCCGACCACCATCACGATCAGAGCCCCAAGGACAGACTCGATAATCTGGCGAACAGGCTTGGTCTCTTTGCCGTCGTACTGAATTCGCAACCAGATTAGGAGGAATGTCAGGACCATGGCCAGCCCGTTGTCGCGCAGGGCGTTTAAAACCATCGCCCAGAAGGAAGGGTCTTTTTCGGGCATGATTTTCAATCCGAAGTCCTCCCTTCTGGGAGTAGGAGAATAAAAAAGACCGTCAGGTGGCGGCCAAACGCTGGGGAGCAGCGGCGAATAGGTCAGCCCCGGCGGCACTCCCAGCTCAGAGCGAAGGGTGTGGCGGGGCCGAAAACGAAAATGCCCGCTCAGTGGCGGGCCGGGGATTAGCGTGAGCGGTTGAGCAAGCCGCCAGGCATGAGCTCCTTGCGGATCACAGTTTTGACTTGCTCGGCGAGATTCGAACCCAGCAGGTCAACCTGCTCTTTCAGGTCCTGGCAAAGCTTGCTCTCGCCGATCTTGCTGGCGAGCTGATCGAGCATCGCGGAAACCCCACTAGCCTTCAGTGCATCCCCTGGCTTTGGAGCGTCACCGGTATAGCCGCCGCCACACATGCAGCCCCTGCGGAACTTGTCAGCACTCGCAAGGAATTCCGATTCGATACCCAGTCCAATCCCGGCAGCGTACTTCTTGCCGTCTGCGGAGAAATCCATCCTTACTGGCCACTCATCTCCGACCTTAGCCTTGGTGATCGAGCCACCCTCGACGAAAGCCTTGTCGATGCTCACCTGGCCACCATCAACCTTGAAGGGTTCAGGCTGTTCAGGTGCGCGCAAGTCAGGTGAGTCGGTCAACTGGATATAGGCAACGCCGTCACGACTGAACGTAAGCCCGCCCCTGTCGATCTTGAATGTCGAGCCTTTTGGCTTGGATAGTCGCGCAGCTACCTCTTCGGCAGTTTCGTGGCGCTCGTAGGTCAGCGATGCCCGCACATCCGAGCCATCACGATCAAATGAGATATCCTCAGTCGTGAACTCAGCGCTTGCTCGGCACTCTGCAGGGATCTTCTCCAGCTCGGCTCCGATAAACGCCAGGCGCTCCAGCGCGTTGGCTGGCAGATCGTATTCCGACCAAGAGCCAGCCGTTACGGTGATCAACTGAGGATCGCTTGGCAGGGTGCCGACCTGGATCTGGGCATTGTTGATTTCGAAGTCGCCGCTGACGTGGCCGAACTTCCAGCCGGAAACGCCCGGCACGTAGTTGCTGGATTGGATAGTGCCGGACATTTTCTGAGCCTCATAACGAGAAAAGCCCCAGCGAATGCTGAGGCCCTGAATAGGTGCGCGGTCTTTCCCGCAGTCAGCCAAAGACCTTCCAGCGTCGACACCCCAATGCATCGATCTCGCTGATCTGGTATCGCGCCACTCTGGAAGTCAGGTGTGAACAGAGCGCGCGGGCTGCCGGTGTTTTTCCGTAGCGCTGCACTACCGGCTTATCAGCGTCCAGGCCTCCCGAGGGCTGCCCTGGCTGCAGTTAAAATCAGAATGCTGGGGTGATATCGAAGTAGTAGTCCTTACCTTCTTCGAAATGCTCGGCCCGATCGGCAGCAACGTTCACGGTGTACTCGCCGTATGGGGTGTACTTGCCGTAAATCGCGTCTTCTTCAGCCGGATTGGCCGACCACACTGCGCCGAAGTTCAGGCGGGTCAGCGATTCCGTCGAGCCCTGAACAGGCCCTTTGGAGCGGAGAGTCATTTTGCAGCGAGTGATATGCGACATCGGTAGATCCTCTGTATGTAATGGGCAGGAGGGTCTTTCCGGTCTTTCGCCTGCGTTTTGGCAATAAAAAACCCGGCGCAGTGGCCGGGTTCTTTTTAGTCAGTCCTACACACGCAGGAATGACAGGATGGGTGAATAATGCGACATGGCGACATGATATTGCAAGCCCTTTTGAGGGACTATTTTCAAGCCGCCTCCCCAGACAGAACCCCTACGGCCTCAAGCATGTGCTGTGCATCGACCAAAGCCTCGTCCACCATCGACTCCAGCGCTCCCTTGATGCTCTTGTTCCAGCGCTGATAGGTGCGCTCCGTCAGGCCCTGGGCGTCCCAGTTCGTCATGTCATAGTTCGACTCGGCAAGGACGATCATCTCTCCCGGCTTCGTCTCGGCCACTGCCCTGGCGTGCTTATTGGCGCGCGCAACATCTGCGTCAGCCGCTTTGTTCCGCCAATCCCATTGGCCCTCATCCTTGTTTTCCCGATGCTTTGGAGCTTTGACCTCGATCACGGCGCGCTTGATGCCTTTCGACTGCTGCGGCACAGCCCACACCAGTACCGCCTGCTGAGTGAAGCGCAGTGGCGCCGGCGAAGGCACAACCGCGACAAGCCGCCCTATGGAATCGATCTTGCGCCCGCGGTGCGTGCTGTACTTCGCCACCAATGCATTCCAGTGGCGCGGGCTGAGCTGGGCATGCAGAAGCTTGTGCACGATGCAGTCAGCAAGTAGGGCCGCATCCTTGCCGGTGATCTCCCCCTTCAGTTTGCTGGTCTGCACTCGAGGCTCGACGTTGCACCCGCCGGCGCTGTTGATGGTTTCCGCTGCAAGGGCGCGGACGACTGCAGAAATGACGTTTTGGTAGTTCATGCTGCCTGCCCCTTCTTGAGTTCTCTGGTCTTTGCCCGGTACTCGGCGGTGATGGCTTTCAGGTCTTCGATGGTGTAGCGCTTGGGCTCGCTCGGCCCTAATAGGGTCTCGACCGCTTCCAAGCCGATGCGTCGGATCAGCTCAGGCTGATAGCCAAGGATGTTTCCGCTCAGATGGCTGTTGCAGACGGAACAAGCTTTATGCACATTGGCCGGGTTAAACCGGTGCTCTGGCGATGAGCCGACGCTACGGAAGTGGGATGCGTGCCACTGACCGGCCCAGGTCGCAGGCTTGTTGCAGCTCACACAGCCAAGGGCGGCGTCACGCAATCGCACCCAAGCGTTAAAAGTGGCCTGAGCCACACGCATGTACTGCCCCTTCGGCTTTACGCGCTCCTTGGCGGCCTGTAGCTCCTTCCTGCCTACATCTGCCAAGGCCTTGCGGGCTTTGGTTTGGTTCACGTCCTTGATGGCAAGGCCACACTTTGGGCTGCACACGGCTTGACCCAGGCGTTGAGCAACGAACTTCTCGCCGCATGCTGGGTTCTTGCAGGTCTTCGGGCGGGGCTGTTTGGCGATCACCGGCGGTCACCCCGCTTCTCGCGCATGTAGAAGTTCGCCACCACTTCGGCTAGGAAGCGGCAACCAAACTCAGACAGCCCGCTGGCGAACTCACTTGCGGCATCAGCCCGATTCGCATATTCGCCATCCAGGCGCTGGGCTATTGCACTGCAAAAACTTCCGATGTCTTCTGCGTCCATTTCCTTGACGATTTTGTCGACAGACAGGAACACGCTTGTTTCTGTGGTGATTCCGATTCCTTCGCTCATGCCGCCACCTCACCCAGCAGATCAGTGAACACCACACCCTTGGCGCTGAACTCGGCCACGATCTGGTCCGTGTAGACAATGCCCTGGGCGCGATTGAACAGGCGGGTCACCGGGAAGCCGTCCGGGCCGAAGATCGAGCAAGGCCCCATAAGCTCCAGCTTGGTCTCGTAGTCCAGGTGCAGGAACATCCGGTTCCAGCCGTTGCGGAAGTCGGCGTCGGCGCTGCGCATGATCGGCACGCCGAAGTGCAATTTGCAGTACTTGCGGGCGTCCTCCACGTCACCTAGCTGGGTCATCTGGGCGATTCGCTGGTAAAGGGCGAACCACAGGGCGTTCTGGTCGAGTGTCCGATCCTTGCCTGGGCGCATCGAAACCACCACGTACTTGCTCTGGCGGTACATGGCTGTCAGGGCGTTGATGGCCTCGGAGAGCTTGGTGGCGCTGTTGACGCTGATCTTTTCGCTCATGACCGCTCTCCCTGGGCCATAGCGGTGTCAATCGTGCTGTCCACGTTCTCCTTGCTGAACTTCACACCGGTGAACCAAATCGGCGTACTGAGGTAGAACTGGTGTATGGATTCGCTGCTATCGCGCAGCCACCGATACCGCTCAGCATCCTTGCTCAGCAACTCCGCTCCTTTCTGCGCGGTTTCAGTCAGTCCACGCAGCGCCCCCACCTCAGCCTTCAGCTCAGCATTCACCTGCTCGTAGGCTTCGTAGCCGGTGCGTAGGCCGGCGACTTCGGCCTTGAGCGCTTCAACCTCCTGCCACAAGCGGTCTGCAAGTGGGTCATGCCAGCCTGGCATCTTCTGCAAGCTGCGCATGTGCACAGCGAGCTCGGTAGATGATTGCTCTCTGACGTAGGTCATGGCTTCACCTCAAACAGCTCAGGATGTAGTTGGCGTGCTGGACCTGCCATCCAGGGGCGCCGAATGACTACGTGGAATCTCCACGCCCAAATCGATAAGTGATTCGCCCCTCGGCTACGCATAAAGCTCCTGCATGCCTGATAGCGCCATGGCAGGAAGGTGACCTTCAGAAGGCAAGACTTCGGCAGGGCCTTGTGCTTGACCGTTGCGTCGTGTGGCATCGAATGAATGTTCATGACTTCACCTTCAGGCCTTGCGACCGAATTGCTTCTCGGCATTTATCCAGGACGAACTGACGAATATTCCAGTTCACTCCATGCACGTCCGGAACCTCAACCACAAGAGCATCCCTTGATGCCCTCCAGCCCTTCTGGAAAGACTCCCAGTCGGCCTGGGCCATTGGGTCGATGTAGTTGTTGCCCTTGGGTGGCTGGCGGCGATGATCTTGGCCGTTGGTACGCTCAAACTCTTCACGCATCTTGTCGGTCATGTCCGCTTCTCCGCTGCTTCTGCGATCAATGCCATGCGCTCCAGGCGCTCGGTGGCTTGCGTGGCCAAGTTCAGGTGGTCCGCCTCATCAACAACCGGGACACACACAAAAAGGATTCCGAGCTTGACCATCTTGTTTGCCAGCTCAATGGATTGGCGTAGCTGGGCTGGGTTTGCTCGTTTCATCACTTGCGCTCCTGAATCATTCGGTCGACACAGGCCACCCAAGCGGATGAGCCACGCTCATTGGTTTTGGCGCAGATGTTGGCCGGCGATGAAGATGGCGCGAGCAGGTATGCGAAAAACGCGCAAAAGCCCAAAAACAGAAATGCGTAACCTGCCCCTTGCATGGCCGGCCAGAACAGTCGGTGAATCCTCATCAGAAGCCCTCCTTGCCGCGCGGTGCTTCGCGCTCGGATTCGTCTTTTCGAATAGCGCGCGCCATCGTGAAAAGGCAGTACCCAAAGGCAATTGCGATGGGAGAGAAAAGAATCCAGCCGTTCAACACCCACGCCTTTCGCCAGGCCAAAGAACCGAGTGACGCACCTTCGTAAATCCACGGACCGACCCAAATCGTATTGATCGGGCCCCAGACGATGGTGAGGAACAGGAAAAACGCAATCATGGTGATGACGCAGCGAATCCCAGCTTTGTCGATGTGATCTTTCATCAGAATTTCTCCGCGCCGCGCTGTGCATCGCGCTTAATGTTCATTTTTGCCAGCAGCAGCGCGCGGGCGGACTTTCCGTCGGCCGGGATGCCTTGCTCGATGATTTTTGCCTGGGCCTTCTGGTCGGCCAGTTCGTTTGCCAATTCGAAGGCCGTCTTCTGGCTGTCGTGGCCGATGCCGGTTGCGATCCGGCCGTCGAGTGCCTGCCCGGCCTGGGCGCGGCGAAGGATGATTTCGTAGTTGTGGTCGAAGCGCTGGCGGAGGCCCTTGTCTTCCTGCTTGGCGGAACGCAGGTCGAACAGCCCGGTGGCGATGGCAGCGATGCGCACGCCTTCATGGCTGTAGGTCTCCATCAGCGCCTCCATCCACGCCCCAGCAACCGAAGGCATGCCGAAGTCTTCCGGGCCTGGCACGCACATGGCGATGAACTCACCAACGCTCGGCGCGAAAGGCTTCTTGAGCTTTCGGCACTTCTGGATACCGAACTCGATCTGCTCCAGGGTGCGGATGCCCTCGTCGGCGAACTCCTTGATCCATTCGGCCTTGGCGGCGTCGAGCGCTTCAGTGGACGGCCACGCCTGGCGCCACGCCGGGAAGATCCCACGCAAGCGGCGGAACAGGTCGTTCACCACTTCGGCCGTCTGCGGCGTCACCTGGAGCGGCTGGCGAGGCTCCACGGCAGGCAGGTTGCCCATGGTCGCCATCAGTTGGCTGGCTGGCTTCATGGGCTCACCACGATGCCTTCGGCCCAGGCGTTGCTGTCGAAGTCAGGCTCGTTGCTCTGGCGGCGCGCCGGGAACTGACGGACGTTGCTGGCTTGATTTCGGTCAGTTTTGACCCACTTCACCAGCAGCGCCACCCATGCGTCTTGCGTCTCCATCCGGCCGGATGCCGTGTAGTGACAGACGAACGAAGCCGTGGCATCAGCAGTGAACACATCCACCGGCAGCGTCATCCGAAGGGCATAGTTTTTCAGGAGGTTCCGGTTCGGCTCCCAATCCAGCGTCATTTCAGATGGCGTCTTGGGGTCGACAGGAACGGGGTCGGCTTCTGGCTTTTCTTCTCCCTGCACACCTTCGGCTGGCGCCAAGCCGTCGAACGTTTCGGCGACCAGCGCTTCGTGCGCAGAGAGAGAGTTGTGTTGATCTTTATTCTTCTCTACATCTACATCTTCTTTAGGTAACGCAGAAGTAACGATGCGAGCGTTACCTTTTGCGTTACCTGCTTTATGACTGGCTACGCGCTTTGCCGTGAGGAGCCTGTTTTTAGCGGTCTTCCCGTTGTGACGCTCAAAATGAGGAAGGCTGATCACACCCTCAGCTTCTGCCATCCAGCCCACGGACTTCATGTGATCGCAGAAACCGGTAACGCCTACTGAGCGATCAAGTAACTTTTTACTAACGCTTGGAGCGTTACCATTTTCTGTTTGCTGATCGAACCAAGCCCACACACGCATGAGCTTCCCCACCACCGCATCCGGATCAATGCCGGCCAGGTCGGCGATAAGGCAAACCTCTGGCTTGTCCATGGTAGTGAGTTCGAATTTAATCCAGTCGCCAGCCATTACTTGGCTCCTTTGCCGACAAGGCAGGCCAATTCAAGGAAGCGATCCACGTACCAGTGCGGGGCGGTCTCGCGGGGGTTGTTGGGGCTGGTCAGGTTCTTGCCATAACGAAGGCCCTTATCAGTCACCGACCAGAAGTCGACGACGCCGCGCTTGGTGCTGTTGCGCTGGCACTTTTTGATAAAGCCGTTAGCGGCCAATAAGCGGTTGAAGGCCGTGGCCGTGCTGGCTATGCCGTTTTCTTTGATGAGGTCGGTGATGGGCTTGGTTTCCATCGAAGATCCGCCAGTAGCGTCTGGAGCGGCATCAATGGCATAGCCAGGCAGGAATTTCGCATCCAGTCCGTTGTTAGCGGCGATCTGCGCAAGCATCATCATTTTGCTGGAGGGCGCGGGCTTCAGCAGACGATCGAAGCATTCCAGAATGGCGAGTTCGCCAATGACCTTGGAGTTATTCGTTTCCTGGGCGGTGTAAGAGCCGGTCTTCCGAATGGTCGGCAGCACCTGACCCACCACCCATTCTTCGAACTGCTCAGCAGCCGGAAGCTTGGACTTCATCACCAGACGGTAGAGATCGCGCTCAGGGATGATTTGCACTGCGCGGACCTGACCTCCCATTTCGGTATGGCAGGTACTGACCGCTTTGCAGTGAGCATTGATCGCCTTCGACGTGTTGGAGTAGCCGAGGGCTTCGGCGATGTCCTTGGCGATGAACCAGGGCTCCCCGTGACCGTCGTCAATTACGCGGACAGGGAAACCGTGGAAGTCGAAAGGAGTCACCGGCTTAATCCGCGCCACGTTTTGCGATTGCAGAAAACGTGGCGCATTAATTCCAGCGGTATTGCTTTGTGATTCGATTTGCATATAATCCGCCTATACATGTTGTTCAAAAGGCCGGGTCACTACCCCGGCTTTTTATTGCCTGAAATTTGATGAGCCCTTCTTGAGCCCCTCACTGAGTCCCTCAAGAGCCCTACCTAGAGACCCTCATCTATCCAGTTGAGGGTCTCTTCAGTCCCACCAGAGTGAGTACTGGTGCTTTTTGCCTACCTACGAAAATCGTTGCTCCTGACGTGATTGCCTCAAGCAAAATTTCATTCACGGCCTGTTCAAAATCCCAGCCTCTTGCTTCCATCAGGCGGTAAACCCTTTCCCGCGTCTTTGGCGGAATATTTTCTTCTGTAAACTGCATTCGAGCCCTCCAGAGGGCCTCTAGCCCGCGATATGCTTGAGCTCTTCTGGCATGAGCGCCTCGATACCGCCGTTAACTGCTGCCCACTCCAGCATCTCGAAAAGGTACGTCGCGTACTCGCGGCGACTCTTGTCCGCGGCACGCTGCAGTTGTCGATCCAGTAACGGGTACAGGCGGATCTTTCTTGCAATGTCTCTGCGTTGGTTTAACGGGTCTTTGAAGCCCATGGGTGGTACTCCTTGTGGCTGATGAATGGGTTTAAGCGGCGGATTTCTTTGCGGGGATTGGTCGAAGCTCGGTGGCCTCCAGCGTCCCGTCATCCATCAAGGTGATGTTGATGGTGCGTTTTGATCTGAACATCTGGGATACGGCGCTCTGCTGAATACCCAGAGCCTTAGCGAGATCACTCTGGGTGCCATGCAAAGCCAGGTACTCCCCTAGGGTTACGGTCTTCATTGGCGGTCTCTCAAATTGAATACGGCTAGATAGTAGCACTGCTGTTTTATACAAAACAAGGAATACAGTAGCACTGCTGTTTGCTTAAAAAGCAGCCCTGCTACTAAATCGCACTCATGAATAAACCTGTACGTACTCCCTTGAATGAGGAGCAGCTTGCCGACGCCAAACGACTCAGCGAGATATACAAGCTCAGGGTTCGCCAGGCAAAGGAGCGCAAGGACTCACCTCTCAATCAAATGGAGGTGGGTGAACGCTGCGGATGGAATTCGCCTCAAAGTACTGTCAGTCAGTACATGACCGGCAAAGTTGCCCTTAACCTGGATGCTCTCGTAAAGCTTTCTAGGGCCCTGGATTTCGAGCCATACGAGGTTAGTCCGACCCTGGCTTCCGGGATCAGGCGAGCGTCTCCAGGCCACCCGAAAGGTGACGCGCCAAAGGACGCAGCCAATACACCATTCCCAGCAGGAGATGATGCGGGGGTTATTGATGATCGCTATGCCTTCATCCCTCAATATGACGCCAGGGCCGCGGCGGGTGTCGGGCATGACAATCCGCACGTCGAGGTAAAGTCCACTCTAGCTTTCAAGCGCGACTGGCTGCGCCTAAAAGGTGCAAATCCAACAACCTTGATCGTAATTTATGCAGACGGCGAGAGCATGTGGCCAACCATTGACCACCACGATGTGCTGCTGCTGGATACGTCAAAGACAGATCCGGTTGATGGTCATGTCTTTGTCCTTGCAAGCAACGACAAGGGAACAATTGTTAAGCGCCTCATCAAGCGTGGTGATTCGTGGATTATCCAGAGCGATAATCCTGACGGAAATAAGTACCCAGATATCGTGCTGCCGGATGGCGAGATTTATGAGCACAGGATCGTCGGCAGAGTGATCTGGCGCGGCGGAGATTTGTAAGTCATGCCTCTCACCAAGCCCAACCAGCAGCTTCGCCGCGACCTGAAACAGGCTGCGGCCCTGCTCAAGTGGTCAGGGGTCGATCTGTTTGTCTTTGCCAAGCGCCTTCTGGCGGCAGGGGATGAGCAAGGCGCCAACGATCTGATGAAGATCGCGCTGAGCTTTCAGGAGACCGAGGACAAACTGGCGGGTTATGCGGATGAGGTGAAGGCTGGCCAGATAACGCGCTCAAAATCAAATTAAGCTGCACCTAGCGCTCTTATAACAGCACCACAAGGAGGTAAGTGTTGATCCCGCAATGGAATCACCAAGGGATAATTCCCCCCATTGATGAAAACGACCCGACGGCGCTTGAGAGGGCGCCATATCCGGTAACCGTCGAGCAAATCGTTGAGCGATTTTCTACTACAATTGAAAGGTGCGAGATTCTCGAAGGCTTCCTATCCCACCGAGCTGAAATGCACCGTCTAGGCGTTGTCTCTGGCTTTCAGTGGTTGAATGGAAGCTTTATGGAGCACGTTGAGTTGCTGGAAGGGAGAGCGCCAAACGACATGGATGTTGTGACCTTTGCGGATATTCGACCGGAAGTGGAAGCTGCTTTGGCGCCGGAGGACATCAAGGCGCTAACCGATAACCCGTGGATAAAGAAAACCTACAAGGTTGACTTTTACCTTCTCCCTCTGTCGGAACCCGCGGAATTTTTAGTCGAGATGTCGGCATACTGGTACAGTATGTGGTCTCACAGAAGGTCTCAGCAGTGGAAAGGCTTTTTGAGCGTCAGGCTCGAGCCGGACCATGATGATGGTGCCAGGCGTCTTTTGGAGAATCGCAAGCGGGAGGTCCAGAATGAACAGAACTGAATTCACCCATGCGCAGGCTGAAATCAATTTCTTGGATCGCATGTCGCGCAAACCGGGGCTGAGCAAGCTCGCACAACTTTCAATGAGCTCAAGAAAAGAGCAGGTTGAATCGCGCCTGCTTGATCCTGGTAGAGGAGCATTTTCTCCCGCAAAAGCTGTAGTGACCTACCGAGGCGCTCCCGTTTGGGGGGTGCATGGTGTCGTTGCTGAGTTTGGCGCCATAGCAACTGCGAAGTTCTCGGAAGCTATTGCTGCCGTAGCCGCTTCTATCGGGGGTGTTTTGAATGATTTTGGCCCCATACCGAACAAGGCCCAGAATCAGATACTCATAACAGGCACGGCTGTCGGCTCTTTCGGATTTGAGTTTGAAGAGGCTCCATCACTTGAGGCGCAATTGCCTCTTGAGGGAACCACGTCTGTTTCGCAGGCATTTGAGTTGGTAGCTGAGCTGCTCGAAGCCTCCACCAAGAGTGATGAGGAGTTATCCGAACCTGCCTCTCGGCTAGGCACCAGGGCGATAGCAACGATTTCGGATTATCTCGACAAGCTGATCTCATACGAAGCCTACTGCTCAGTGGCAACCCGCGACCATCTGTTCTCGTTTACGAGTGTTGATCAGGTCAGGATTAGCAGGTCCCGCCTCAGTACTGAAAACATTTCCGAGAAAGGCGTCGAATTTTCTGGCGAGTTCTTGGGGGCCTTTCCTGCGGAAAGACGGTTCGAATTCAAGACTCAGGAAGGGATTGTGATACACGGAAGAATTGCCGCCGAAATTGAAAATCCGGCAGTTATCAATATGCACCTGAATAAAGCCTTTACCATTCAAGTTCGTGCTAGAACGGTGGGCAAAGGCAGGCCGCGATATACCCTATCCCAGCTCCCCTGGTAATCAAGCCCGGCCCAGCGCCGGGCTTCTTGTATATGCCCTTCCCTGCCGAGTCCGTAGCCCGCCACTGAGCGGGCTTTTTTGTGTGCGCGTAAAAATATATCAGCAGTGCTGTTGACTCACAAATAACAGCAGTGCTACTTTTACCCCATCGAGTCACCCAACAGGGACTCGCCAGGGCCTCACAGCTCGCCGCTCTTTAACAGTCAGCGCAATACGAACAAAGACGGCACCGCCTCTACGGCGACCGGAGATCAGATAGCCCCGAAAGGCTACCAACGCGAGGACCACCTCGACGGCTGACTAGAGCGAAATGCTCGAACCGAGTGAATGACCCGATACGCGGTGCCAGCGGGAACCACAGATTTACTGATGCCGCTTCTATGAGGCGGCATTGGAAATCAACGGAGGAAGTGAGATGGGCAGATTTGAAAGTTTTCCGGAACAACTGATGGCCTGCTTCATGCTGGGATTTCCAGTAGCGGGCCTGCTCTTGGGTGTCGTTCTCCTTGGTCTTATCTGGCGAAAGGCCTGGGCCTGGATTGACGATGCGGAGGCAGGGCGCAACCCGGTTCTGGAGTTTATGGCGAGACTGCGTGGCTGGACGCCCTATACCACGGAGGGCAACGGCTACCAGTGGTGGAAAGATAAAAAAGACTCAACGCAACCGGAAGTTCTGCTGCCGTTTCTTGGATTGTTCTTTTTCTCCCCTCTCGCGGTCTTCCTCGCCATCAAACTTTACCCAGTCGTCATGGCTGCCATGACGCTGGCTGCAGTCGCTTTTGTGGCTCGGTTCGCCCGCCGGCACAAGAAACTGTTCGATAAGCACCTGAAAGATCCCGAAGCGCACAAATGACGGACCTTTTCACTGATGCCCATCCAGAGCGGTGGGCATCGGGAAAACAACCGAGGGCAAGATAATGCGACCAGTAATGACGATGAAGACGGTTCATGACTCCATCGGGCGGCGGCTCGAAGGGCTTGATGATGATCGCGAAGGCAAGTTTCACGGCTGGGGTTCTGGCTACGAGGAATTTGAAAGCGGTCCGGGCAACTACACGGTAGCGATCGTTGAATTCCCTGACGGCAAAGTCGACACGGTGATGCCGTACTTGATTCGCTTCCTCGACAGCGACGACGCCAACAACGAGGCGCTGGATTACGCACTGGCCAATCCCATAGTTATTGGTTGAACCATCCTCCTGCGCATTCACAGAGTGCGCAGCGGGATGCGCCAACCAACCGGAGTACACCATGCCAAACCTTACCTGGGCCGCCTGGCTCGCTGTGACTGTCCTTGTAGGCGTGTTCCTGGCCTGCTGCTGGGGCATTGCGCAGAGCGTTTGAACGAACAACCAGCGCCACGTCAGCACTGACGCTAACTGCCCGATCCTCTCTATGAGAGCGCATCGGATATAGCTCGGCCTTCTGCGTGATAGCAGGGTGGCCACCTTGTCCCGAGCCTGAGCGGATTTTTCCGCGGCGTAGACGGGCAACACACGGAGGGATTCGAGCTATATCCGATGCGGACGACCACTACACACCGCGCAAAGCGGCCCCCGGCATCTCACCTATGACGAACCACCCCGGCCTGACTCCAGTAGCGTGACCGGGTACAGATGGCTCCCTGCTGATTCAGGTAGCCATCTGGTTTCACAAATGCCTCTAGACCCCCTGGAGGTATTTGGAAGCCAACGAACGGAGCAAGACGATGGAAACCAAACACACGCCGGAGCCTTGGCTCATTCAGGAATCGACCGTATATGCACTGAATGAGCGCAGACCACCTGTAAATCGCTTTCATGCATCAGTAGATTCTGGTTTCGACAACTGCGACAAGCGCATAAGCCGAGAAGAAGTGTGTGCCAACGCCAAGCTGATCGCCGCAGCGCCGGATCTGCTGAAAGCGCTTGAGCGGTGCGAGTTACTGCTTAGATCTAAGCGCCGCGCTTGCGAGGACAGCAACCTCTGCCACCTTCTGGATAGCCATATATCTCAAGCGCGCAACGCCATCAACAAGGCTACGGCCTAACCCTCTCCTTGCACGTCAGCCAGACGAAAATTGGCCCGATCCTTTCCTTGGGGAGACTCGTATAGGGAGAGGCTGCATCGGAGTGTGATCTGTCGAGCATGCAGGCTAACCGCGCATGCAAACAGCCGAAACGCGAGGGTCAACGACCTCGGGAAGATAGTTTGTTCACGCCCGGCGGCAAGCAATTGCGATGGCGTGGCAGGGAGGCACACCTGTTGGTGTCAACCGGGATTTGCGGTCCGGACAGATCACACCCCGATGCAGATGAATGCGCAGGCTGATGGGCAATAACTGACTGGCACCCATACCGACATTGCTTCCAGTCGGAAAGGAGCGTGGCGATCACGGCTCAGGCTCTGATCAAGGTCAGGACAATCGAAACCCGGAGATCAGCACCGGGCACCTGCATCAGGCGTTCGGTGCCATTAACCGACGGCGTGGGAAGCGTCGATAACTCAATCTCTGACAGCCGGAAAGACGGCACCCACCCTTCTCGCCTCTATTACGTCAGCACTCACCCCGCGCCCATCGGCAACCAGCGGGAGGCATGAGTGTTGAGCGAATACAGGTGAACCAAGTCCACGGAGTCATTCATGAGCGAGCAAAGAAAGCCATATCCACGGTCGGCAGACAACGCTGACCAAATGAATCTGCCCAAGGGCAAGACCTGCGGCGACTGCGTGCATTGCCGCCGCTGCACCGCGATGTTCGGCCACATCCCTGCTGATGAGGCTTGCGACTGGAGCCCATCGCGCTTTCGTGAAGCCCTGCCAGCCACCGCGTAACCCAAAACACTGGAGGTCGCCATGAGCGATTGGATCAAGTGCAGCGATCGGCTGCCGCCAGAAGGCGATAAGCGCGATTACTTGTGCCTGTTCGAGTACGGCGAGATGCAGGTCACTGAGTGGCTGTACGACAAAACTCTCGGATGGTGCTTCTGGTACGGCGACCCAAGTCACTGGATGCCGCTCCCACCTCTTCCCACTGAATAACGCCATCCTGGAGGCGACCATGCACCACAGCATCCAATCGCGCCGCGACATTGTCGACGGCCTGCATCAGCGTTCCCGTATCGCCACTGCCGAGTTCTACCGGCTGATTGGGCGAGCTGAGCCGGCGGTCACCTTCCGGATGATGGTGAAGCCTGCAGGCCGCGACTTCTTCCATGTGGTGGACAGCCGGACCGGCAAGGTCATTGGGTTCCGCCGCGATCACAACGAAGCCTGCGCCCTCGCTCGGCGCCTGGAGTGCCTACATGCCGACCAGTTACGCGGATAGCGCTCAGGCCCGGGAATCCGACAGGCGCTGGGACTTGCCGAACTTTGGGAAGCAGCAGCACGCTGACCTGTTCCATGAGTACACAGCAGAGGACTTGGCAGGACGCGAGGAGCACCGACTCAAAGAGCGCGCCAGCCTCAAGCTGCGCATTGGACTGGCGATGGCGCAGATGGAGGCGATCTGTCCGCCGGCAGGAGGCGATCAATGAACACTACTCAGCGAGACCACCAGAACGCCGTGAACTGGATCGAGGGAGAGATCGAAAACATGATTCTCGAACTTGGCAAGCCAAACGCCAGTGCGGCGGCCACATCATGCGTCACCCTCGCTTTCATGCTGCGGGTTATCGACGAAAACGAACACCGGCACTTCCGGGCACTCATCGACAAGATTTACGCCGACTACAACGCATCGCTCGTTTCTGCCGCCTGACGGCACAACCCAACCCCACTACTTTCAATGCTGCGCCAGGCGCGGCGAGGGATAGTCATGTCCAAAAATACCAAACAAGCACACGCACAAGAACCGCTCGAAATGAACGAAGCTGAAGGCGCGCAAAAAAACCTATCCCCTACGGTAGCGGTCACCGACATCGCCGAGTATCGGCCGCACGAAGAACAGATCGTTCGCCTGGAGACCACCTACGCGAAGCTGGTCGTTGACTGCTCGACGAGTGAGGGCTTGGCGAATGCGAAGGAAGTTCGCGTCGATATCCGCGATGTGCGCTACGCCCTGGATAAGACCACCAAAACCGCATTGGTGCCATATCAGCAGAAGGTCAAAGAAGCTCAGGCTCGCGTCAATCAAGTCAAGGAATTCGGTGAAACACTCAGGACTCGTGTGCTGACAATTGAAGAGCCTGTCGATGAAGCGATCAAGGCCGAAGAAAAGCGTATAGCTGATGCCAAGGCAGAGCGCGAGCGTGTCGAGGCTGAGCGTGTCGAAGCCATCCGGGCAAAAATTACTCGTTTCAGTTCTGTCGCCGCCGCATATGCAAGCCGCAGCGCCGCAGACGTCTCCAGCATTTTGCAGGGTGTCAAAGAGTCGGTGATCCTGCCCGAAGAATATGGCGAATTTGAAGCCGAAGGCACCATCGCTCGCGACAACGCCATTGAGCAACTGGAAGCGCTGCTCAAATCTGCCGCTGAGCGAGAAGAAGCTGCTGCCAAGTTGCTGGCCCAGCAGAAAGAGCTGGATGAGTTGCGCGAGAAACAACGCATCGCCGATGCCGAAGCCGAGGAGCTACGCAAGCAGCGGGCAGAGGAAGACCGCAAGCGGTTGAAGCAGCAGCAGGACGAACTGGACCAGCAGCGCCGCGACATGGAGGCGCAGCAACGTCAGCAGCGTGAACAGCAGGAAGAGCAACAACGCCAGCAGCGCGAGCGCGAGGCACAGTATCAACGCGACCAGGAAGAGCTGGTCCGTCTGCGCGCCCAGGCTGCCGCGCCTGCGCCCGTGGCGGCTGTCACCGCCACTCCAATCGTTGAGAAAGCTGAAGCCGCCCCTGTTTCAGCAGTCGCCGTCTCCGTTGAATCCATCGACGTGGACCCGACCACTCCCCCGGCTGACGACATTGTCGAGGTTGTAGCGCTCGGCTTCGACGTGACTATCGACACTGCTCGCGATTGGCTGCGGGCCACCCGCTTCTAACCATCCTTTCCATCTGCCGGCCGACCCACTCCACGTCGGCCACGGAGAGCGCAATGACCGATACAGACACCCAAGCACAAACCGGCCTCGCCACTTATCACGATCCATCGCACAACGCGGCCGCGCTCATCCTCGACCCTGGCACCATGCGGTCGATGAGCGACCTCGCGCTGATGATGTCGAAGGGAGTGACAACCGTCCCGAAACACCTTAAAGGGAACCAAGCCGACTGCATGGCGGTGGTGCTTCAAGCAATGCAGTGGCAAATGAACCCCTTCGCTGTGGCGCAGAAAACATTCATCGTCAACGGCGGCGCATTGAGCTACGAGGCGCAGCTCGTTAACGCAGTGATCACCGCCAAGGCGCCAGTCAAAGGTCGATTGAACTTTGAATGGTTCGGCGCTTGGGAAAACGTCATCGGGAAGATGCGCGAAGTTACCAGTAAGACCAAGAAGGATGAGGACACTGGCGAGTTTAAAAAATATCGCGTTCCCGCCTGGAGCTTTAACGACGAAAAAGGGCTCGGCATCAAGGTTTGGGCAACCTTTCGGGGCGAAGACGAGCCACGCACTCTGGAGCTTCTGCTGACCCAGGTCCGCACGCGCAACTCTACGCTTTGGGCGGAAGACCCCAAACAACAGATCGCCTACTTGGTGACCAAGAAGTGGGCACGCCTCTTCTGTCCTGACGTGATCCTTGGCGTTTATACGCCCGATGAATTCGAGGATTCATACGGCGGCGAGATTGATATCACTCCAACAAAACAAGCCGCAAACAGCGCTGCCGCCGCTGGCGTTTCGTTTGGCCCAAAATCCCCATCACCGGAAATAGACGGTGTATTCGCAGACCTCCTGGTCGTTGCAAGGCAACAGGACATCGACGCCTACGCGGCCGCCTGGGCAGGTCTCAAGCCGAAGCAGCGCGCAGCGATCGGCCTGGAATGCCACGAAGCCCTAAAAAGCTTGGCGGCTACCGTCGATGCCGACTTTACCGACATAACCGGCCCCAGCGGTGACCAGTCCCATTCAGAGGAGGCTGCGTAGTGAGAGCGGAGCTTCAGGGCACAGAAAAGTGGCATGCGGACCGATCTGGGCGCGTGACAGCCAGCCGCTTTAAAGACGTGATGGCCTGGGGGAAGCCTGACAAAAATGGTAAGCGCGAGCCTATGGGCGCACGCACCTCGTACATGCGTGAGCTGTGCTTCGAGCGGCTGGCAAAGAAGTCCAAGCACAACGTCAGCAGCGCCTCTTTAAAGTGGGGTCACACCGAAGAACAAAAGGCTCAAGACGCCTACGAGATGCTGACGGGCAACATCGTCATACCGTCAGAGTTCATCGTCCACCCGAAGTACGACTGGCTTGGATGTTCGCCAGACGGACTTATCAACGATGACGGCGGTACCGAATCGAAGTGCCCCTTCAACGAAGCGATACACGTCAGAACTTGGCTCGAAGGCATGCCCGAGGAACACATGCCGCAGGTCCAAGGCTGCATGTTCGTTACGGGCCGCAAATGGTGGGACTTCCTGTCCTTTGATTCTCGCCAAGATGAAGAGTGTCAGCTCTATATCGAGACGATTTACCGCGACGAAGACTACATCGCCAACCTGCATAGAGAGCTGGTCCAGTTCAACCTAGAGCTGAATCGCATGGTTGATGAGGTAGCGGACAAAGCTCGGGCGCAAGCCCATCGCCTAGGAGCCTGACCATGATCAGCAACCTAAAATCAGACATCGAGTTTCGGCGCGAGAAAGCACTGGAGCTTTCCGGCCAGGTCCGTCGGCACCTGGCCGCCGGCGGAAAATTCACCATCGGCGATAGCCCTGCGATCAATCCAGAGCCAGCCAAGCGTTCGGAAATTATCGACCCAGCGACCATTCTCAAGCGCCGCAAGCCGCCCATCACCCGGGCCGAGCGTAACGCGCTGCGCAAACTCGCGGAGGCATTATGAGCAAGCGCAAGCCGCATAACCTTCAGGCACGCATCGCCCGGTCCTGCCGCTCACTGCTGGCCTCCAACCACGTCGCGGTGGTGAACATCGACCCCTGCGGTCGCCAGGGCATGATCAATTACAAGTCGCTGAAGAACATTGCCCCGGGAAAGATTGGCCAGGCCGTCTGCGGCATTCCCCACCGGCGGACGATCTACCTCAGCGCGCTTTGCATCGACGCCCGCGGCGACCGCTACAGCAAGTCGGTGGAGGTCGCGCCCGATGGCGTCTATCTCTCCGACCACCTGGAAGACGTGATCGAGCATTGCTACAAGAAGCTGCGCGACGAGGCCAACCAAAGCCAGATAGTGGCTTCGGGCTGGATCGCCATCCCCGAAGCGATGTCACTGGACGAGGCGCACGCAGCGCGGATCTTCGAAGCGGTCGGCGCCTGGCACCAGGAGAAGGTCGCAGCGTGAAGCGAATCCACAAACAGGTCAGCGCGAGACGCCGACCAACCTGGCTCGCACTGCCGGCCAGCGGAATAGAAGAGGTAGGCCATGGCAAAGACTGTGCAGGAGCGCTCGGCCAAAACTGCCAGGAAGCGCGTGGCGAATGCCGAAGAGGAATTGAGGCTCAGGGTTCGCCCCGGCACCCGCCAGGCGCTGGCCGAACTGATGGAGTGGTCAGGCATTACTGAGCAGGGCGAGGCGATGACGCTGATGATTCATCACCTACATGCGCTGGGTTCGAAAGCCACATTCCTGCTTGATCCGCCGCGCCACAAAATCCAGATATCCGAAAACGTGGCGCGGGAATTCCGCAATAAAAGCCTACTAGCCATCCAGAAAGACCTGGGCGACGAGATCATCGAGCCCGCATAACCCACCCTAATCGCTGCATCCGGAACCCGGAGGGCGGCGCTTACCCGGAGTAAACCCATGACCAAGCAAGCACAGCAAACAGTACTCGCCGCCGAACTCCCTGAGCGCGGCCAACCTCTGGCCGGTGGTGTGTTCGTAACCCGCTACTGGCTCAACGGCGTAGAGCGCGCCCTGATTCTCCTGCCTGACGAGCTCAACGGTGTCTGGGGCGAGTATGGCGTAAAGATCGAAGGCGCCGGCAGCTACAGCGACGGCGAAGCGAACACCCGCGCCATGGCCGAGGCCGGCAGCGAGATCGCCGTAAAAGCGCTGGAACTGGGCGGCTTTATTCCGTCCTGCCTTGAGGGCCAACTGCTGATGGCAGCCAAGGCTGATGGCCTGGTGGAGCTTCGCGATGATAGCTATCACTGGCTTAGCACGCAGCGCTCCGCCGACAACGCCTACTACATGGACTTTGAAGATGGCTGGCTCGTCATCAGCGTCAAGACCAACGAGCGGCTCGCGCGCCCTGTCCGCCGTATCTACGTCACTTCGTGAGGATTGGATATGCCTGAAGAGCAATGGCGGTAGATATCGGACTGGCCAGGATACGAGATCAGCGATCACGGGCGGGTAAGGCGCGGCCCTCACATAAAGAGCCACTACTTCGACAGGAAGGGGTATCCGAAAGTAAAGCTATGGAACAGGCAGGCCTCGAAGGGCTTCCTGATCCATCGCCTGGTCGCCACGCACTTTATCGGGCCGGTACCGGAAGGGCATATCTGTCGCCATCTGGACGGCGACAAAACCAACGGCCGCGTTGGCAATCTCGCCTATGGCACGCCAACCCAGAACGAGGCCGACAAGAAGCTCCACGGAACCGACGGAACGGGCGAGCGACATCCGGCGGCGAAGCTTACCGAGGCCCAAGTCGTCGAGATCAGGTCTCTGTTCAAGCCGCACAGCCGAGAGTTCAGTGGGGCCGTACTGGCCAAGCGGTACGGAGTAACCCAGGCGCTGATAAGCGCAATTGTTTGCCGCCGGATCTGGAAGCACGTGGCATAGCATCCAACAGCTACTTCGGCCTGCTCAGCCAGGCCAGCCATAGCCATAACGACCGGGCAGCACTCGCTCGGGTCGTGCTGAAGCGCGGCAACAGCGTCAACGCGGCGCTGACCAAGACCTTCGAGAAGAAGTAACTCCCCACTCCACCGCCCGGGCATGGCCCGGCAAGGACTACCCATGCCTACAGAAAACCAAAACCACCCCGACGACCACGCCGCCATCGAGCGCCTGCACCAGCAGTACGTGGGCAAGATAGAACGCTTCTCCGATGATCTGATGGCGTTTCAGGACGCAGCCTACGCCATGGGCCTGGAACGCGGAAAGCTGCTTGAGGCGAAGCGTGCAGACGCCCTACAACAGCGCCTGACCGCAGCGGATGAGCGGGCGGATGTGCTGACTCATCTGCTGCGTGAGGGTTTGGAAGAATACAAAGACGGTGACGACTGGATTGACCGCGTTATCGCCGCGCTCAAGCCAGCAGAGGTTCGCTGCAATATCCCGGCATGCGATTACCAGATCGATATGAATCAAAACTGATGCGCGCCCAACTCCCCGCCTACTGCTGGTGCCTGCTGGCACTGGCACAACTGATTTGAGGTGATTTATGAGTGAGCGCATTCCTTGCTCGCAATACGACGGCAGCAAGAAACAATGTCTGAGCGGATGGCCTGCTACGTCATCGACGTGCTGGGGCGGGCTCAATGGTTGCCCTACGTGTGGGGTCCATGGAAAGCCACCGCCCTGCATGAGCGAAGATCCACCTGCACATTTTCTAAGGCCCGACGGGAAGCCACGGTTCTGGCCTGAAGCCACACTTGAAGGTGCAAAGCCATGACCACCAACCAAACGATTGACGGCGTGCCGCGTGAGCTGGAAAAGGCAATGTCCTTCTACTTCGGCGCAAAGGAAGTAAGAAACTTCAAGCTGTACCTGCGCAGGGAGTTTAAACCCGCGAGAAGCAAGACGACTGCTCGCACCATTGAGCTGTCATTAGGTCAGGTGGAACGGGCCTATGACACTGCCATGGTAAGCGGGAACCGTGACTTGGCGGATGAGCTGCGCAGGCTGCTAAAGGCTGAATCGGCACCTGGGGCAGAATCGCAAGTTGAGCCAGCCGCCCAGCCCCAGGGCGAGCCGGTGGATAGAGAGCAAAAAGTAACCGAGCTGTCCGAATTCATGAGCAGGCTTTCGGGTGGGTTGAGGCACTTTGCTGGACAGATAATAGATGCCGGATGGAAGAAGTGCGGACCGCAATCGTCTGAGCCAATCGGCTTTCGAGATCCTGAATTTTTGTGGGCCACGATCAGCTCTGAAAACAAGGCCAAGATGGAATCGTGCGGGCACGACTTGAGCTGTTTCTCTGCGCCGCTCTACGCCGAGCAGCCCGCGCCGGTAGCGGTGGTGCTGCCTGAGCGCCGCGAGATTGGCCCAAACTATCCGTATCTGAGCGACCTGGATATTGAGTGGAACGCCTGCCTTGACGAAGTAACCCGCCTCAACCCCTCTCTGTAACCCCTCCCCCTTCAAAGTCAGCCGCTATAGCGGCAAGGACGAAGTCATGCCCGAACAAAAGATTACGTTCGTCAACGGCGAGCCCGCCAAATGCGGCTGCAAGATGGAATTCAGCTCTGGCAATGGTCAGTACTCCGACGTGCTTTTTGTCACTCCCTGTGAGGCGCACAGCGGCAGCAAGCCGTTCGGGCCGGCCGAGGTGAAGCGCGATGCAGACGGCTGGTGGTATCACCCAAACATCCCGAGCTTTGGCGAAGGCGAAGACCCGGCGCCCTACATCGCCTGGGTCAAGGAACAGGGACTGGAACTGAAAGGCTGGCACTCTGGCGACGAGCTTGAGGATCTACCTGACGAGGATGCCGCGTGCACCGCCTGGAATCCCGAATCGCCAGGCCCTGAGTGGTTCCTGATGGGGATCCTCGATACGGATGACGGCCCCTATGTGCAGTGGGCACGCCGGGTGACGCCATGATCGCCACCCTCTGGTTCGCCTACGTCTTCATCTACAAAGGGACGTGGCGCTAATTGATCGCCCCGATCAGAACTACGCCGTCCACACAATCTCGGCAATCCCGGGCGGCAGCTCAACAGAGCAGGCAACTTTGTCCGGCCAGAAAAACCTATATTCCTGCTGCCAGGCATCATCATGAGATTTCAGAAAATGATTCCGTTGGTGATCATGCGTGTATTCACAGTTTCCAAATCTAGATTTGCGCCCCAATCGCTTATCTAGGTGTTTCCGCAGCTTTTCAATATTGTGAATTCGCACACACGCGGTCTTCCCAAAACGATTAGCAATCTCCACATCGAAGACATTACAGAAAGATTGGATCAGCCCGTCTTCCGTATAAAAGTTCGCGTTTCTTACTTCAGGCATTGGCATTCCATTGAAATAGTTTCCCGTGAACGTGAAGTCTCTAACATTTGGAGTTTCGCCGAATGACACAAATGGATGAAGTGATCGCAAATCTATTTCCGCCTCGTGGATAAGGTTTTCATCTGGCGTGTAAATACCATCGCGATCCATGCGCTTGTACTTACTTGCAAGCGCCAGCGGGATGGAACCTCCATGGACCCATGACTCAGTCCACGAGGCATGTGTCAGGTACAAAAATTTATGCATTCTCACTCACCCCTAGATAGAAAACCCCAAGCTACTCCAGCAAATATCAAATAGCCATATAACAAATTCTCCCCAACTAAACAGCCTGCCGGTGAGCGGCTGGCGAGGTATTCGCATGTCTGAGAAAACTGTCAAAGCCATCATGGAGCAAGCCCAGGTATTCGCCAGCAGCTGGTCGATGGTGGGCGGCCCATTCGCCGCCGACGACCAGCTCGAGCGCGCCGAAGATGAAAAATTGGAGCTGGAGAAACTCGTCAAAGGCGCGCTAGAGGGCTCAGTAGGCGCCCCGCAGGATGTCGGCGAGATGATCGAAGCGCTGCTTGCATGGCATAAACGGCAGACCGATCAACTGCAGATCATTACCGACAACTCCAAAGAAGGCACGACCCTTTCCCTGGGCATCGATGATCCAGTCGACATCGTTCTGACAAAAGATATGGCCAAGGGCTTGCGCATCGGGCTCGTCCTGGCAATGGCTCGACTTGGCAAACTGCCCATCAGCGTTAGCCATGGCGATGATGAAGATCCTGACTCCGACGACGAATAACCCCACCCCACCTTCTGCCGCCCAGCGCGGCAAGGACACCACATGTTCGCTATGAAACTCACCCTGATCCTGCTGGGCGCTTTGCTGTACCTGGTAGGAACCATCGGCTGGCTCGGCTGGCTCGGGCTCGACCTCCTGGACACCGGCACCACCGAGGCACTGCTCTGCGCCTTCGCCGGCACCTGCGCCTGGCTGCTGATCACCTTCGGCCTGGCCGTTCACATCATCAAGACAGCGCGGCCCGCCGGCTCTCTCGACAAACCTGACGTATAGAGGTGCATAGCATGGAGATGCAAAGCGAAACGCTTGCCGAGGAAGAGCTGGCGGCGATCACCGGATACGTGATTCCGTCAGGCCAGATAGCGTGGCTGAGCCGAAACGGCTGGAAGTACGTGCTGACCAGGGCTCGCCGGCCTGTGGTCGGCCGCGTCTACGCCCGAATGAAGCTGGCAGGCGTAAAGCCTTCTGCGGAAAACGTTGCGGCCGAGGCCTGGTCGCTGGATTTGTCAAAGGTAGGATGAAGAGATGCGAGCCAAAAAGGCGGCAAATAGGGACCTGCCGCCAAGAATGATTCGGCGTGTACGCACGCTGAAAGGCGGCAAAGAGTGGGTTGGGTACTACTACGACGGGAGGAACGAAGGCGGGAAGCGGGTAGAAATCCCGCTCGGGGGTGATTTGGATATCGCCAAGGCTGAATGGGCAAAGCTCGATTGCAAGCCAGTGCCAAAGAAGGACGCTCTGCTGGGCCAGGTATTCGACCGCTACGAGCGAGAGATCATCCCCGGCAAAGCGCCGAAGACGCAGAGCGATAACCTGCTGAGCTTGAAGCAATTGCGCAAAGCCTTCAGCGATGCGCCCATTGACGCGGTGACGCCGCAGGTCATAGCCCAATATCGGGACGGGCGGAGCGCCAAGGTACGAGCCAACCGCGAGATCTCCCTGCTTTCGCACATCTATAACATCGCACGCGAGTGGGGGATCACCGATAGCAACCCGGCCGCCGGCGTGCGGAAGAACAAGGAAGTACCGCGGGACTTTTACGCAACCGAGGAAATCTGGAGCGCCGTGTATGCGGTCGCGACCTCGGAGTTGCGCGACGCCATGGACCTGGCTTATTTGACTGGCCAGCGCCCGGCTGACGTACTTTCGATGCGGGAAGCAGACGCGGTTAACGAGTTCCTGCAGGTTGCCCAGGGCAAGACTTCCAAAAAGCTACGAATCCGCCTGACTGCCGCCGGAGTTTTGAATGACTTAGGCGCACTGGTTGAGCGGTTGATAGAGCAGAGGCGTTCCCGCGGCGTGCGGAGCCCGTACCTGATTGTCACTGAGGATGGGCGGCAGGTGACCAAGCCGATGCTGCGGCTGCGCTTTGACGATGCCAGGAACCAGGCGATTGCGACAGCTCGCGAGAAAGGAGACGCCCATTAGCCGGTCTCAAGTCAAGGCTAAAAGCCAACTCGCCCTGCAGCTTTTAACTGTAGGGTTTCCCTTTGTCTC
>NZ_JBWKXO010000041.1:28771-48925 GCF_059423025.1 Pseudomonas sp. GW704-F2 | reverse complement strand
CTATCGGGGGCAAGCCCCCTCCCACATTTTTGACCCGGTTCGGCTTCCAGGATCAGGTCGGCTATAAGGCCGCCTCGCTTTGGCTTTTGATCTTAGGCGAGGCACCAAGTGGTTTTACGGGGCGCCTAAGATCAAGATCAAGATCAAAAGCAGAGCAAAAGCAGAGCAAGGTCTATCTGATCTATGGAGATCCAAATGTGGGAGGGGGCTTGCCCCCGATAGCAGTGGATCAGTCATGCATGTAGTGGCTGACATATTGCTATCGGGGGCAAGCCCCCTCCCACATTTTTGACCCGGTTCGGCTTCCAGGATCAGGTCGGCTATAAGGCCGCCTCGTTTTGGCTTTTGATCTTAGGCGAGGCACCGAGTGGTGGGGCAGGAGCCCTTTGGTTACTTTGGGGCTTTTTTTCCAAAGTGACCCGCTGTAAGAGCGGAACCCTAAGCCGCCGTGACCGCAGCAACGGATATGTACTCATATCCAATCCAAAAAAATGCCCGGTCAACCTAACTCAACAACACCACGCCTCCCGGCAATTCCGTACACTTCGCCCCATACGCATCACGAATCAACAACGCCACCCCCGCCAACTGCTGCAAACTGAACCGCGCCTGTACCCGGCGCTGGCCCAGTTGTTTGTTCAATAACACCAACATCCCCGGCCGGTAGCGGTTTATCTCGTCCACCACCGTCGCCAGCGTCGCGTTGTTGAACACCAGCACCTGCTCGCGCCAAGCCACCACCGCCTGGGCGTCCACCGTCTCCACCGCGCCGATCCCGGCGGCGCCATAGGTGAGTTGTCGGCCACTCTCCATATGCACAGTGCGTCCAGCGACATCCACCGACAGCCACCCTTCGATACAGGTGACGCACACGTTGCGATCGGTATGCCGCACATTGAACCGCGCCTGCGCCGCACTGACCCAGCCGGCGCCGGCCTGGACCTTGAGCGGCTGGGCCACGTGGGCGAGCACTTCGACTTCGCCTTCGAGCAATTCGATCCCCTGCCCCACCCGGCTGATGCGCGTCTGGGTATTGAGTTCCAGGCTCACGCCGTCGCTCAACAGTACCTGGCGCTGCTCGCCGACCGCAGTGCGATAGTCCGCGGTCAAGCCGGCCAGCCCACCCGGGGCGCCGACGCCCACCATCACCAACGCCGCCGACGCCGCTATCGCGCCGCCGAGGAAGGCTCGCCGGCCAAAATGGCGCGGGGGCTGCGCCTGTTCAACCGCCGTGCCCACTTGCCGCCATAACGTCTTGGCCTGCTCGAACGCCTGGGCATGCTCCGGGCTCTGGGCGCACCACGCTTTCAGGGCCTTGGCATCGGCTACGGTGGCGCGGCCCGAGGTCAGCAGAAGCAGCCAGTCGCGGGCTTCATCGTGCAATGGGCTGGCGGGGGTTGCCCGGGCGGTGGAGAGGCTAAAAATGTTCAAGCGCGCAAATACTCACGGATTTATCAGGGACTCAACACTAAGACGGTTTTCCGGCCCCGGGACCGAACCGCTGGATCACTTTTCTTTCCAGGCGCTTGGCACAGTGGCCCAGGGCGGCCTTGATTTCCTTTTCGACCATGCGCGTGGAAATGCCGAAACGTTGGGAAATTTCCAGGTGCGGCGCTTCTTCCAGGCGCGCGGCGATGAGGATCTTGCGACGGCGCGCCGGCAGTTCGTAGAGCGCCTTGACCAGGGACTGGATTTCTTTCTGCCCGCCCACTACCCGCGAGGGGTCCTGGGCTTCGTCGGCGCTTTGCAGCAGCTCTTCGACTTCGCTGCCGGTCAACAGCCGGGCGTCGGCTTCGCGGCGATCGGCGGCGATGTTCAAGGCCATGCGGTACAGGTAGGCATTGGGCTGCGCCAGGTTCGGCGGCATGTCCATGCGGTCGACGCGCAGGTAGGTTTCGTGCAGCACATCGTTGGCCAGGTCTTCCGAGCCCAGGCGCTTGCGCAGACGCACCTTGAACTCCTCGTAGGACGCCAGGAACAGGCTGACCATCGTGCTGTGCCCGGAATCTTTCATCCGCCCCAGGCTCCTTTCCCTGCTGTGCATTCCATGCGCGTTCCTGTTGTGTCGGGCATCAAAAGTAAAGTCACCGGCTGGCGCAGCGAGCTCGGCGCCGGGCGTTCGACCCGGGCAGCGCCCAGGCTGCGCACCAGGGCTTCATCGCGTTGTTCATCGCCGGTGGAACTGACCAACCGGCTGTATTCGATCAACCCCTGAGGGCTGACCCAGACCTGCACCAGCGCTCTGAAGCTGCCGGGGTGGGTCAACGGCGAACGGCACAGGCTGGTTTCGATCGCCTGTTGCAACGCCGCGGCATAGCTGTTGTTGATCCGTGCTGCGTTGCGTGCCGATGCACCACGGGTAACAGGAGGTTGGCTGACCGCGGGCAGTTGCAAGGTGAACGCGTCACTGCGTGCATAGCGCGCCATCAGGCCACTCCCCGTCAGCAACATCGCCAAAGCCTCCTGCGCCGTGAAGCGCCCGCGCACGCTGATGGAGCGCCGGCCCCGCGTCAGTTCACGGTCGACCAGCACCGCCATGCCGGTGGCGCGGCTGTACGCTTGCAGTGCGTGTTCCAGATCTTGTGCCGGCAGGTCCAGTATCAACAGCGGCGGCTCTGCCCTCGCCGGGGTCCCCAGCGCCAGCAGCAACAGCAAGGCCAGGGCACCGATGGCGCGCCGCAAGCCCCACTGTTCCCCCCCCGCTCTGCATCGCTGCACGGCCGACGTGTCCTTGAAAACCGTCATCCTGAGGCCAGTTTATGAACCTGATGTTACGGTGATAGCAAAAAAAACATCACGGTGATGGGAAACCCGCTGCACTACACTTTCAAGCCTTATCGGCCCAATTCCCCAGGCCCGCCAGGAGGCCCCATGAAGCGACTCCCCACCCTCGCCAGCCTGTTGCTGTGTACCGCGCTGCCCCTGCTCGCCCACGCCGAAACCGCCGCCAAAGGCTGCACCGAGGTGACGGTGGATGGCTATAAGTCTCCCGACTATGGCTGCCTGGGCCAGCAGATGGGCAACAACGCGGATGCGGCCAAGGCGGCGCAGAAAAACCGCGAGGCGCAGAACGTACCGGTGCAGAAGCGGCCGCCGAATCAGGTGGGCCTGTCCACCCCGGCGGCGACCAGCATTCGCATGGGCAATACGTTCGGGACGTCGGTCAAACCGCAGCGGCCTTGAACCTCTGACAAGCCATCAAGGCTGAACCGCTCAACCGAGCACGCCCATACAATTCGCTTGGCTGCCCTACCCCCTAATCTCCTGACTTTCCAAAAAGGCGGGAGAGTAGGCATGTACAAAAAAGTGAGAACGGTATCGCTGGCATTGACGCTGTTGACCGGCGCCATGATGAACTGCGCCTTTGCGGCGACGCCAGCGGTCGCCGTGGCACCGCAATATGACACTAGCCATGTGTACGTCGCCCCGGCCGATGTGGACCGTTTCACCCAGAGCTTCCTCGCCACTTTCGGCGGCAGGAGCACACCCCAGGTGGTGGTGAATGTGCTGCCGGTGCCCAGCAGCACCACCTCGCAGTTGCTGCAGACGCCTGTAGGCACGGTGTCGCTGTTTGGCTTCACCACCCCCATCCCGCATCCGTTCGGCCAGGAGCGCAACGGCTATCTGGTCAAGGACATGGACGCAGCGCTCAAAGCCGCCCGGGACAACGGTGCGGCGGTGATCGTCAGCGATTTTCCCGACCCGATTGGCCGGGACGCGGTGATCCAATGGCCAGGTGGTGTGAACATGCAGCTCTACTGGCACACCAAGACCCCAGACTACGCGGCGTTCCAGACCCTACCGGAAAACCGCGTTTACCTCTCCGCCGATCGCGCCGACACGTTCATCCGGTCGTTCCTGGGCTTCTCCCATGGCAAGGTGCTGGCCGATGACAAGCACGCATCCGCGGTCGACGTGGGCCAGGTCAGCGGCACCTACCGGCGCGTCGAGATCGAATCGCCGTTCGGACGCATGACGGTGCTGGTCACTAACGGCCAACTGCCCTACCCGTTTGGGCATGAAACCACCGGCTACCAAGTGGCGGACCTGACCGCCACGCTCGGTAAAGCCACCGGCTCGGGTGCCAAAGTGCTGGTGCCGGCCTTCACCAGTAAAAACCGGCGCAGCGCGCTGGTTGAATTCCCGGGCGGCTATATCGCGGAAATTCACCAGCTCAATATGGCGCACTGAGCCCATGCCCATGACTCGACGCACCGGCTGGGGCCTGGCTGTGCTGTGGCCGCTGCTCGCCAGCAGTGGCCACGCAGACGAGTTGGCCACACGACCGGCGATCAAGACCAACCGCTGGCAGGAAGACTGGTCCGTACTCAGCGATCCGGCGCTGCGCACGCAGCCACTGGACAGCTTGAAGTACCTCCCGCTGTCCAGCGCCAACCCATTCACCTACCTGTCCCTCGGCGCAACATTGCGCGAGCGCTTCGAGATGAACGATGCCAGCGGTTTTGGCGTACACAATGTGGCCCGTGATAGCTATTTGCTCCAACGCTTCCAGGTCCATGCCGACCTGCACTTGAATGAAAACTGGCGTGTGTTCACCCAACTCGAAGATGTGCGGGCCTACGACAAGACCACGATCGGCGGCGCCGATCAGAACCGCGTGGACCTGCGCCTGGCCTTCGCCGAATACATCAACACCTTCGACGCCGGCACCTTCAAGAGCCGTATCGGCCGCCAGGACTTTGCCTTTGACTTGCAGCGTTTCATCTCGTCGCGGGACGGCCCGAATGTTCGGCAATCCTTTGATGCGCTGTGGGCCGACTGGGAGACCCGTCAGTGGCGCTTTATCGGCATCGCCAGCCAGCCGGTGCAGTATCAGGACGGGCGGCACTTCGACGACACATCCAACAGCGATGCGCGCTTTCATATGCTGCGGGTCGAGCGACTGGTAGGCGGCAAGAATGAACTGTCAGCCTACTACGGCGTGTATGAGCGCAGCGCCGCGCACTATCTGGATGCGGACGGCGATGAAACCCGGCATTTCGTCGACGCACGCCTGGGCGGGGCGGCCCAGGGTTTCGACTGGGACATCGAAGCCATGCTGCAAAGCGGCTCGGTAGGCCACAAGGACATTCGCGCCTGGGCCGGCGGCAGCCGCACCGGATACACCTTCGATAGCCTGGCGTGGAAACCGCGCATCGGCCTGCAATTGGATATTGCCTCGGGCGACCGTAAAGCCGGCGACGGCACCCTCGGCACTTTCAACCCGCTGTTTCCCAACGGCTACTATTTTTCCCTGGCGGGCTATACGGGCTACAGCAACCTGATTCACGTCAAGCCCTCGATCACCGTTCAGCCTGTCGACAAGCTGAGCGTGCAGACCGCCGTCGGCCTGCTCTGGCGGCAGACCACCAGCGACGCGGTCTACACCCAGCCGAACTTGCCGGTCGCCGGCACCGCAGGCCAGGGTGATCGCTGGACCGGTGCTTACGCTCAACTGCGTACCGACTATGTATTTACGCCAAACCTCAGCGGCGCGGTTGAAGCGGTGCATTACGCAGTCGGCCGGACCTTGCGCGATGCCGGAGGCGACGACAGTAATTATTTGGGGGTAGAGCTCAAGTTCAGTTGGTGAACCCAAGCAAGCACACCCATACAAGCCCGTTGCCCGGTTTGGGGCAATAGTGATCCTGATGTTTTTCGTTCCTCAACCAAGGAGTTTTCCATGAGCACATTCGTTGCCAAAGACGGTACCCAGATCTACTTCAAGGACTGGGGCAGCGGTAAACCCGTGTTGTTCAGCCATGGCTGGCCGCTGGACGCCGACATGTGGGAATACCAGATGGAATACCTGAGCAGCCGCGGCTTTCGCACCATTGCGTTTGACCGCCGGGGTTTCGGGCGCTCGGATCAGCCGTGGAGCGGTAACGACTACAACACCTTTGCCGACGATATCGCCCAACTGATCGAACACCTGGACCTCAAGGACGTAACCCTGGTCGGCTTTTCCATGGGTGGCGGCGACGTCGCGCGCTACATCGCCCGCCACGGCAGTGCCCGTGTCGCCGGCCTGGTGCTGCTGGGCGCGGTGACGCCGCTGTTCGGTCAGAAACCGGACTACCCGCAGGGTGTGCCCACCGATGTGTTCGACGGTATCAAGGCCGGCCTGCTGAAGGATCGGGCGCAGTTCATTGCTGATTTCAACCTGCCGTTCTTCGGCATCAACAAAGGCCAGAAAGTCTCCGACGGCGTACTGACACAAACCCTGCAGATCGCCCTGCTGGCATCGCTCAAGTCGACCGTGGATTGCGTCACCGCCTTCTCCGAGACCGACTTCCGCCCGGACATGGCCAAGATCGACGTGCCGACCCTGGTGATCCACGGCGATGGCGACCAGATCGTACCGTTCGAAACCACCGGCAAGGTAGCGGCCGAGATGATCAAGGGTGCCGAGCTGAAGGTCTACAAAGACGCGCCGCACGGGTTTGCAGTGACCCACGCCCAGGCATTGAACGAAGACCTGCTGGCATTCCTGAACCGCTGAACCGCTTAGACCCCGCTCTCCTTATTTAGCCGGGCTTGCCCGGCTTTTTTTGCTCAGGCAAAACGCTGACCGAGGGTGAAGCGACCCGGCCCGGCGATCAGCACGCTGGTGAAAATGATCAACAGCAGCCAGCCGAACTGCCCTTCCAGCAACGTCCACTCCGGGTGCACCACCAGCATCGCGATCAACAGCACCGCGAGGATCGGCAGGCAGGCCAGGCGCACCAGCACCCCGGCGATGATCAACAGCGGGCACAGTACTTCGGCGCCAATCGCCAGCAGCAACGTGAGGTGGGCGCCGAGGTGAAACGGGTCTTCGATCAGTTTCAATTGCTCGCTGTAATTGAGCAGTTTGGGCATGCCATGCACCCAACACAGAAACAGTGCGCCGCTGACCCGCAGAAACAGCAGACCCACATCCTGATTTCTTGATTCGTTCATAAGCGAGCTGTCCGTGAGATGACTGCCGCCGATTGTGTGCACAAAGATGCCGGCGAGCTTGCAAGCGTGTGCTGACCTCACTCCCCGGTGCCGGCAAACCCCGCGACGATTTCATCGATCACCACCCGCACCCGCGCGGTGTGGCGCAGGTCGGCGTGGGTCACCAGCCAGACGTCGTAAGGCATCGGCCGAGTGCGCTCCGGCCAGAGACGCACCAGCCCGTCGCGTTCGCCGGTACACACCGGCATCTCACCGATACCGATACCGGCGGCAATGGAACGGCGCACCAGCAGGCCGGAGCTCAGGGTGGCCGCGATGCGGCCGCGGCCCAGGGGTTCGCAGACCAGGGTCATGTCCTTCTGGCTCTGCAGATAGGCGTGGTACACCACCAGATCATGGCCTTCGAACAGGCTGCCGGGCTCCGGTGCGCCGTGGCGGTCGATATAAGCCTGGGAGGCAAACAACCCAACCGGCCAACGTGCGATACGCCGCGCGATCAGGTCAGGGCTGTCCGGGCGCATGTTACGCACGGCGATGTCGGTTTCGCGCTTGGCCAGGCTGAGAAACTGGGTGGACGCGTCCAGATGCACGCGCACGTCGGGGTGCTGCTCGTGCAAGCGGGCAATCGCCGGGATCAGGAAATCGATGGCCAACGAGTCGGTGGTACTGACCCGCACGGTGCCGGTCAGGCGTTCGTCCAAGCCTTGTATCTGGCGCTCCAGGTCGAGGGCCGAGCGCTCCATTTTTTCCACGCTGCGCAGGGCGGCTTCGCCGACGGCGGTCAGCGCGTAGCCTTCGGAAGTGCGCAGGAACAGGGTGGCGCTCAAGGACTTTTCCAGCGCGTTGATCCGTCGGCCGACGGTGGCCTGGTCGACCCCCAGCACCCGCGCCGCGCCACGTAAGGTCGACTCGCGGCACACCGCCAGGAAGACCCGTGCATCGTCCCAATTCATGCCCCCTCCTTATGTTGCATATATGCATCGACGCGCCGCATACTCGCAGCGTTATTGCATCATGCAACGGGGCTATGCTGAGCGCCAGAGAAAACCCTCAGGACCGCCGTCATGCCCGACACTCACACCCCGCCCCGCCGCGCACTGTGGTTACCGATCTTCGCCGGCCTGTGCGCCAGCCTGGTCAGCATCGGCCTGGCGCGCTTCGCCTATACCCCGCTGATCCCCTCGCTGATCCAGGCTCACTGGTTTGCCGCCAGTGACGTGGTGTACCTCGGCGCCGCCAACCTGGTGGGCTACCTGGTCGGCGCACTGATCGGACGGCCCCTCGCCCGGCGCACCTCGAACACGGCCGCCTTGCGGCTGATGATGGTGGCCGTGACCCTGGCGTTCTTTGCCTGTGGCTTTCCCTTGTCGTTGCTCTGGTTCTTCGCCTGGCGCCTGCTGTCGGGCATCGCCGGGGGCGCGATCATGGTGCTGGTGGCGGCGACGGTGTTGCCCCACGTACCCGCGGCGCGTCGGGGCCTGGCCAGCGGCGCGATCTTCCTCGGCATCGGCCTGGGCATTGCAGGCTCCGGGACGATTGTGCCGCCGTTGTTGAGCCTGGGTTTGCAACAGACGTGGTTCGGCCTGGGCCTGTTGGCGCTGGTATTGACGGCAGCGAGCTGGTTCGGCTGGCCTTCGGGCACCCTGCATGAAGCGGCACCGCAAGCCAACGCATCCGTCGCGACCCCGCCGGGCGTATACCTGCTGTTTGGGCAATACGCGTTCATGGCCGCCGGGCTGGTGCCGGCCATGGTGTTCCTGGTGGACTACGTCGCCCGTGGCCTGGGGGCCGGGCCGCACGTCGGGGCGATGATCTGGGTAATGTACGGCCTGGGAGCGATTGTCGGCCCGGTCACGTATGGATTTCTCGCCGACACGCTCGGTGCGCGCCTGAGCATCCGCCTGGTGCTGGCGGTACAGGCGACTGCGGTCGGCCTGCTGCCGGTCTCCAGTTCGTTCACCGCGTTGGCGCTGCTGGCGGTGATCCTCGGTTCGTTCCCGCCAGGTATCGTACCGCTGGCATTGGCGCGGGTTCATGAGCTGGTGCCCAACCATCACCATCAACAGCTCGCCTGGAGCCGCGCAACGGTATCTTTCGCCACGTTCCAGGCGCTGGCAGGCTTTGCCTACTCGGCGCTGTTCAACGGCAGCGGCGGCCAGCATGCCCTGTTGTTCATGATCGCGGCCGGGGCCATCGTGGTCGCGCTGCTGCTGGAACTGGGCATGATCCTGCTGAACCGCCGCCCGTCAGAGGCGGTCCCAACCCATACGCTCATCGCCACAGGAACTCTCGAATGACGCTCCCGCACGAAATGACCCTGATCGAAATCACCCAGCCCGGCGGCCCCGACGTCCTGCAACCGCGGCGGGTCGCCGTACCGGTGGCGGGCCCCGGCGAGATCCTGATCCGTGTGCAGGCGGCCGGGGTCAATCGCCCGGACGCCTTGCAACGCGCCGGCAAGTACCCGCTGAAACCCGGCATGAGCCTGATTCCGGGGCTGGAAGTGGCCGGTGAAGTGGTGGCGCTCGGCGACGGCGTCAGCGCATACGCCATTGGCGACAAGGTGTGTGCCCTGACCAACGGCGGCGGCTATGCGCAGTTTTGCGCGGTGCCCGCCAGCCAGGCGTTGCCGATCCCCGAGGGCATGGACTGGATTCAAGCCGCCGCCGTGCCGGAAACCTTCTTCACCGTGTGGTCCAACCTGTTCGGCCTCGCCGGCGCGCATAAAGGCCAGCGCGTGTTGATCCACGGCGGCACCAGTGGCATCGGCACCACCGCGCTGATGCTCTGCCGCGAATTCGGTATCGAGGCCTTCGCCACCGCCGGCAGCGCCGACAAATGCGCCGCCATCGCCAAGCTGGGCGCCGAACCGATCAACTACCGCGAGCAGGACTTCGCCGACGTCATCGCGCAGAAGACCGCCGATCAGGGGGTTGATGTAATCCTCGACATCATGGGGGCCTCGTACCTGAACAATAACCTCAAGGCCCTGGCCATGGACGGTCACCTGGTCATGCTCGGCTTTCTCGGCGGCGGCAAGGCGCATGACGTCGACCTGCTGACCATCCTCGGCAAACGCGCGGTGTTAACCGGTTCACTGTTGCGCCCCCGCACCCGCGAGGAAAAGGCCATGATCGCCGAACAGCTGTGCGAACAGGTATGGCCTGTGCTGGCCGCCGGGCGTTGCCTGCCGATCATCGACAAGGTCTACGCCTACACCGACGCCGCCCAGGCCCATGCCCGGATGGAAGGTGGGGATCATATCGGCAAGATTGTGTTGCAGGTGGCGTGACGCCTGATGCCGTCACTGTCGGGCCTTGGCAGGGCCCGACAGCTCGCACAAGAAATGACCTATTGGGCATGCACCGGGTAATCGATATAGCCCACTTCATTGCCACCATACATCCCTTCCGCCCGCAGCGGATTCAACGGCCAGCCATTGAAGAGCCGTTGCGGTAAGTCCGGGTTGGCAATGAAGGGCCGCCCGAACGCAATCAGGTCGGCCAACCCCGCGTCGACCAACCGCGCACCGCGCTCGGCGGTGTAACGCCCGGCGTAGATAATCCGCCCGGTGAAGGTGTCACGCACGGCCTGACGGAACGTGTCGGGCAGGTCGGGGGCGTTGTCCCAGTCGGCTTCGGCAATCGAGACATAGGCGATGCCCGCCGCTTGCAGCACCTTGATCGCTTCCAGGTAGGTGTGGTGCGGGTCGTCTTCCACCAGGCCGATGTACACGCGGTCCTGGTCGGTGCCGCTGAACAACGGCGAAAAGCGCACGCCCAGGCGCTGCGGGCCGACCACCTGGCTCACAGCCTCGACAATCTCCCGCAAAAAACGCAGACGGTTGTGCAGCGAACCACCGTACTCATCGGCGCGCTGGTTGGCGTGGGCCGAGATGAACTGGTTGACCAGGTAACCGTTGGCCGCATGGATCTCCACCCCGTCAAACCCGGCGTCCAACGCATTGCGTGCCGCCTGTGCGTAGTGCCCGACCAATGCCTTGACCTCAAGGGTGGTCAAGGCACGGGGCACGGGCGGTTGGACCAGTTCACCCTGGCCAGGCCCGGTGGCGATGAACGCCTTCGCCTGTTCGGCCTGGAGCGCGGACGGTGCGACGGGCGCGGCGCCGTCAGGCTGCAACGCATTGTGGGACACCCGGCCCACATGCCAGAGCTGGGCGAAGATCACCCCGCCTTCGGCATGCACCGCGTCGGTGACGGTGCGCCAACCGTCGATCTGCGCCGGGGTGTAGATGCCCGGCGTCCAGGCGTAACCCTGGCCGCGCGGCTCGATCTGGGTGCCCTCGCTGACCATGAAACCGGCCGAGGCACGTTGACGGTAATACTCGGCCATCAGCTCGGTGGCGACATCGCCGGGTTGCGCGCTGCGTTGACGCGTCAGCGGTGGCAGGACGACACGGTTGGCCAAGGTGTGATGCCCGAGTTTTATCGGGGTACTTAAAACACTGTGGGTCATTTGAAAGATTCCAAATTCAGGACGAGCGAAACCGTTGGCGGCTCTTGAGAGCCGCCAATCCATGCAGGTTTAAAACCGTTGATTAACTTATGCGGTGAGCTTCAGCAGGGCCTTGGCAACAGCGCTGGAACTGGCAGGGTTCTGCCCGGTGACCAGCAAGCCGTCTTCAAGCACAAAGGATTGCCAATCGGCGCCCTTCTCATACTTGCCGCCCAGTGCCTTGAAATCGTTTTCGATCAGGAACGGCACCACATCGGTCAGGCCGACCGCGGCTTCTTCCGCGTTGGAGAAGCCAGTGACGCGACGGCCCTTGACCAGCGGCTCACCATTGACCGCCTTGACGTGGCGCAAGGCGCCCGGTGCGTGGCAGACAAAACCGATGGGCTTGCCGGCCCGCTCGAACGCCTCGATCAGGGCGATGGACACCGGCGACTCCGCCAGGTCCCACAGTGGGCCGTGGCCACCTGGATAGAACACGGTGTCGAAGTCGGCGGTGTTGATCGTGTCCAGCTTGACGGTGCTGGCCAGGGCCTGCTGCGCGGCCGGGTCGGCGGCAAAGCGGCGGGTCTGTTCGGTCTGCGCATCCGCTTGATCGCTCGCCGGGTCCAGTGGCGGCTGGCCGCCGGCCGGGGACGCCAGCACCACATCGGCGCCGGCGTCCTTGAACACGTAGTACGGTGCGGCAAATTCTTCGAGCCAGAAGCCGGTCTTGCGCCCGGTATCGCCCAGCTGGTCGTGAGAGGTCAGTACCATTAATACTTTCATGTTCCAGTGCCTCGATAGGGTTAAGGTCAGTGTGTGTCAGGGCAACCCAACAGCTGGCGGGTCAGCAGCAGCGCCTGATCAAACGGCGCGGATGTACGGGTGATCTTGCTCATGACGCTGCTCCCCAGCCATAACGCATACAGGCTCCGGGCCAGGCTTTGCGGGGCTTGCGCCACGGTCAGCGAACCGTCTTCGATGCCGCGCCCGATCGCGCCGGCAAGCAAGGTGATGGTCCTCGATGTGCCGCGATCCAGGGCCAAGCGCATGGGTTCTGAAAGGTCTGACACTTCCGCACCGAGTTTGACTGCAAGGCATTTGCCCGCGTCGGTGCAGCCGGTCTGGTTGTCGATCCAGCCTTGCCAGTAGCGCATCAACTTGGCGCGCGGGGACAACCCGGGCTGCTCGAACAGTTGCGTCATGCCCTCTACGTAGTGATCGAAGTAGTGGTCGAGCAATACCACACCGAATGCATCTTTGGAGTGGAAGTAGTGATAGAACGACCCTTTGGGCACATCGGCGGCTTGCAGGATTTCGTTCAACCCCACCGCAGAAAACCCTTTGGCGCCGACAATCGATTGCGCCGCGTCGAGAATGGTCTGCCGTGGACTTTTGCTGGCGCTGTGCATGCTTCACTCCGTCCGATTAGACCAGTCGTCTAGTGCATGGGGAGAATGTTAGGAGCCGGGCCGGGCGCCCACAATGTCATATCCGCAAGGATTGCAGACATGCGCCGAACCCGGTTGCCGTTTTCCCGGCACGCGCCGACAATCGCCCCTCCCGCCCGCGTTGGAGTATGGCGATGCATAGCGTTGCGCTGATGGTTTACCCGAACTTCCAGTCCCTGAGCCTCAGCCTGGGCTCGGTGTTCGAGTGCGCGAACCTGCTGCGCGGCGAGCCGGCCTACGAGTTTCACCTGGTGTCGGAAAGCGGCGGCGCGGTGATGACGTCCCAGGGGTTCTCGGTGAACACCACGCCGATCCGGCCGCAGGGCTATGACACCCTGATCGTCAGCGGTTACCTGGAATTTCGCCTGCCGGAGGCCAACCTGCTGGCGCTGGTCAAGGCCGCGTCCGCTCAATCGCGGCGTGTCGCCTCGCTGTGCATGGGCATCTTCGTGCTGGCCGAGGCCGGGTTATTGGCGGGCAAGCGCACCACCACTCACTGGATTCACGCACCGGCGTTTCGCAAGCGCTACCCGGATATTCAGTTGGAAGAAGACAAACTGTTCATCGTCGACGGCCAGATCTGGACCGGCGCCGGCATGAGCGCCGGGGTCGACCTGGCGCTGGCAATGGTGGAGAACGACCTGGGCAGCGACCTCGCCCGGCGTATCGCGCGCAAGCTGGTGATTGCCCAGCGCCGGGGCAGCGAACAGTCGCAGTTGTCGGCGTTGCTGGAATTGGACCCCAAGTCCGACCGCATCCAACTGGCCCTGGCCTATGCCCGCGAGAACCTGACCCACGACCTGTCGGTGGAAGCCCTGGCCGATGTCGCCCGGCTCAGCCCGCGTCAGTTCAGCCGGGTGTTTCGCGAAGAAACCGGGCAGACACCGGCCAAGGCCATCGAATCCCTGCGGGTGGAAGCGGCGCGGGCGATGATGGAAACCAGCCGCCACCCGGTCGAGGTGGTCGCCCGCGAAACCGGCTTCGGCGACCGCGAGCGCATGCGCCAGGCGTTTCTGCGTGCCTTCGGGCAGCCGCCCCAGGCCATGCAGCAGGCTTTTTTCAACGAGCGCAGCGTTTAGTGCAACGACGCCCGCGTGATCAGGTAACTGGTCAGTTGCGGATCATCGTCCAGCTCGAGGGTCTGCACCGGGCGTGGCAGGTTATCCAGCACGGTGCGCCAGAACGCCTGGGACACTTCATCCTGGTCATAGAAACGCACCAGCCAGTTGGCCGCGCCGCTGCATAGCACCTGGGTGGCGATCGCGCTGCCGATGCCCTTGCGCCGGTAGCGCTTGAGGATGAACAGGTCGGCCAGTTCCAGGGCATCGATGCCCGGTAATTCACTGCCTTCGATCAGCAGGAAGCCGGCGATATAACCGTCGACCAGCAGCAGGTTGGCGCTCCACTGCGGGTCGTGCCAATAGCGGTTCAGGTGTTCGTCATGGATGTAGAAACGGCCGTCCGCCTCGACATCTTCCTGCTCCCAGTCCGAGGATTCATAGGCGTAGTACTGGTACAGATTGCGGATCAGCTCGGACGCTTCCGGGCCGGTCTGGATCAATTCGACGGTGGTTTCAGGCATGAGGCTCTCGGTGAAAAAACGCAGGGCGCCATTGTTCACAAAACGCTGCCCCAGTCCAATAGCGGCATGAACCTTTCTACTTGCTGAATCGATTGCAGATAGCTGCAGCCTCGCCCGAACCTTCGAAACATTTCGAATAAACTTCGCCGGCTGCCTCTTTTTTTCTCAAGGACATGTACTTTGACCAACGTCTGTTCCGCCGGCCTGGATGTGGGCTTCGCCTCCCTGGATTACCTGCAGATTTTCATCCTTGGCGTGATCCAGGGCATTACCGAGTTGTTGCCGGTGTCGTCCACCGCCCATATGCGTGTGGTCCCCGCCCTGCTCGGCTGGCAGGATCCGGGCTCGGCGTTTTCGGCGGCGATGCAACTGGCGGCGCTGGCGGCGGTGGTCAGTTACTTCTGGCGCGATGTGCGCCAGGTGGTCAGCGGCAGCATTGGCGCGGTGCGCCAGGGTGACTACAACAATCAGTGGTTCAAGCTGGCGGTGGCGATTGTGCTGGCGACCATTCCGATCTGCATTGCCGGCCTGGCGTTGTCGTCGACCTTGAATGCCTGTAACTCGCCGCTGCGCGGGTTGATGGTGATCGGCATCGCCTGCGTGGTGATGGCAGTGTTGCTGGCGGCCGCCGAACTGCGTGCGCGGCACACGCGGGAGGTGAGCGAAATGCGCCTGCGCGATGCGTTGATCGTCGGTATCGCACAGATTGGCGCCTTGATTCCCGGGGTCTCGCGCTCCGGCTCCACACTGACCGCCGCGCTGTTCCTCAATTTCAAGCGTGAAGAGGCTGCGCGTTTCTCTTTTCTGCTGGGCCTGCCGGCGATCGCCCTCGCCGGCTTGAAGGAGCTGTGGGTGCTGCTGCACGCCGATATGCCGGTGCATGCCTGGCCGCACTTGCTGTTTGGCCTGGTAGTCGCCAGCGTCTCGGCGTTCTTCGCGATCTGGGGCCTGATGAAGTTCCTGGAGCGGTTCTCCACCTGGCCGTTCGTGATCTACCGCGCGCTGCTGGGGATCTTCCTGATCATGGCGGTCAGCACCGGGTTGTTGAGCTGAGCCTCATCGACCTCAGCGCTCGAAATCGCGTGCATCGTGCCGCTCCGGCAGTTGCTCTTCGAGCGGCCCGGACACCCGGTTGACCCGCCGTCCACGCTGCACCGCCGGGCGCGCCTCGATCGCATCGGCCCAGCGCAGCACATGTTTGTAATCCTGCACCGAAAGGAACTGCGCCGCGTCATACAGGCGGCCTTTGACCAGGCCGCCGTACCAGGGCCAGATGGCGATGTCGGCGATGGTGTAGTCGTCACCGGCAATGTACTCGCTCACGGCCAGGCGCTTGTCGAGCACATCCAGCTGGCGCTTGGTTTCCATGGCAAAGCGGTTGATCGGGTACTCCATCTTGCTCGGCGCATAGGCGTAGAAATGCCCGAAACCACCGCCCAGGTACGGCGCGCTGCCCATCTGCCAGAACAGCCACGACAGGCACTCGGCGCGGGCCGCAGGTTCAGTCGGGAAGAACGCCCCGAATTTCTCCGCCAGGTACTGCAGGATCGCACCGGACTCGAACACGCGAATCGGCGTGGCGCCGCTGCGGTCGAGCAAGGCGGGGATTTTCGAGTTCGGGTTCACCGCCACAAAGCCGCTGCCGAACTGGTCGCCGTCGCCGATCTTGATCAGCCAGGCGTCGTATTCCGCGCCGGTATGCCCGAGGGCCAGCAGCTCTTCGAGCAGGATCGTGACTTTCTGCCCATTGGGCGTGGCCAGCGAGTACAACTGCAGCGGGTGTTTGCCGACCGGCAGTACCTTGTCGTGGGTCGCCCCGGCGATGGGCCGGTTGATACTGGCGAACGTGCCGCCACTTTCGGTGTCCCAGGTCCAGACCTTGGGGGGTACGTATTCGGTCATGCTTACGACTCCTGATGTGCTTGAGGTCAACGAATCGACCCAGACTAAACCAAAGGTTGGGGTTGCGTCACAACCCAGCCTTCATCCTTGAGCGCTGGGTGGACACTTATCGGTAACGCCTTTCAATTGCCCCAGGTAGCTGTCCACTTCCTTGAACAACCACTGGGAAAACGCCTGCTGCTTGGTGTGCGAACCTTCGCGGGGCGGCCAGACCAGCCAGTAGGGATACGCGTAGGGCACACTGATATCGCCGAGCTGCACCAGTTCGCCACGGGCGATGGCGTCCTGCACCAGGCTGCGCCGCTCCAGGGCGATGCCCTGCCCCAGGCGCACCGCCTCCAGGATCAGGTTGGAGTCATTGCTGCATAAGCCGGCGCGCTCGCCGGACATCTCGACGCCCGCCGCCTCGCACCATGGCAGCCAGGACTCGGTGCTACGGATGATCGGGCTGTCGACGATCTGTTGTGGTGTCTGCGGCAACTGCCCGTGATTGAAATGAGGCGCGGCCACGGCGATCACTTCATCGTGAAACAACAGCCGCTGTTCCACGCCGTCCCAATCGCCCTCGCCCATGCGGATGCCGATATCGACCGATTCCTGATGCAGGTTGGAAATGCTCAGGCTGGCTTGCAAGCGAATGCGGATATGCGGGTACAACGCCTGGAACGTCGGCAGGCGTGGGACCAGCCAGGAGCAGCCGAACGAGGGCAGCACCGCGACCACCAGTTCATCGGTCTTGGGTTGGGCCTGGATCAAGCGCGTGGCTTCGGCGATATCTCCCAGCGCCTTGCGAATCTGCAAGGCGTACAGGCGCCCGTCTTCGCTCACCCGCAGGCCGCGACCTTCGCGCACGAACAGGGCCAGACCGACGAGCTCTTCCAGCACTTTGATCTGCTGGCTGATGGCTGAGTGGGTGACGTGCAGTTCCCTCGCCGCCAAAGTCACGCTGCCCAATCGCGAGGTGGCTTCGAAGCTGCGCAGGCAGGTCAAGGGAGGAAATGCGCTCATGTAAGCTCAGCTAACCTTTTACGGTAAAAATAATCGATATTGCAGGACCGAAGCCCGCTTTAAAGTTACCTAAATTAACCAATCCTGCCAACTACCCACTACCAAGGAGGCTTTATGAAACTGGTCGGCATGCTGGACTCGCCTTATGTACGTCGCGTGGCCATTTCCCTGGAACTGTACGGGGTGGATTTTGTGCATGAGCCCTTGTCCGTGTTCAGCACCTACAACGCATTCGCGCGGATCAACCCCGTGGTCAAGGCGCCCACCCTGGTGCTGGACGATGGGACCGTGTTGATGGACTCCAGCCTGATCCTGGATTACCTCGAAGCCCTCGCGCCAGCTGACAGAAAGTTGCTGGCGCAGCCCCCGGCGGCACGCGCCAAGGACCTACAGTTGCTCGGGCTGGCCCTGGCGGCCTGTGAGAAAAGCGTGCAGATCGTCTATGAACACAACCTGCGGCCGGCCGAGAAGCAGCATGCGCCGTGGCTCGACCGCGTCAGCGGGCAATTGCTGGCCGCGTATACGCTGCTGGACAAACACCTGAGCCAGGCCGACAGCGAAGCGCTGACCCAGGCCTCGCTGACGGTAGCGGTCGCCTGGTCCTTCAGCCAGTTCACCGTGGCCTCGGTGGTCAAGGCAGATGCGTTCCCCCATGTGCAACGCCACGCCGAACGCCTGGAGCAGCACCCGGCCTTCAAGCGCTACCCCATCGAGTGACCGGAGCTACACCCAACCGCCATCGACAATGAAGTTCTGCGCCGAACACATCGCTGACGCCTGCGAGGCGAGAAACAGCGCCATGCTGGCGATGTGTTCCGGCAATACGCTGCCAGGCAGGCACTGGCTGCGGCTGATCAGTTCCTTGGCGGCGTCGTCGACCCACATCGTCAATTGTTTTTCGGTCATCACCCAACCCGGCACCAGCGTATTGACGCGGATACGGTCCGGGCCCAGCTCACGCGCCAGCGCCCGCGTCATGCCGTGGGCGGCGGCCTTGCTGGCGGCGTACACCGGGTAGCCGGCGGAGGCCATCATCCAGCCAACGGAGCCCAGGTTGATGATCGAACCGCCACCCGCACGTTTCATCATCGGCACCACAGCCTTGGCGGCAAAAAAGGCGTGCTTGAGGTTGACCGCGATCAGCTTGTCGAACGTCTCCGAATCAACTTCCTCCAGGGTATGACGCACGTCGTTGGCGGCATTGTTCACCAACACGGTGATCGGCCCCAGGGCGTATTCGAAGCGCGCAATCGCGGCCTTGTAGGCAATCTCGTCGGTGATATCGCAGTGACCGAACTCGACGGTGTGCCCCTGGGCACTCAACAACGCCGCCAGGCGCTCGCCCTGGCCTTGCGCGCGGTCGACAAACGCCACCTTGGCCCCCTGCCCGGCGAAGGCTCGCACCATGAATTCGCCGATCCCCGAAGCGCCTCCGGAAATCAATACGGTCTTGCCCTTGAGGTCGGGATAAACGGCCTGTTCAGTACTCATATCAAGGTTGCCTCGATCAATTAGTCTTATTTTATTTTACGAAATCGGCGTTTAAGGCTATAAATTTGCGGCCTCACCGACAAAATATCGCACATTAGTAGAACTATTCCACTCAAAACAACAAAAGGAAGTTCGACCATGAAGCACCCTCGATACCTGTTGTCCGGCCTCGCCTTGTCCATGCTGATCGCCAGCGGTGGCGCGCAGGCCGCCGGTCTGTCCAGTGAACACAAACCCTTCGGAAAAACCAACGACGGCACCGCTGTCGAGCAGTACATATTGCGCAACAGCCATGGCATGCAAGCCACGGTCATCACCTATGGCGGCGTGTTGCAGGCGCTGAAAGTGCCGGACAAGCACGGCAAGGTCGAGGACGTGGTGCTCGGCTTCGATGATGTGCAGGGCTATCAGCGCGGTACGGCGTTTTTTGGCGCGACCATTGGCCGCTTCGGCAATCGCCTGGCCGGCGGTGCGTTCGAGCTCGACGGTAAGCGTTATCAGGTGCCGCTCAACGACGGTCCCAATTCGCTGCATGGCGGCGCCCAGGGCTTCGACAAGCGCGTGTGGCAAGCCAAGCCCGTCAAGGACAAGGATTCGGTCGGCGTGACCCTGACCTACCTGTCCAAGGACGGCGAGATGGGCTTTCCCGGCAACCTGACCACCGAAGTCACCTATCGGCTCAACGACAACAACGAATTGCACATCGACTACAAGGCCACCACCGACAAACCGACGGTGCTCAACCTCACCAACCACAGCTATTTCAACCTCGCTGGCGCGGGCAACGGCGACATCCTCAAGCAGGTGGCGACCTTGCACGCCAGCCACTACACGCCGGTGAATGCCACCTTGATTCCCACCGGCGAAGTGGCACCGGTCAAGGGCACGCCGATGGACTTTCTCCAGCCCACCGCCATCGGCCAGCACATCAAGGACGCGCATCCGCAACTCAAATTCGCCGAGCCGAAACAGGGCGGGTTTGACTTCAACTGGGCGCTGGATACCCAGGGCGACATCAAGCAACTCGCCGCCGACGTGTACGACCCCGCCTCCGGCCGTCGTTTGCAGCTCTACACCACGGAACCTGGGGTGCAGTTCTATACCAGCAACTTCCTCGATGGCTCGGTGAAGGGCAAGGCAGGCAAAACCTACCTGCATTGGAGCGGTTTCACACTGGAGACCCAGCACTTTCCCGATGCGCCGAACCAACCGACGTTTGCCTCGACACGCTTGGACCCCGGGCAGACCTACACCCAGCGCACCATCTTGAAGTTTTCCGCCGATTGAGGATAGCGGCGGGCTTGCCGGCGACCGAAACGCTGT
>NZ_JBWKXO010000041.1:0-28761 GCF_059423025.1 Pseudomonas sp. GW704-F2 | reverse complement strand
GCGTTCAAGCCGGCGTCCGGCGCTAATGTGATGCAAATAGTCCCCAAAACCGTGCTTGGCTGCTATTGTGCCGCGCTTTGAAAAGCCGCCTACCAGCAAGGAATTGGACGTTGAACACTGACGAAAAAATGACCGGAGACCTGTTCGAGGTGGATAAGCGTCTGTCACTCAAACCCGTGGTGGACTTCAACGCCTACCTGCGCAACGCATTCGGCGACGGCCCCTGCACCTGCGTGCGCTGTTCTGCCGCTGGCGGGGAGGAAACCGGCTATGAGTTCCAGCACACCTTCAACCTCGACACCAAACCCACCCACCGCCGCTTTGCCTCGACGGCCGGCAGCGATGTGCTGTTGATGTTGAAAAAGGCGTGGCTGTCGTACACCAAGGCGGAGTTGCCGCTCAGTGGTGTGCTGGCATTGCCGACGGTGAAGGAGTTTGTCGAGCCACAGTTGCACAAGCGCCTCGCCCCGTTGTTTCTGGCCAGTGGGTTGGCCAAGGATGTCGACGGCGAACTGCGCATCCAACCGCAGGCCATGGCCTGATCCCGCTCTTGAATGTGCGGCTCAGGCGTCGGGGTGATAAATCGAACCGTTGAGTGAGCACAGTAGCGAGCGTCCTACCCAGGGACGCCACTGTCCCTACGCCAATCCTGCCTATTTCGGCTTTTTCCTTGCGCAAGTTTCATCAGTGGGATCAGCATGGCCCTCAATGAATAGCCGCTTGATCGAATAACGCGCCTTCACCACCAAAGCCGAACACCGTCGCACCGAGACGGGCATCCTGCGCGTGACGATGTCGCCCGACTGCCGCCGCGCAGGGTTGGCGCAGCGAAAGCACAGCTCAGGTTTTGCGTTGATCACAAGGAGTTCTGGATGGCCGCACCAAGCAAGAAGATGAGCCTGTTGGGCCTGACCACCCTGGTAGCGATCAACATGATGGGCTCGGGGATCATCATGTTGCCGGCCAGCATGGCGCAACTGGGCGCGATTTCGCTGCTGTCGTGGGTCGTCACTGCGCTCGGTTCGATGGCGATCGCCTACGGCTTCGCTCAATGCGGGCTGTTCTGTACCCACAGCGGCGGGATGTCGGCGTATACCGAGGAGGCCCACGGCAAGTCGGGGTTTTTCCTGTGTTCGTTTCTGTATTTTCTGTCGCTGATCATTGCCAATGTGGCGATTGCGATTTCGGCGGTGGGTTATTTGTCGTCGTTCATTCCGTGGCTGGGCAGCGGGCCGGGGCCGTTGTTCGTCGGCAGCCTGGCGCTGATCTGGCTGACCACCGTGGCCAACTTCGGCGGCCCGCGCATCACCGGGCGCATCGGAGTGGTCACGGTATGGGGCGTGATCATTCCAGTGGCGGGACTCTGCGTGATCGGTTGGTTCTATTTCAAGCCCGAGGTGTTCACGGCCGCCTGGAACCCACACCAACGGCACCTGTGGGACGCCGTCAGTGCGAGTATTCCTCTGACCTTGTGGGCGTTTCTTGGCATGGAGTCGGCCGCCCAGGGCTACGACGCGGTGGAGAACCCCAACCGCACCGTGCCCCTGGCCTGCCTGCTCGGCACGCTTGGGGTGGCGGTGGTGTATGTGCTGTCGACCGCGGTGATCCAGGGCATCGTGCCCAATGCCGAACTGGCCGCGTCCTCCGCACCGTTCGCACTGGTTTACGCACAGATGTTCAGCCCCTGGGTCGGCAAGCTGATCATGGCGCTGGCGGTGGTGGCCTGTATCGGTTCGTTACTGGGCTGGCAATTCACCCTGGCGCAAACGGCCAAGATGTCGGCGGACCAACGCCTGTTTCCGCGGTTTTTCAGCCGCATCAGCGCCGCGAATGCGCCGGTGCTGGGGCTGCTGGCGTGTGCCACGCTGCAAAGCCTGATTGCCTTGTCGACCATCTCGCCCAGCGCCAGCGCGCAGTTCAGCAAACTGGTGAACCTGGCGGTGGTGACCAACCTGCTGCCCTACGTGACCGCCCTCACCGGCCTGCTGGTGATGATGTACAAGGCACACGCCAGCGCAACGGTGCAGGCGCGCAATACGCTGGTGGTGCTGGTGGCCGTGGGGTATTCGCTGTATGCGATTTATGCCTGCGGTGAAGAGGCGGTATTTGGCGCGATGCTGGTGCTGGCGTTCGGGTATCTGTTGTATGGCTTCCTGGCCAAGCGGTTTGTCGGGGAACCGGCAGATTCCCCTGGCAGATGAAGATCAAAATGTGGGAGGGGGTTTGCCCCCGATTGCGCCAGTCGATACGTGTATTGACTGAACCACCGCTATCGGGGGCAAGCCCCCTCCTACAGTATTTACCGCGTTTGCCTGAACTGATTATTTACGCGCCGCCTCCCACTGCTTGAGCAGGTCGCCGTAGGCCACGGTTTCGCCTTTGGGTTTCTCGTTAGCCAGTTTCGGCTTCGGCGCGCCGGGCTGGTCGAACCAGTATTGGGCGTCACGTTCCGGGTTCATTTTCGGACCGCACACCGGTTGCACTTTGGAGCGCTCCAGGCGCGTCATGATCGCGTCTTGCTCCTTGGCCAGGTTGTCGAGCGCCTGTTGCGGGGTTTTCTCGCCGCTGGCCGCCGCCGCAATGTTGCTCCACCACAGTTGCGCCAGGCGTGGATAGTCCGGCACGTTGGTGCCGGTCGGGGTCCACTCGACCCGGGCCGGGCTGCGGTAGAACTCCACCAGGCCGCCAAGCTTCGGCGCCAGGTCGGTCATGGCCTGGGAATTGATGTCCGACTCACGGATCGGCGTCAGGCCGACGATGGTTTTCTTCAGCGACACGGTTTTCGAGGTGACGAACTGCGCGTACAGCCAGGCCGCGAGCTTCTGCTTCTCAGGCGTCGACTTGAGGAAGGTCCAGGAACCCACGTCCTGATAACCCTTCTTCATGCCCTTTTCCCAATAAGGCCCGACGGGCGACGGCGCCATACGCCATTTCGGTGTGCCGTCGGCGTTGACCACGGGCAGGCCCGGCTTGGTCATGTCGGCCGTGAACGCGGTGTACCAGAAAATCTGCTGGGCGATGTTGCCCTGGGACGGCACCGGGCCGGATTCGGAGAAGGTCATGCCCGCCGCTTCCGGCGGTGCGTAGGCTTTCATCCAGTCCACGTATTTCTGCGTGGCGAACACGGCGGCCGGGCCGTTGGTGTCGCCGCCCCGGGTCACGCTGGAGCCCACCGGGTGGCAGTCCTCGACGCGAATGCCCCACTCGTCCACCGGCAAACCGTTGGGCAAACCCTTGTCGCCACCACCGGCCATGGAGAACCAGGCATCGGTGAAGCGCCAGCCGAGGGACGGGTCTTTCTTGCCGTAGTCCATGTGCCCATAGATGCGCTTGCCGTCGATTTCCTTGACGTCCTCGCTGAAGAACTTGGCGATGTCTTCATAGGCCGACCAGTTCACCGGCACGCCGAGGTCGTAGCCGTATTTTTCCTTGAACTTGGCTTTCAGCTCCGGCCGCTCGAACCAGTCAGCGCGGAACCAGTACAGGTTGGCGAATTGCTGGTCGGGTAACTGGTAGATCTTGCCGTCCGGCGCGGTGGTGAAGGAGATACCGATAAAGTCCTTGATATCCAGGGTCGGCGAGGTGAAGTTCTTGCCTTCGTTGGCCATCAGGTCAGTGATGGATTCGGTTTTGCCGTAGCGAAAGTGCGTACCGATCAGGTCGGAATCGTTGACCCAGCCGTCATAGATATTCTTGTCGGACTGCATCTGGGTTTGCAGCTTTTCCACCACATCGCCTTCCTGCAGCAGGTCGTGGGTCAGCTTGATACCGGTGATTTCACTGAAGGCCTTGGCCAGCACCTTGGATTCGTACTCATGGGTGGTGAGGGTTTCCGACACCACGTTGATCTTCATCCCACGGAACGGTTCGGCGGCCTTGATGAACCACTTGAGTTCCTCGAGCTGCTGGTCGGCCGTGAGGGTCGACGGCTTGAACTCGCTGCCGATCCATTTTTTCGCCGCTTCTTCATACGCATCGGCCCAGGCCGTAGCACTCAAACCACTGAGGGCCAGTACGGCGGCCAATGAAATGCTATGTCGCAGCTTATTGTTTTTATCGAACATAGAGACCTCCTGGTTGATTTCAAAAGGGACTACAAACGCCACACACCCCTTGTAGGAGCGAGCTTGCTCGCGAAAAACGCCCAGACACCGCGCACGCCCAGAAACGCCGCGTTATCGTTGACGAATTTCGCGAGCACGCTCGCTCCTACAGAGAATAGAGGCATCCGCACTAGCCCCAACGCATCACACACAACAGCCATACAAGGGAGAGCGCGGACGCCACCCAGATGCTCCAGTCGGTTACGCCGATCACCAGCAGGTGCAGGTAGGCGCTACCGAGAAGACCGATAAACAAACGATCACCACGGGTGGTGCTGATCGGCAGAAACCCGCGCCGAGGGATACTCGGTGCGCGCAGTTCCCAAGTAGTCATGCCCGCCAGAATCAGGGCGATACCGCCAAAGAACAGCGCGGTGGGGGTGGTCCAGGCCATCCATTCCATCATCGACTCCTCAGACCCGGCCCAGGGCAAAGCCCTTGGCCACGTGGTTGCGTACAAACCAGATCACCAGCATGCCGGGCAGGATGGTCAACACCCCCGCCGCCGCCAGCACGCCCCAGTCGATCCCCGACGCCGAGACGGTACGGGTCATCACCGCCGCGATGGGCTTGGCATTGACCGAAGTCAGGGTGCGCGCCAGCAGCAGTTCGACCCAGGAAAACATGAAGCAGAAAAACGCCGTCACGCCGATGCCGGAGCCGATCAATGGGATAAAAATCTTCACAAAGAACTTGGGGAAGGAGTAGCCGTCGATGTAGGCGGTTTCGTCGATTTCCTTGGGCACACCCGACATGAAGCCTTCGAGAATCCACACCGCCAATGGCACGTTGAACAGGCAGTGCGCCAGGGCCACCGCGATATGCGTGTCGAACAGGCCGATGGACGAATACAGCTGGAAAAACGGCAACAGAAACACCGCCGGCGGCGCCATGCGGTTGGTCAGCAGCCAGAAAAACAGGTGCTTGTCGCCCAGGAAGCGATAGCGCGAGAACGCATACGCCGCCGGCAGCGCCACGCTCAAGGAGATCAGCGTGTTCAGGCTCACGTAGTACAGCGAGTTGAGATAGCCGGTGTACCAACTCGGGTCAGTGAAGATCACCTTGTAGTTGGCCAGGGTGAAATCCTGCGGAAACAGCGTCAGCCCGCCGAGGATTTCGGTGTTGCTTTTGAAGGACATGTTCAGCAGCCAGTAGATCGGCACCAGCAGGAACAGAATGTAGATCAGCAGCGGTATGACTTTGCGCTTGCTCATGTTGGTGGCCTCAGCGGTTGGCGTCGGAATGGGTCATGGCGGTGTAGAACAGCCAGGACACCAACAGGATGATCAGGAAGTACACCAGGGAAAACGCCGCGGCCGGGCCCAGGTCGAATTGGCCGACAGCCATCTGGGTCAGCGTCTGGCTGAGGAACGTGGTGGCGTTACCCGGCCCGCCACCGGTCAGTACGAAGGGCTCGGTGTAGATCATGAAACTGTCCATGAAGCGCAGCATCACCGCGATCAGCAGCACACTTTTCATCTTCGGCAGCTGGATATGTCGGAAAACCGCCCAGGCCGACGCCCGATCGATACGCGCCGCCTGGTAGTACACGTCTGGAATAGCGCGCAGCCCCGAGTAGCACAGCAGCGCCACCAGGGAGGTCCAGTGCCAGACATCCATCACCAGCACCGTGACCCAGGCGTCCATGGTGTTGGCCGCGTAGTTGTAGTTGATGCCCAGCGCATTGAGGGTAGAGCCGAGCAGGCCGATATCGGCGCGGCCGAAAATCTGCCAGATGGTGCCCACCACGTTCCACGGAATCAGCAACGGAATGGCGAGGATGATCAGCACCAGCGATGACCAGCGGCCCTTGGTCGGCATGGTCAGGGCGATGGCGATGCCCAGCGGGATTTCGATCAGCAGCACGCACGCCGAGTAGATGAACTGGCGCAGCAGCGAGTCGTGCAGACGCGGGTCGAGTAGCACCTGCTTGTACCAGTCGGTGCCAACGAAATAGCGGCTGGACTGGTCGAAAATGTCCTGCACCGAGTAGTTGACCACCGTCATCATCGGGATCACCGCACTGAATGCCACCAGCAGGAACACCGGCAACACCAGCCACCAGGCCTTGTTGTTCTGCACCTTGTTCATGGCCGCACCTCCAGCAGGTAATCGTCGGCGTAGAGCATCAGCCACTGCGCGGGGAAGCTGATAGAAGCTGTGCCTTGGGGCACCGGTTTGTCTTCGGCCAGGCGCACTTTCAGGGTGGCGCCGTCCAGGTTCAGGGTCAGGATCTTGTAGGTGCCGAGGTCTTCAATATGGGTGACGTCGGCTTGCAGTGCGTCAGGGTTATGCTCATCCCACACATGAATGAATTCCGGGCGGATGCCCACCTGCAAGGTCGTGTAGGGCGTGTCGGCGAGGCGTTGCTGCACGGCCTCGGACAACCGCAGATGGGTGTCGGCAAAGCGCACTCCGCCGGCCTCAGCCTGCACTTCGATCAGATTCATCCCAGGGCTGCCGATGAAATAGCCGACAAACGTATGGCTCGGCCGCTCGAACAACTCCCGCGGCGTGCCGAATTGCACGATTTGCCCGCCGTACATCACCGCGATCTTGTCGGCGAAGGTCGAGGCTTCCAGTTGATCGTGGGTCACGTAGACCATGGTGATATTGAACTGCTCGTGGATCTGCTTGAGCTTGCGCCGCAGTTTCCATTTGAGGTGCGGGTCGATCACCGTCAGCGGTTCATCGAACAGGATCGCCGAGACGTCGTCACGCACCAGGCCCCGGCCCATGGAGACTTTCTGTTTTTCGTCGGCGGTGAGGTTGCGTGCCTTTTTGCTCAGCAGGCTTTGCAGGTCAAGGACTTCGGCGATTTCCTGCACCTTGCTGTGAATTTTCGCCTCGGCCATGCCCTGGTTACGCAACGGGAAAGCCAGGTTGTCGAACACCGTCATGGTGTCGTACACCACCGGGAACTGGAACACCTGGGCGATGTTGCGTTTTTCCGGGGTCAGCTCGTTGACCACTTTATGGTCGAACAGCACTTGCCCTTCGGACGGGCTGAGCAGGCCGGAGATGATATTGAGCAGGGTTGATTTGCCGCAGCCCGAAGGCCCGAGCAAGGCGTAGGCGCCGCCCTGCTCCCATACGTGGTTCATTTCCCGAATGGCGTAGTCCTCGGGACCTGTCGGCGTAGGGCTGTAGCTGTGCGCCAGGTTCTGCAAATGGATCTCGGCCATCAGGCAACCCTCGCGACACGGCGTCCGGGGGCCTGGACCAAGCGGCCCTGGCCATCAAACACAAACAGTTTATGGGTGGGGATATACACACGGATCGGCGCGTCGACGTCGTACTCATGCACCCCCGGCAAGTGCAACACCAGCAGGAAATGCTCGCTGCGCACATGCAGGAAGGTTTCCGAGCCGCTGATCTCGGCGACTTCCACGGTCACCGCCAGTTCGAGGTCGTCGTCGTTGCTGGGCACCAGGCTGATATGGCTGGGGCGCACGCCAAAGCGGAACTCGCCCTCGCCGATGGGACGCAGGTCAACATTGAGTGGGAAGTGTACGAAATTGGCGAAGCTCACTTCATTGCCGCTGATGCTGCCCGGCATCAGGTTGATCGGCGGTTCGGAAAACAACTCGGCAGCCAATACGGTCTGCGGCTGGTGATACACCTCGGCGGCCTTGCCGCTCTGGATCACCCGGCCTTCGTGGAGGATGGTGGTGGTGCCACCGAGTGCCAGCGCTTCGTTGGGCTCGGTGGTGGCGTAAATCGCAATGGTGTGGCGGGCCTTGAACAGCTCGCGCATTTCCTGACGCAGCTCTTCGCGCAGTTTGTAGTCCAGGTTCACCAACGGCTCATCGAACAGGATCAGTTCGGCATCCTTCACCAACGCGCGGGCCATCGCCGTGCGTTGCTGCTGGCCGCCGGACAGCTCCAGCGGGTGGCGCTTGAGGAACTTCTCGATGCGCAGCATCTTCGCGGTTTCCAGCACCTTGCTCTGGATCAGCTCGTTGGACACACCGGCCTGGCGCAACGGCGAGGCGATGTTCTCGAACACGGTCATGGTCGGGTAGTTGATGAACTGTTGATACACCATCGACACGTTGCGCAGGCGCACCGGTTTAGCGGTGACATCCACGCCGTTCATCAGGATGCGACCGCTGTCGGGCTTGTCCAGGCCGGCCATCAGGCGCATCAGGCTGGTCTTGCCGGACAGGGTGCGACCGAGCAGCACATTGAAGGAGCCGGCCTCGAAACGCAGGTTGGCGTCGTCGATCCAGGTCTGGCCTTCGATGACGCGGGAGACATGTTCCAGGGTCAATGACATGACACGCCCTTTTTTATTATTGGAATGAATCTGGCCAGTGGTCACAGCGAGTTTCGTGCCAACCGCAGCAGGTGCTTGATCCACAAGGAAATGCCCTGAAAGCGAGGTTCGGGAGCGAACAAAAATGAACAATTCGGACTGAACAACTGAACACTCAGCGGGTTGACAATGAACAGTTCTGAACAACACTGTTTGAACCCGATTGACTGAACAACGCAGAACACATGTGGGAGGGGCGGTGCGACTATTCGACTTGCCCCCTCCCACATTGACCGGGTGACATCCGTTAGATTGCGCAAGACCCAAAAACAATAAAAAGAAGGTCTCCATGGCCGAACCGCTGACTCACGACACCCTCATCCAGGAGTCCTGGCGCCGCTGCCGCGCATTCGGCCTGGACCACCAGAGCCCACCCAGCTTTGACCAACTGCCCGCCGAGGGCATCAGCCAATTGCTGGAGAGCCAGCATTCCCTGGTGCAGACCACCCACCAGGAAGTGTTGCCTTACTACGAGAACATCCTGAGCAACTCCAACTGCCTGATCATGCTGGCCGACAACCGGGGCCAGGTTTTGACGTCGTGGGGCACCCAGCGCTTTATCGACCCCAAGTTGGCCCGTGGCTTCAGCCCCGGCGCCAGCTGGATGGAGCGTTCCAGCGGCACCAATGCCATCGGCACCGCGCTGGCCTGTGTCCAGGCGGTGCATATCGAACACGATGAACACTTCCTCAAGGCCAACCGCTTCATGACCGGTTCGGCGGCGCCGATCTTCGACGCCCAGCGCGAAATCATCGCGGTGCTGGACGTGTCCAGCGACAGCTACCTGCCGCCCTCCCACACCCTGGGCATGGTCAAGATGATGAGCCAGACCGTGGAAAACCGGCTGATCCTCAACCTGTTTCGCGGCGAGCATTTCCAGCTGACCTTCAACACCGGGCTGAACAACCTCGACAGCCAATGGGCGGGCCTGCTGATCTTTGATGAAAGCGGCCAGGTGTTATCGGCCAACCGCCGCGCCGACAACCTGCTGGGCATCAGCCTGTCGCGGGTGATGATCGACCGTTTGTTCAAGGTGTCGATGCTGGAGTTACTGAATCAGCCGGAGGGTTTGCCGTTCTCCTTGCAGGCGGCCGGCCGCAATCGCTTCCAGTGTTTATTGAAGCGGCCCAAGCAGATGCCGGTACACGCGCGGGTTTTCAGCGAACCGGCGCCGCCGCAAGCCGTACCGATCAGCCTCAAGACCCTGCATTTTGGCGATGTGCGCGTGGAAAAAGCCGTGCGCCAGGCCGAACGCCTGCTGGAAAAGGACATTCCGCTGCTGATCCACGGTGAAACCGGCGTGGGCAAAGAGGTATTCGTCAAAGCCCTGCACCAGGCCAGTTCGCGCAGCCAACAGGCCTTTATCGCGGTGAACTGTGCGGCGATTCCCGCTGAGCTGGTGGAATCGGAACTGTTCGGCTACGAAAAAGGCGCCTTCACCGGCGCCAATCAAAAAGGCAGCGTCGGCCTGATCCGCAAGGCCGACAAGGGCACGCTGTTTCTCGACGAGATCGGTGATATGCCACTGCCGACCCAGGCCCGCTTGCTGCGGGTCTTACAGGAACGCTGCGTGCAACCGGTGGGCAGCAGCGAGTTGTTCCCGGTGGATTTGCGCATCATCTCCGCCACCAACCATGTGCTACGCGAGCAGGTGCAGGCCGGGCGCTTCCGTGAGGATTTGTACTACCGCATTGGCGGGCTGACCCTGGAGTTGCCGCCACTGCGCGAGCGCACTGACAAGCAGGCGTTGTTCCAACAACTGTGGCAGCAACACCGCGAACCGAAGCAGTGGGCCGGGCTGAGCGCCGAGGTGCTGGCGTTGTTCGAGCAGCACCCGTGGCCGGGCAATTTGCGCCAGGTCAGCAGTGTGTTGCAGGTGGCGTTGGCCATGGCCGAGGAGCAGCCGATCCGCCCGGAGCATCTGCCGGACGACTTCTTCGTCGATCTGAACGTGACGGCGCCGCTGCCCGCCAGCGCGCCTCTGGAGGACAGCATTGACCTGACGCGGCGATTGAAAGCGGCAGGCGGGAATATTTCCCACCTGGCGCGGGAACTCGGCGTGAGCCGCAACACCCTGTACAAGCGCCTGCGCCAAGGCAATGACTGAAACCCGGGCAGCAATCGACCGCTGCCCTCTCAGGCTTGAAACCGCCTCGCCCGCACGCGACACTGCGCCGCTCCATCACGAGGACACCGCCGATGACCGCAACCGCCGCCACCGTTTCTGCACGGGAGGCTTATCAAGTGCTCAAGGATATGGCCCTGGAAACGCGGGTCATCAGCGCCTGCGCGGCAGCGGATGACACGGTGAGCGTGGAAACCGACGGCTGGCGGATGGTGCTGCTGACCCAAGGTGCGGTGCTGGTGGGGTGCCAGCACTGCCGCTCACCCGACGGGCGGCATGGCTCATTGGACAGTTGGCAACGCTATGGCACCAACCCAGTGGCATTGATGAGTACGTGGGAGCACGCGCAAGTCGAGCGTCTGTTGTCGGTCTCTCAACGCCAGCTCCACGACACGCCGGTGTAGATGCCCCGACCATCCCCGGGCGTGGAGCGGGCGGCGTCCAGGCCCTTGTCGTCATAACCCGGGGTGACGGTGTTGGCGTAGCGGCGGTTGGTCAGGTTGCGCAGGTCAACCCAGGCTTGCCAGTCCTGCTGCGGGGCGTCGTAGCCGAACGTGGCGCCGAGTAAGGTATAGGCCGCCGCGTAGTAGGAATTGGCGTAATCCACCGCCACCCGCGAGGAATGCTCGGTGTTGAGACTGGTGTAGAAACCGGTCGGATGGCTGTAGCGCAACTGTGCCTGGTAGTAGTGCTTGGGAATGCCCGGCAAGGTGTTGTCGCCGAAGCGGTCGTCGTTGCGGTAGTGGAAGTCGCTGAAGGTGTAGGCCTGGCGCAGGGCGAGCTTACCGCTGCGGCCGCCATCCCACAGCAGGCTGAGCAGGCTCAGTTCGACACCTTGGTGAACCGTGGGGCTGGCGTTGGCCTCGGCGAGGATCGCGTTGGTGGTGGGGGTCTGGGCCTGGGTTTCAACGGTGAGCAACTCGTGGCGCACTTCCGAGCGGTACAGTGCCAGGTCCCATTGGCCGAACCACGCGTCACCACGGCCGCCGACTTCCAGGGTGGTGGCGGTCTGGTTTTTCAAACTCACGCCTTCGCGTTGCAGGCCGGTGGCCGGGCCGCTGCCCGGCCCGAAGTATTTGTTGGAACCCCAGATCATCGACCAGGCATGCGGCGGCTCGACCGAGCGGCTCAGGTTGCCGTACACCTGCAATTGCGGGGTGAAGTCATAGCGCAGGCCGATGCGCGGCGCATAGTCCCAGTCATGTTGACTGAGCGGCGCCTGGCCGTCGGGATAGGTCACCTGGGTTTCGCGGCGGGTGTAGATCGCGGCCAGGCCGGTGGTCAGCCACAGGTCCGGGACCAGTTCCAGGTCGTTGCCGATATGCAGCACGGTGTCGGAACCCAGGTAGCTGTAGTCGCGGGTCTTGGTGCCGGGGGCATAGCCTGCGGTATTACCGACAGGAATTCGCACGTATTCCGACGCGCCATTGTTGGGCATCGCCTGGGTGGTGCGCAGGCCGATCGTGGTTTTACTGTCGTGACCGAACAGGGTGTCCTGGCGAATGTAGTTCAGCGTGCCGCTGATATCGGTGTAGGCGACTTTCAGGCGATTGGTGCCCTCGCGCAGGTCCATCGGGTAGTCGTGATAGGCCAGGCCGACTTCCAGCCGTGCGTTGTCGTCGAGCTGCAACGTGGTCTTGTTGGCGATCCAGGTGGAGCCCGGTTGCAGGCGTTTTGAGTCGCGGGCGGCGTTGAAGCTGTTGGCGGCACGCGGATCATGGCTGATCTGGTAGCGCGTGAGCTTGCCTGGCGTGTCGTTGGTGGTTTCGCGGTAGCGCAAGTAAAAGCGCGTCTCCAGGTTCGGGTTGAAACGGTAGCCGAAGTTGGCCGCGACGCCCTTGCCCGTGCCGGCGCTCTGCTGCTGATAGCCGTCGGATTCGGAATCGGTGAGGCTGATGTAATAGTCGGCATCCCCCAGCACCTGGCCCGAACTGATCTCGTGCTGGGCATAACCACGGCTGCCCGCTTCGTAGCGCACTTGCAGCTTGGGTGCGTCGTAGCCGGTGTGGGTCACGTAATTGACCGCCCCACCCAGGGCCAGTGCGCCCTGATCAAAACCGTTGGCACCGCGCAGCACCTCGACGCGGCTTTGCCACAAGGGGTCCTTGAGTTCATAGGGCGTACCGCCGGGGCCCGTCAGCGGCAAGCCGTCGAGCGTCTCGTACAACCCGGAAGCATGGGCGCCGGGGCTGCGGTTGAGGCCCGAGCCACGGATCGAGAGTTTGACGCCTTCATTATTCGCCGCCTTGGCGTACACCCCGGCCTGATACTTGAACACGTCCTCGTTGGTGCTCACCCGCCCCTGTTGCACGCTGCCCATGTCGATGTAATTGGTGCCGCCGGGCACGCGCTTGAGCTGCGCCTGCGCCACTTCAGCCGCGCTGGCTTCGCTGGTGGTGACTTCGACCGGCGCCAGTTGCAGGTCTTCGGCCTGCACAAGGGAACTGAGGGTCAGGGCAGCAAAAAGCAGCGGGGGTTGGCGCAGCAACATGGGGCGGGTCCTTGGAATGCGGGGGCGTGAAGGCCAGGCCTCGCACGCGAACTGTGATGGGAAGACCGGGACGCTCGCCAGGTCACGCCTTATTCACGGCGCAGAGCCTTCCCGGCCTCTGAAAAAACTACCTGTCTCCTAGCCCGCGGCGGACGCCAGCGCGCGCATGAAGTCATCCGCCTCCGACCCCGCCGGAAAGCGGAACCCGTACATTTCGTCGGTCGTCAGAATGCTGTTGAGGGCGTCGCGAAATTGCGCCTCAGTCGGCGACTCCTGCAGCAGTTTGTGTGCCGGTAACAACAGCTCGGCAGAGACGCCTTGCGCACTCGCGGCGTCAATCACCGCAAACAGGATAAATCGCAGGCGAATTTCGCGATCCGTGGGCCAAACCGTTTTTCGCTTACCCAAGGTAGGGCCTCATATTTAAGAAAAGTCCGAGGCTATTGCCGACAGATGGGCGTTTCAAGCAGTGCAGTGCAAGATAGGGCACTTCCTACAGAGGAAACGGAAACACCGCACTCAACGGCCCTAACGCTCACTGCACCGGCAGAAAATTCATCAGCAACAGGCTTTGCGCGTAATTGACGCCAATGCGTCGGTAGCGCTCATCGAGCATCTGGGTCAGCAGGTCGAGTCGCGCGACGATCTTGCCGAACTCAACGGCGAAACTGAGGTTACTGCCCTCCTCCGAGATCTCGTTGGAAAACAGCAGCAGCACGCCATTGGCATCCTGACGCTGGCTGAGCAGCCAGGTGGCCTTTTCGATATTGCGCGCCGCGTTGCTGACGAATTGCGGGTTGATCGTGTCAGAGATATAGAACCGGGTGCGCCCGCCATGTGCAGTCACCAGCATGCTGCCAATCGCATAGATAAACGCCCCGACCCGATCGCCGCGAAACTCGGGGCTCAAGGAGTAACTCAGGGCTGCCAGATCGCGACGATCCCCCAGGGCGGGCAGCGGTTGACGGTTTTCGATGGCCGAACGGATTTCCCGCGCCGCGCTCACCGCGTCCAGGTAACCCGACTGCCGCCACTGGTTGGGGTTGCGCAGGTACAGCTTGTTCATCAGCAGATACAGGCTTTGCAGGTTATCGCGCATGCTGAGGGTGGCCATGCGGTCGACGCTGGTCTGGAGAAACTCATCAGGCTTGCCATTGCTGAATTGCCTGGCGATATCGCGCCCCTGTTGCTGGCTGCAGGCGGTGGTGCAGAGCAGAAACACGAGGACGAGCCAGCGCGGGCGGTTCATCCATCGGCAGGTAAGAGGCGGGAACGTATGATCCATCGGCACCAGGTCTAGTTCTTATGTCCACACGCAGTATGAGTATGGCTGGGATAGAGATAGATCCGAAAAATCCGAAAAAGTGCAGGATTGGGCAACAGAACATCCGGAAGGTCATGAGAAATGCCCAGTGCATGTCAGTGGGTTTCGCAACAAAGCGACCTCAGGGCCGGTCGGCACCCGAATCAGCACAAGCGCGTAACGATCCGCAGGTTCAGGCTGCCAAAACGGGAACCTCAACCTTGTAGGGCAAGCGTCGGACATAGCCTCCCGCCGACAAAGAACGCGTTATACAAACAAAAACGCCAGCTTCAGCAGAGCTGAAACTGGCCGTCAATGCGTTGCGTCTTCCGGGCTTGACCGGCGATCGTCCGCTTAGAAAATCGAGATTGGGTAATCCACGATCAGACGGGTTTCGTTGTAATCCCCTTCCGCCTGATCAGCATTACCGCGGTGCCAGGCTTGACGCACGCGCATCGACAAGTCTTTGACCGGGCCGCTCTGCACCACGTATTTGGCTTCAAAGTTGGTTTCATGGTGCTTACCGTCAGCACCATAACCATAGGCACGGTAGGCGCTGCCGACCGGCATGTGCGTGCCGTCGATATTGTCACCGTTGAGGTAGCGCGTCATAAAACTCAGCCCTGGCACGCCATAAGTCGCCATGTTCAAGTCGTAACGGGCCTGCCAGGACTTTTCGCCTGGGCCGTTAAAGTCAGAATATTGAACCGAGTTGGCCAGGAAGATGGAGTCGGCCAGATCACCCGACTTGTTATTACCCACGGCCACATAGTCGAACGGCGTGTCGCCGTGAACTTTCTGGAATGCCAGTGTGACGGTATGAGCACTCAGGAAAGAGTACGCCGCTGCCAACGACCAAGTGGTGTTGTTGATGGAACCGGCTTTGGACTGGCCGGAATCGGTGGTGCGGTAGATGTTGAAGTCCAGGTTCAATGATTGATCGGCAGTGAACGGAATCGTGTAGTTGGCATTACCGTAGTATTGATGCCAGACGTCCTTGAGGTCCGAGGCAAACACGCTCATGGACAAGTTATCGGTCAGCGTGTACTTACCGCCGAGGTAGTCAATGCTCTTGGCCGGTATGTTGGCATAACCGGCATACAATTCGTGGCTATTGTTGGTCGTGGTCGGACCGTTACTGCTGGTGAAGTGCCCGGCGTCGAAGTTCAACCCTTCAATTTCGCTGCTCAACAGGTTGAAGCCAGTCGCTGTTTGAGGCGTGGCGCGAGTACCCGCCGTGGCCAGGACCGGGTTGTTGGGCTGCAAGTTGCCATAATGCAGTTCAGTCTTGGAGAACCGTGCCTTGATCGATGCGCCTGCACTGCTGAAGTCATTCTCCGGCCGGCCGTTGCTGTCGACCGGCAAGTTGCCATAGCCTGCATTGCCTTTGCCACCGTCCAGCTTCACGCCCCAGTATCCGTAAGCATCTACACCAAAACCGATGGTGCCTTGGGTGAAGCCGGAGGAGAAGTTGCCTTGTATCACCTGCAACCAGTCCTGTTTATCACCCGCCGAATTCTTACCGTCACGATCAAAATAAAAGTTACGAAGCAGCAGGTTCAAACTACTGCCTTCAACAAACCCCTTGGCAGTCGCCTGGTCCTCCACACCCGCGGCTGACGCTAGTTGACTAGCACCCAGCGAGACCGTCAGCGCCACCAAATTCCACTTAAAAGACATTGTTTGTTCCCCTGTTTTTAATAGAGCTGCCTCGTCTCTCAACGCACAGTCAGCAGGGTCTCCCCTGAAGTCAGGCGGTCAAAAGCGAAGAGTCATAAGTCGATGGCAGATGAGAAGGTTTCTAAGTCGCAACGCATTGACTGCGCAGCGCAAGGTACCGTTTTATAACGGTTTATTTTTAGTACAGGGCAGAGCCTAAGGTGAAAAACTTATAACACTTTCCCGCCGATGGAATGACCTCGTTTCCCGTGAAAGTAATTTTCCATTTCTGTAACAATTCAGGTTTATACAAGACAGCCGGACGCGTGAAATGAGCTGGACATCGATGTTTCGCATACATCTAAAGTCCCAACTGCACGATGAAAACGGCACGCTCTGAGCCTGGATATCCGCAAAGGGCCAAACTGATTCAGGCGTTCTTGGGGCTCCCTTATCGAGAGCGGCGAATGCCGCAATATTTAAAGCAACGTTGTGCTAGCGTACCTGTAGGACGGATTACATGATGGTCTTAGACGCATGCCTCGAGGTCGATACGACTACAAGCCTCGAGGCAGGACATCACATCGCTATAGAGCCAGCCTGCAGGTATCGCAGCGCCATGGGGGTACAGAACCTGATGACACACATTGCCCCATTGCCCCCCCTTGATTCGAGTCACGATCACCCACTCATAACGGCCGCGTTGTGAACGCTGAGCTACCTCATTCAGGTTCGCAGACGCCGCTTGAGGGTTTGTGCGAGGCGCAGGTGCAGCAACGTCTGGCGCAGGACGGGCCGAACGAACTCCCCGCCTCCCGCCGACGCAGCGCCTTGCGCCTGATGTGTGACGTGGTCTTCGAGCCGATGTTTCTCCTGCTGGTCGCGTGCGGCGCTTTGTATATGGTGCTGGGCGATGTCCAGGAAGCCCTGATGTTGCTGGGCTTTGTCTTCGTCGTGATGAGCATCAGCTTTGTCCAACAGCGACGCAGTGAACGCTCCCTGAATGCGTTGCGGGACCTCTCCAGCCCAAGGGCTAAAGTGCTAAGGGAAGGTAAGGAGTGCAGCGTTCCCGCGCGGGACCTGGTCGTTGGCGATGTTGTGATGCTGGCTGAAGGCGATCGCGTACCCGCTGACCTGCTACTGACAACATGCGCCAACCTATCAATTGATGAGTCCTTGCTGACCGGAGAATCCATGCCAGTCAGCAAGCTGGTCGCGCCGCAGTCTCATACACTTGGTGATCCAGCGCCGCCGCCAATGGATGCGACCCTTGCGCAGGCATTTTCAGGCACATTGGTCACGTGCGGCACCGCCCAGGGACGTGTCACCGCCACAGGCGAGCGCAGTGCGCTGGGCCGGATTGGCCAGTCACTGGCGGACATCGAGGTGGAACCCACCCCGACACAACAGCAAACGCGTCGTGTGGTCAAGCGGGTCGCTGTCATAGGCCTGGCGCTGGCGGCGGCGCTCGCTATCGCTTTCGGGCTGCTGCGCGGTGACTGGCTGCATGGGATGCTGGCGGGCCTGACGCTGGCGATGGCAATCCTACCGGAGGAGTTGCCGGTTGTACTGACGCTCTTTCTAGGCCTCGGCGCCTGGCGACTCGCCCGTGAGAAGGTGTTAGCGCGTAGCATCCCTGCCGTCGAATTGCTCGGTGCGACCACCGTCTTATGCGTCGACAAGACCGGTACGCTGACGGCTAACAGAATGACGGTCAGGCGCCTTTGGTCCGAGGAGGCTGAGTATGAAGTCGCCAGAGACGGTACTGACGGCGGCATGCCTTTGCAGGAGGCACTCCATGGTGTGCTTGAGTACGCGGTTCTCGCCAGCCACCGCCGTGCTTTCGACCCGATGGAGTCGGCCATCGGCGAGACCGGGCAGAGCCTGCTGGCGCTCACCGAGCACCTTCACGCCGACTGGACCCTGATCGACGACTATCCCTTGTCACCCCAGATGCTGGCAATGTCGCGGGTCTGGCAATCACCGAATCAACGAGAGCGACTCATTGCCGCAAAGGGAGCGCCCGAGGCAATCGTCGATTTGTGCCATATGGATCCCGTTCGCAGCGCGCGCATTGCGGCTCAGGTGCTGGCAATGGCGGCAGACGGGCTTCGCGTTCTCGGCGTCGCACAGGCGACCTTCGCCGCCGAGGTATTGCCCGGTTTACAGCACGACTTCGACTTCAGGTTTCTAGGATTGGTCGGGCTCGAAGATCCGATTCGTCCAGATGTGCCGCAGGCTATTGCCGAGTGCCGGGCCGCAGGCATCCGTGTGGTGATGATGACTGGCGACCACCCGGCCACAGCGATGTCGGTCGCCAGGCAGGCCGGGCTGGGCACCGATGCGCCGGTGATCACTGGAACCGAACTGTCCACGCTGAACGATTCTGAGCTGGCCGCACGATTGATCACGACGCAGATCTTCTGCCGTGTTCAGCCAGAGCAGAAACTGCGCCTGGTCCGCGCGTTCCGTACACAGGGTGATGTCGTCGCCATGACCGGCGACGGTGTCAACGACGCGCCTGCACTGAAGGCTGCCGATATTGGCGTTGCGATGGGTGCGCGTGGCACCGAGGTCGCACGCGAGGCGGCCGCACTGGTTTTGCTCAATGATGATTTCGAGTCGTTGGTGACCGCCGTGCGCTATGGCCGCCGCATTTTCTCCAACTTGCGCAAGGCGATTGTGTTTGTGGTGGCCGTACACGTGCCGATCGTCGGCCTATCGATGCTTCCAGTGCTTTTCGGCTGGCCGATGGTGCTGATGCCGGCGCACATTTTGTTCTTGCAACTGATCATCGACCCTGCCTGCTCGGTCGTGTTCGAGGCCGAACCGCTTGAGCCGGATGCGATGAAGGCTCCTCCACGTCGAAAGGAGCAACGGTTGTTCGACAGCGCAGTGATGATACGCGGCCTCTGCCAGGGCATTGGCTTACTGATACTGCTTCTCGCGACGTATGCGGGTATGAGGTTCTTTGCGCCGGTAGCGTCTGAGCGAGATGAGCTGGCGAGAACACTGACCTTCGTCGTCCTGGCGCTGGCCAACCTCGCCCTGATCCATACCAATAAGTCATGGGGCCGCACGCGCTGGGTGGGGCCTGGCGCGTTTGGCACCCAGCTCAGTTGGATCGCTTTCGCAACGTTGGCCATGTTGGCGATAGCGCTATTTTTTCCGCCGGTTACCCAGCTGTTCTCATTCGTGACACCCGCGCCAGTACTGCTACTTTTCGCATTTGGCATCGTCGCGCTGAGCGTAATGTGGTTCGAAGTCGTGAAATGGCTAATACGATTGAGGAGCGGGCATAGCGACTGAGCGAAGCCTTTAGTGCTGATCCCCGAGTTCGCCAGGGGCTGCACATGTCGCAACCCAGGCGAGGTTTGTTCAGCAGTTAATCGCTTAGATTGGCTCCCAGCTTTGGAAAAGCAAACCGGATCAGCAGCGCAGCATCGGGCCCTTCGCCCGTGAGAGTAATCTCCGCCCCTCGAACATTATCGGGTAACGCGGCGAGTGGACTCGTCACGTTGGCGAACCTCTTACTCGGGTCAACGCCTTCATAAAAGGTGTGCGTCAGGATTCGAACCCTGGAATCGCCAGTAACGCTCACTGGCTTCCAGGAATCCAAAGTAACTTTTTAAAACAATACGTTAGATTCTAATAATTACCGCACCAAGGCACTTTTGAATGCGTTGGAGCCCGAGCCGATCATGGGGCGCATAAGGTGGCGGAAATCATTCCGCCCTCCCCCGCGTGCTGCCGATCGAACACTATCGCCAATAGTCGTAGTGAAACATCCGGGGGCCGCTGATAATCTGCGACCACGTTCGCCAGCCGTTTAGGGATGGAGGCGAAAATAGAAGCCCTGGAGCCGCGAACCTCCGGGGCTTTGCTTTTTTGGCGCAGGCTGACACCCAACTCTTCTGGGCATTTTTCCTTTGGCCCTAAATTGTTCAGGGCGCTGGGCGAAATCCCTTTCAGTACCGACATGGCCGAAATCGGAATGGTTGTGATGTGCCTTGATCTTTCCCGATAGACACGTTCGATTGCACCCGCCGGATTGTTTGGCTGTCATGGATTTGGTGTGTTTGTGCATTGGCGTAGCCGTGAAGCAAGCCTACGATCAGCCCCTGAGACAGCCGACCTTGCGATTGCTCATGGTCGCGTTTAGCGCGGATACAACAACGCCCGCGTGGCGGCGGGCGTTTGGCATAGATCGTCGAAGCGTTATCGCCTTAATCGAAGGCGCCGTTGAGGACTTCGTAGATTATGCCGGAAGCAATTGCGACCAGTATCAAGTCCGTGCCTGCCTGCTGCCATTCGTAGCCGTCGTAATGTGGAAGTCTGCCCAGCAATCGACCATCAAGTTTCTTGGCGATGCCTGGAGGAAGAGGCTTCCCTCTGGCGAGGTTCTTTTGTATTCCGGGTGGCAGTGAAGGGCCTGGGCTCCAGTAGTCACGGTAGCCGCCGAGCACTCCCAATACGCTGCCTCGGTCAATGCTTGGTCCGCGAGACCAATCGTCTCCGCTGGGACCTTTCCCCTTATTACCCTGGTTGCCATGACCTTGACCACCTTGTGAGTTGCCTTTTCCATTGCCTTGACCTTTCCCATTGCCAGGGTCTGCGAGTGCGGCCACCGAGCCAACGGCCAAAGTAAGGCAGATAGCAGCTACAAGCGTGCGTGATCTAAACATGACTGTCTTCTCCGGAAGGGAATGCTCCCTGAAATGTAGACGGTATTGAAGGTTTTAGTTCCGTAATACCCATCCCACTCGCTGCATCCGTTAACGGAGCGTGGCACCCAACAATAACCGCCGATTAGGCACCCTCCAGGTTAAAAAATTGCGGGATCAGGTGCTGCTTTCGATTTCACCAATCGTCGATGCCTTACACCCAGCACTGCCAAACACGTACATACATTCCCCTTGTATTTGATAGCTTAAAGCCATCAAGCGGCATGCCTCATGCGCAGAGCCACCTTGGACAAGACGTGGACGTCTGGCAATCATCACTCATTGGTGAATTGTTTCTATCAGGGAAGAGGATCTGAAGCGGGTGACCGCCACCCCATCCTCCATAGCCAAATGCTCAGGCATGCACGCGCGCCTATGGCTGACCCTGCCCGACCAAAGCGTTAAGCATTGGTGCCTTCCCAGGAATCTGTTTTGCGACCAACAGTCGTTGCCCAGGAGCACCCTCAGGAAATGGATTCCGGAAACCATTCAATAGACGGGGCGAACTCCGAAAAGCCAAACGAGTAGGAACTTAAATATGGAGATTTATAGTATGTCAGCTCAAGAAAACTACGTTGGTGTTGGCGGATGGACTGCTTACCACGAACTGACTCCAAAGGACCATGCTGTATTCAAAGAAGCCTTGGAAGGCTTTGTGGGGGTGCAATACACCCCTGAGACGGTTGCGACCCAGGTCGTCGCCGGCACAAACTATCGCTATCACGCCAAAGCACAGCAGCCTGGTTCGCCAGCAATCTGGGCAGCAATCGTAGAAATCTACGCCCCCCTCAAAGGTAAGCCGCACATCACCCAGATCATCCGCATCTAAGCGCGCTTAACACCCTTCGGGTCACGCGAGGATTGCGGGACTCGAAGGCTGATCGCGCGCCCTTGCTTGTGCTGCGCTTCTGGCTTCTCTCTCCCCTGGAGCCGCAAGCATGACGATTGATGCCCTCCCCGACCTGAATGCGTATCCCACCCCTGAGCGGGCGTTTCGCTATCTGCGACTTATTGCGAGGTGGCCGAGGTTCGTGGGTGCGATGAAGGCTACGTGCCGGACCTCTTCCCCGCCCAGCATTACGGTGACTACCTGATCCTGAACATCGACCTGAAGCCAGGCCGGATCAAGAACTGGAGGAAGCCGGTCGCCACCGACATCGAAAAGATGATCGAGGCGAACCAGGAAAACTGATCAACCAGCGCGGTGTATCGGATATCGCTCAGCCCTCTGTGATGACAGCAGGGTGGTTGCCTTGCCCCTGGCCTTAGCGGATTTTGTCGCGGCGTAGACGGGCAACACTCGAAGGGATTCAAGCGACATCCGATGCGGACGAATTCGCGGCCTATAACGCTATAGGCCGCCACTGATACTCAAGGAATCAGTCATCCCGATCATCACGATCTCGACCGTGATAACGATCATACCCGCGATCATCGTATCGGCGATCATACCCACGGCCCCGACCTTGGTCATCGTAGCCCTGGTCGTATCTGCGCCCATGATCATCCCCTCTGTAACGATCATGCCCATACCGTCCTCCGTCGTCCCAGATAGGCACGCAACCACCAAGCAGAATAAGACCAGAAATGGCCAAAAGGGTTATTGCTGCGCGCTTCATCTTGAACGTCCTAATTGCTTGAGAGGGTTAATTTTTTGACTGCAAATCAGCCCAATGATTCAGCCGTGCCCGCGAATAAACATCGGCCCGAGCGGCCGCCAGGGCATGATCAATTACACGTCGCTGAAGAGCGTCGCGCCGGGGAAAATTGGCCAGGCCGATCTACCTGAGCGCCATGTGCATCGACGCCCGGGGCGACCGCTACAGCAAGTCCGTGGAGAGGGTGAGCACTAAAATCCACCAACACCGCTAAGCCGTGCGTTAAAAGTAACCGTACAGTAGACACATCTTGACGAAATCATCTTAGGCCATGGCGCGAGCAAGACGCCCTTGTCGACGGTAGCGGTGAAGCGTTTACGAGCTTTTGGTGTCCGGGAGAGGCCCTTTGGCCCAGTGGGCCAATGCTTCACCGCTCAGGTAAGGCAGAGCCTCGCGGGCCGTATGTGCGAACCGAGTAGTACTGGTACCTTTATCGTCATATCTGAACCAGTGGTCGCCGCCCATAAGCTGTATCAAAACGTGGGCTTTGTGCTGGAGTCGGAGCAGGAAGGGCAGCAGTGGGGCAAGTCGGTGGTGGAGCAGTGTTTTGTGCGGCAAGGGGTTTGACGCAACAGCACCCCAGTAAATGGGGCACTGTTACGGCCTGACGATCACTCGTCGAGATTGCCCATGGCTGTGGTGTTAAAGCCGCCGTCCACGTACATGATTTCCCCGCTGATTCCCGACTCCAGGCCCGAGCACAGGAAGGCGCCGGCATTGCCGACCTCTTCAATGGTGACGTTACGGCGCAACGGCGTTTGCGCCTCGTTGGCCACCAGCGTCTTGAGGAAATTCTAGATGCCGGAAGCGGCGAGGGTGCGAATCGGCCCGGCAGACACCGCGTTAACCCGCGTGCCTTCGGGGCTCAACGAGCCGGCCAGATACCGTACGCCAGCCTCCAGCGAAGCCTTGGCCATGCCCATCACGTTGTAGTTGGGCATGGTGCGTTCTGCGCCCAGGTAAGACAGGGTCAACAGGCTGCCATTGCGGCCCTTCATCAGCTCCCGACCGGGAATATTACGAGGCCCATGGGCGGTTGGGGAGATACTTTTTCAAGTGATGGCATTAAGCTATCTCGCACTTAACCATCATGGCATTTAACAGGGTTTGAATTTATCTATGGGTCGTTCCTTTGCTTGGGTCTTTCCGTTGTGCCTGGTGGCTGTTTTTGGTGCGGGTTGTTCTTCTCATAAAGGCCTGCCGCCGGCCAAACCCAAGCCGGTCGTACTGACGGCAGACGACCACCATGCGAAGGTTATTTTCAGAATGCTCAGCACCGAATCGCAGGTGAGCTTCAGCGCTGGGCCCGAGGGGAATTTGAGCAGCGTGGGGGTTGTTTACAACGATTCCCTGGAGCAACAGGCGCCGGCGTTTGTCCGAGGGTTATACAAGGGCCTGGCCCATGGGCTCTATCGTGCCCGGCCGTTCCGGGAGACGTTGGTGCCGGCGAATCAGTTGACGGTGGTGGAAGGCGTTGCGAACTGGCGCAATGATCGCGGGACCTCGTACAGCCTGGAAAAGTGCGGGCCGTTGTCGCGCAGCTTTCTGCCGAAAGCGAACAAGACCTATCTGGTGGAGTTTGATTTGCAGGGGTTCTCGGTGTGTAGCGAGAAGGTTTATGACGTGACGGTGGAAGGGCAGAAGGAGTTGGTTTTACCGGTAGCGAAATGACCGGTCACGACGCGCAAAATACGGCGCGCACCGAGATGACTCTTGAAAAACGGCGCTTACTCCAGAACTTCTCTAAGGAATACCTGTGCAACGAATTGCGTTACTGCTTTCCATGGCAGCCGTCGGGGGGTGTGTTAGTCAGCCAGTGTCGCTGAGCAAAAGTGCGGTAAAGGCATATGGCGTTTTTCTGGGTCAACCTGTGGTAGCTGATACGGTATTCCGTGACGGAGACAGATTGAATTTCCAGCTCGTCGCTCCGAAAACAGATGCAAAACCGGAACGCACCGTTGTGCAATTGGAGGCGTCTTGCAGCGTGGCACAACTGCGTGCCGCTTACATTGATTCTCCCTTTGCGCGGGTTTACATCAATCGGCAAAACGGGGTGTACGTGGGCGCACGCTCCCTGACGTCATCCCTTTATTCAGGGCTCACCAGTAACCCGAGTTTCATTCACGCCTGTTCTGAGACACCGCAGCCCGACTGGAGAGTCGTCAGCGTAAAAGAGGATGACCAATGGGTGATGCTTGATAGGCATAGCATCAAACAGCAAGGCTCGGAAACGCTGTTCTGGGGGGCGTATGACAATAAAAAAATACTGACGGATGCCTCGCAAGGCACGCCGTCTGCCCAAAAGCGTGAACACTATGCTGTCGATTGCACCGAGCAGAAGTTTCGTCGGCTGGCCAGTTATGACGTTGATATATTTAACAGTGTGATAGACGGTGAGACCCCGCAGAATCCAGTCGTCAAGACTGTTGCGCAAGCCCGCGATGATTACAAGCTGTTGTTCAAGACGCTGTGCGCCGGCGCTGAACAACTGAAGCAACTGCCCACGTATAAACCGCGCTACAAAGTGCGTGCTGTGCCAAGCCCATATAGTGTTGGTACGCCAATGCTTTCTGCAATCAACGCCCTCAATCTGCAACCGGCAGCCAAAAAACTCAGCTATGTTGCGACGAGCCGGACACCCACCCGCAAGGGTGGTGCTTCGTTGGTGTACGAAGAGAATTTCCTCACCACGGACTCAGCGAGCGGGCAAGTAGTTGTCGATGTACGCAGTGAGGCGTACGAGATACGTAGAGTTACTTGGCGGGGGTTGATTGTGCTCGCCAGTACCATCACTACGTTTGACCAGAAAGTGGGCACCTATGAACTCAAAAGCTTGAGTTTTTCCGGGGATTGGCAGCGCATGCCCATAGGCTCTCTCCTGAGTTACTCCGCTCAGGGGCGCCAGCACGGCGCTGAGCAACGTTGGGGCGACGGGAAAGGCTACGCGGTCGACTGCACTGTAAAGCGCGAACTTGACGCCGATGAGCTCAGTGCTGGACTGACTGGAAAAGCCAAGGAAATGGGCTGCACGACTCAAGGCGACAAGCACGCAATCGTTAGAAAATTTTATTATTTGGCTGACTACGGCTATTTTTTCGCATGGGGTACGCAGAGCAATTCGCTCTCTGGTGATGAAGTTCATATTTTGAGCGTTCGCTAAACGATAGCGCTAAAAAAAGAGGGGTGGTCAGGCACAAGAAGCCATCAACGCATTGGTATGGTCGATCTGGCTCTGCATTTGTATGTCTTACTGTGTAGCCTTAGAAGCGACCTTCAGAGCCGCGTCGAGATCCTGCTCAGCGATGGAAAGAATGATCCTTAGATTCTCCATCTCGTAATGATGATCCTTGGATACCGCAGCCATTTCGAGCAAATTCTGTTTATTGATTTCCTCAATTTCGGCGCGGAGCTCCTGGCTTAGGGCGTTCTGACGAACCACGCTCGAACCGAGGGTCGCTGCGACCTCTGCTCTCGCTTTTTTGCTCTCGATTAACGTTAGTACCAGTACACCGGTCACGATCAGAAGCGCACCGATCACGAACACCCAGCCAGCAGAATAACCGCCTGTCCCGCTACAACACTTCGCATGTCGTTGCCTCTTTGGTTTGGCGGGACTGTAGCACCTGGCCGCAGAAGGCAAAAAGCCCAGCGCGAGGCTGGGCTCAAAGCAACTAATCTGCAAGAGACTAAGCGTCTGGAACTTCTTTATCGAGTGCAAGCTTTGGATCAGCCACCTCTACCCAGCCCTTCTTCAAATACTCATCTGCCACAATTCTACGTATCAAAAAACAGTAGATGATTGGCAGTCCAGCAATAGGTATAGCTGCCCAAGGCGGGCCTGCAAACAGCCCCAACCCTATAGCAATACCCCAGATTAATAAATGGCGCCAAAGGCCGGCGAAGCAAAGATAGAGTGGGCCTAGGAACAATATTGCCAGAACCTGAAACGCATCGACTTCTTCAACCTTGCCATTGTCTAGACTTTTGAAGTATCGGGCCATTGCACTCTCCGTGTGGGGGTTAATTCGGAAAAATAGCACTGGGAAAGCCAGATGCAAAGAGCCCTGCGTGGGGCTGGGCTCTTCTGTTGTGAGCTCAGCCCTTCTTCAGTACGATGAAAGCACCGCCGATTCCAAAAACAGCACTGTAGCCGGCCCCGCACGGAACGTCGGGTTGTGCTTGGCTGCCTCAAGCATATGCGGAGCGAGATCATGTGCATCAAGCGCTTCTTTTGATGCCCACTTCTCGATCAATACAAAGCTATCGCTGTTTCCGACTACAGGATGGATATCATATTGAATGCACCCTTGCTCAGCCCTGACCAAAGGAGCGAGTTTTTCAAAAGCCGCGAGCTGGTCCGAGCCTCGACCTGGCTGGGTATTGATGATGACGACAAGCCGAACTTCATCAGACATAGGTAACACGCCGCATACTAAAGAGGGGAAAATACAGTACGCTACAACCAAGTACAGATGCAAAAAGCCCAGCGATGAGCTGGGCCTAACTGGTTCAACTAGGCTCCGGTCACGGGAACTCTGCCAGCGTTGCAGTAAGGTAGTTGAATTTTTGATTTAGACTTATCGGTGGACTTCACCGTCCCATAGGCGGTTGCTAGTGTGGACACCGCGTCCACTGCCATCTTCAGTCCGGGTGTCGAATCGGCGCCCACCTTTGCCAAGCTACCGTTATCGTTTAGGTCTACCGAGAATTTAGAAGTTTCGAGCCATCCAGCCTCGTAACGGATATAGCTTTCCTGGGCCGCCGGGATTAGCTTCGTTTCAGTGACTTGGACCGCAAAGCAGCCAGTGTTTTCGTCGCCGCCGGCGTAACGTAGCATCTCACCTTCTTTATTCAGGATTTTGTCCTGAATGTAATGCTCCTTTACCTGAACTAGCCGAAAAAAAGGAACACCCTCACAACCATTCTTGCAGTCAGATTGCTCATACGTGACAATTTTCCCTGAGCATCCTGCCAGCACGGCTATCACTGAAAAAATCATAAACCGTTTCATGCCCACTTCCTCCCCTATATGGCTTATTGCCACAACAAGATCGTAGCGGGCGCTAGCGGAAGCGCCATTTTTCTACGATCTCACCTGCTGAGAGATGGCTTGCGAGAAAGCTATCGAACAAGGAGATCCGATGCTCGCTGCAAAGATCGGCGGGTTCCAATTCCGAGATATCCGACCCAAGGCGGCGTCTGAAATTGTGGATATCGGCGATGCGAGCCTGCTATTGGGGCATAGCAATCAGGAAATCACAAAGCGCGTTTATAGGAGACTCGGCGCCACCGCGAAGCCGTCAAAATAGAAAAGTTATGGAACGCTTCCATAATAGTTCTGGAACGCCGAGCAAATTAAGATCGGAAGTGTCCAAGCCCCAGAAACGCAAAAGCCCCGCATCAGCGGGGCTTTCGTGTAAATCTTGGCGGGAAACCAGGGATTCGAACCCTGGGAACGCTATTAACGTTCGCCGGTTTTCAAGACTGCCGACTTAACAATACAAATCAACAGCTTAGGTCTTCATCATTTCCGCACCAGAGCATTTTTTGATGCCCTACAAGCCGCATAGAACAAGGGGCGCGCATCAGGTTGCGGAAACGACTTACCCCTCCCCCGGCGTCCTGCCGACCGAACACAAACACCCCAAAGAACACCGACTGCTAAGCTGTTCACTCCACCAGAGGACCGCCGATGCCCAACTCAGACCTACTCCCTTCCCTGCTCTCCAAGCTCTACGAAAACCAGCTGGCCCTTGAGGCGTCCATCATGGAGATCTCGAACTGGGTCGAGCAGCGTGGCTCCGCTGATGTGGCCGAGAACGTGCGCGGCGCTCTGCACACCATCGACGAGAACGAAGAGTTCATCAAGCTGACCCTGGCCGTCCTCATGGCTCCTGACTGATCAGACAGTCAGCGAGCTATCGCCCTGACATACGCCTGGCACGCCCGCAGCGCGATCAATCCTTGATCGCCGTCACCGGTGATGGCGAGAATTCGTTGAGCATGCGCTGGGTCAAGTTGGGCTCGCGCGGCTCCATGAACCACGCCGACGGCGCCGGGGGTGGCAGGCACGTTGCAGCCACTGGCTGAATCCTCGGCAAGGAGGACTGACAGCCGCAGATCAGAAGTGGCAAGGCGATCGCGCAGAACAGCCTGGTTGCGTTGGGCATCGGATAATTCCCTGGTGTGTTGTTGGTCCTGGCCGGCGAGCTGCTGCTCCAGGGCCATGCGCTTATCGGTCTCGTCGCGGGCTTGGTCGGCGGCGGCATTGGTGATCGCCGCCAGGTCATCCTTGTGCAGGCTGGCCTGCTCGGCGAGCTTCTTGCCCATGCGCCAGTCCTGAACCTGCCAGGTGAGGCCCGCAGCGCCAGCCATCAGCA
>NZ_JBWKXO010000040.1:0-50514 GCF_059423025.1 Pseudomonas sp. GW704-F2 | reverse complement strand
GGGCAGGGGTGCAGGCCTTGGGGGTACAGAAACGCTCATAGGAAACCTCTGGTTCGAACCAGGAATAGTGAGTGTCCTGTGTGGTACGTGCGTCGATCTGGTTCCGCGTCAAAACGAGCGCACAATGCGTCCCAACGTCTCCATCGCTTTTTCCGATGCTTCCGACCACGGGCTGCCGTAGTTCAGGCGGATACAGTTCCTGAAACGCTGGGTCGCCGAGAAAATCGGCCCCGGCGCGATGCTGATGCCCTGGGCCAAGGCCATCTGGAACAACTTCAATGAATCCGTCTGCTCCGGCAATTCCAGCCAGAGGAAATACCCGCCGGCCGGCTGGCTGACCCGCGTCTGCGCCGGAAAATACCGGGCGATGGCCGCGAGCATGGCGCTTTGCTGTTCTTCCAGGGCGTAGCGCAATTTGCGCAAGTGCCGGTCATAGCCGCCATGTTGCAGGTAGTCGGCAATCGCCGCCTGGGCGGGCATCGACGGGCACAACGAGGTCATCAGCTTCAAACGCTCGACCTTCTGCGCATAGCGCCCGGCCGCCACCCAGCCAATGCGATAACCCGGTGCGAGGCTCTTGGCGAAGGAGCCGCAGTGCATCACCAGGCCCTCGGTGTCGAAGGCCTTGGCGGGTTTCGGTGCCTGTTGTCCGTAGTACAACTCTGCGTAGACGTCGTCCTCGATCAACGGCACCTGATGGCGGCGCAGCAGCTCCACCAATTCCTGTTTCTTCGCTTCCGGCAGCGTGGCGCCCATGGGGTTCTGGAAACTGGTCATGGTCCAACAGGCTTTGATCGGGTAGCGCTCCAGGCTTTGCGCCAGGGCGTTGAGGTCGATGCCGTCACGCGGATGCACGGGGATTTCCACCGCTTTGAGTTTCAGGCGTTCGAGCACTTGCAGGCAGGCATAAAACGCCGGCGCTTCAATGGCCACCAGATCGCCCGGCTCGGTGACGGCCTGCAGGCACAGGTTCAGGGCTTCGAGGGCGCCGTTGGTGATCAGCAGCTCTTCCATCGGCAACATCAGGCCGCCGACCATATAACGCAGGGCAATCTGCCGGCGCAGTTGCGGGTTGCCCGGCGACATGTCGGTAACCACCAGGCGCGGGTCCATCTCACGGGCAGCGCTGGCCAGGGAGCGAGCCAGGCGGGGCAGCGGGAACAGCATCGGGCTGGGGAAGGCCGAGCCGAACGGCACGGTATTCGGGTCTTTGATGGACTCGAGCACCGAGAACACCAATTCGCTCACATCGACTTCGGTGGATTCATGCACGTGTTCACTCACCACCGGTTCGGAGAACGGGCTGGGCGCATGGGTGTTGACGAAGTAGCCAGAACGCGGTCGCGCCCGGATCAGGCCGCGGCGTTCCAGCAGGTAGTACGCCTGGAACACCGTGGACGGGCTGACGCCGTAGGTCTGGCTGGCATAGCGCACCGAAGGCACTCGCTGGCCAGGGCCGAGCACGCCGGAGCGGATCAGTTCTGCGATGTCGTCGGCGAATTTTTCGTAGCGTTTCATGGTAGCCAAATTAATCTTCTCAAGATGTACGCAGGGCGAAATGTGGCCGCCGGCTTAGCGGCTGCCACATTTGATCTCTTATGCTGGCCAACCCTCAGCGGTTCAGCGGTGCCACGAAACGGCTGTCTGCAGCGCTGTAGACCCATGGTTCGTCGACGTCGGTGACCTTGAAGCGCAGGATCTGCGAACTGCTCGCCGGCTTGTCCGCCAGCAACGCCACCGACACCGGCACGTCGCTGATTTCCCCCGGGGCCAGGCTGATCTGGGTCTTGCCTTGCAGCTGGAAGCCTTCGCCATCCACCAGTTCCAGGCGGTAGTCCTGGGGTTGCTGGGTCTTGTTGATGACCTTGAGGCTGTAGATGTTTTCGATCAGGCCCTGGCTGTTTTCGCGGAACATGCCGCGGTCCTTGGTCACGTCCAGCGACACCATCGGCCGCTGCACCAGTGCCACGACCAACGCCGCGATCATCACCAGCAGCACCGCACTGTAGCCGATCAGACGTGGCCTGAGCAGGTGGGTCTTGCCGCCTTGCAGTTGATGTTCGCTGGTGTAGCTCACCAGGCCGCGGGCGTAGCCCATTTTGTCCATGATCGAGTCGCAGGCATCGATGCACGCCGCGCAGCCGATGCATTCCATTTGCAGGCCGTCGCGGATATCGATGCCGGTGGGGCACACTTGCACGCACAATTGGCAATCGATGCAGTCGCCGAGGCCGACGTCCGCCGGTTTGGCTTCACGCTTGCGCGGGCCGCGGTGTTCGCCACGGGCCGCATCGTAGGAGATGGTCAGCGTGTCTTTGTCGAACATCACGCTCTGGAACCGCGCATACGGGCACATGTGCATGCACACCGCTTCGCGCAGCCAGCCGGCGTTGAGGTAAGTGGCGGCGGTGAAAAACACTACCCAGAACAGGCTCACGCCGCCCATCTGCCAGGTCAGCAGTTCGCTGGCCAGCGGGCGAATGGGTGTGAAGTAACCGACAAAGGTCAACCCGGTTAGCACGCTGATCCCCAGCCACAGCGTATGTTTGGCCGAGCGCCGCGCCAGTTTGTTCAGGCTCCAGGGTGCCGCTTGCAGCTTGATACGCTGGTTGCGCTCGCCTTCGGTGACTTTTTCGCACCACATGAACAGCCAGGTAAACGAGCTTTGCGGGCAGGTGTAGCCGCACCACACCCGGCCGGCGAACACAGTGATCGCAAACAGGCCGAAGGCGCAGATGATCAACAGCGCCGACAGCAGGATGAAGTCCTGCGGCCAGAACGTGGCGCCGAATATGTGGAACTTGCTTTCGGCCAGGTCCCACAGTACGGCCTGGCGACCGCCCCAGTTCAGCCACACCGTGCCGAAAAACGCCAGGAACAGAAAGCCTGCACCAGCCACGCGCAAGGTGCGGTACAGGCCGGTGAAGCTACGGGTATGGATCTGGTTATCGCTGGATTTGGCCGTCACCTTCTTCGGGTGCGCAGGCTCGTGGATTTCCACGGTTCGGACGGGGATCATTTCGCTCATGGTCGTTTGCTCATCAGCCTCCATCAGGCCGGTGAACTATGCTCGTCGTGCTGTTTGCATAACAGACTCAGGTGTGGCGATAAAAAGCGGATCAGATGCGCTGCAAAGGCCCTGCTGCGACAATGTGCTGCACCCCGTGGCGCCTGGGGCGCAGCTCGATTCAGCGTGTGCTGATACAGATCAATCAAATCACCGAATCACTGTCGCTGGCCTTCAGGTGTTTGCGCCCATCCTGGGCGCCGGCGACGGTCAGCGCGTCGGCCTCGACCTCGGTGATGTAGATCCGGTCGTCGTTCAGCGCCACAAAAGACATGGATTTTTCGCTGTCGGTACTGATGGTGACCTGGGACGCCGGCAGGCTTTGTTCCTGGCCGTTGTCATCGACCGTGAAGTAGCAGATCTGGTTTTCGATACGTACAGGCATGGTGAACTCCTTGTCATCGTCTGGTGATGGTGAGGGGATAGCATTGGGCTGAGGGTTCCTCCACCCGCACGGGCGGGTCTTGCGGCGGTTCCTCCTCAGGAGGCGCAGCCGGTTCGGTGGGCGGCAGGGTCGGCTTGTCGATATTCGGATCGGGCGTTTGCGCGGGGATCGGGATATTCATCGGTGTGGCCTCCTTTGTGCTTTGCTCTATCGGTGGACAGCCGCCCGGGGGAATTGATTCCCCCGTCGATGGCGGCACATCCACCTGAACTTTTCACCCGGCCCCGGGCTCGGACCTTATGTGGCCCTGCTCAGGGAGAGCGGTGCCGTATCAGAATTCGGATCAAGCAAAGAGCGTCCACAGGGCGTAAGGGGAAGATGCTCGATGACTGCTGAAACACTGACTCCAGACGATTGTGTATTGCCGCTGTCCCAGGCGTTGTTGCTGCCTCGCATAGCGATTGAAAGCACCATGCCGGTGATCGACGGCGGCGAATTTGCGGTCAAGGCCGTGGTGGGCCAACGCATCAATGTCACCAGCAAGGTGTTCGCCGACGGCCACGACACGCTCGCGGTGCTGATCCGCTGGCGCGCCTTGCACGATGAAAGCTGGCACAGCGAGGTCATGGCCGATATCGGCAACGACGGCTGGGAGGGCGCGTTTACCGTCACCGCCCAAGGGCCCCATGAATATTGCATCGAAGCCTGGATCGATAGCTTTGCCAGCTTCTGCTACGAACTGCGCAAGAAACATGAGGCTGGCGTGCCGGTCAGCCTTGAGTTGCAGGAAGGCCGCAGCCTGGTGCTGCTGGCCGCCGAGCGCAGTGACAGTGAGCTGCGCGAGCGCCTGATGCGCTTGTACCACGAGCTCTCCGGCCTGCTGGAAACCGAGCAGGTTGCGCTGTTCCTGCACGAAGACAGTGCGTACCTGATGACCCGGGCCGATCACCGCGCCTATTTGAGCATCAGTCCCGCGTACCCGCTCGACGTGGAGCGCGAGCGTGCGCAGTTTGCCAGTTGGTATGAGCTGTTTCCGCGCTCTATCACCGACCATCCAGCGCGTCACGGTACGTTCCTCGACGTGCATTCGCGGCTGTCGATGATCCATGACATGGGGTTCGACGTGCTGTACTTCCCGCCGATCCACCCCATCGGCCGCAGCCACCGTAAAGGCAAAAACAATGCCTTGAGGGCCGAGCAGCACGACCCGGGCAGCCCCTACGCGATCGGCAGCGAGGAGGGCGGCCACGACGCGATTCATCCGCAACTGGGCAGCCGCGACGATTTTCGGCGCCTGGTCAAGGCCGCCGCCGACCATGGCCTGGAAGTCGCCCTGGACTTCGCCATTCAGTGCTCCCAGGACCACCCGTGGCTCAAGCAGCACCCGGGCTGGTTCAACTGGCGCCCGGACGGCACGATCAAATACGCGGAAAACCCGCCGAAAAAGTACCAGGACATCGTCAACGTCGATTTCTACGCCGCCGATGCGATCCCCAGCCTGTGGACCGAACTGCGTGACATCGTGCTCGCTTGGGTCGAGGAGGGCGTGAAGACATTCCGCGTCGATAACCCTCACACCAAGCCGCTGCCATTCTGGCAATGGCTGATCAGCGATGTGCGGTCCAAGTACCCGGAGGTGATCTTCCTCGCCGAAGCATTCACCACACCGGCGATGATGGCGCGCCTGGGCAAGGTCGGTTACTCCCAGAGCTACACCTATTTCACCTGGCGCAACACCAAGGCCGAGCTGAGCGAGTACTTGGCGCAATTGAACGAGTCGCCCTGGCGCGAGTGCTACCGGCCGAACTTCTTCGTCAACACCCCGGACATCAACCCCGCTTTCCTGCATGAGTCCGGGCGCCCGGGCTTCTTGATCCGCGCCGCGCTGGCGAGCATGGGCTCGGGGTTGTGGGGCATGTATTCCGGCTTCGAACTGTGCGAAGCCGCGCCGGTGCCGGGCAAGGAAGAGTACCAGGACTCGGAAAAATACGAGATCCGCCCCCGGGACTTCACCGCACCCGGCAACATCATCGCCGAGATCGCCCAACTCAACCGCATCCGCCGGCAAAACCCGGCATTGCACACGCATCTGGGGCTAACGCTCTACAACGCCTGGAACGAGAACATCCTGTACTTCGGCAAGCGCAGCGAAGACGGCAGCAATTTCATCCTGGTGGCGGTCAACCTCGACCCATTCAATGCCCAGGAAGCGCAATTCGAATTGCCGCTGTGGGAGCTGGGCCTGCCGGACGACGCCCACACCCAGGGCGAAGATTTGATGAACGGCCATCGCTGGACGTGGTACGGCAAGACCCAATGGATGCGGCTGGAGCCGCAGATGCCGTTCGGGATCTGGCGCATCACCACGTACTAAGGAGCGACATGTGGGCGGGGGCTTGCTCCCGAAAGCGCTATGCCAGCCTATGGATCAAGTGACTGTCCTGCCGCTATCGGGCGCAAGCCCCCGCACTTCGACCCGCTTCAGTCCGCAAGAATCCTCGAGTTTTCAGGAGTTTCCAATGGCGAAGAAACCCAAGGCTGCCACCTTTATCAAAGACCCGCTGTGGTACAAGGACGCGGTGATCTATCAGGTTCACGTCAAATCCTATTTCGACTCCAATAACGACGGCATCGGTGACTTTCCCGGGCTGATCGCCAAACTCGACTACATCGCCGACCTCGGTGTGAACACCATCTGGCTCCTGCCGTTCTACCCCTCGCCACGTCGCGACGACGGTTATGACATCGCCGAGTACCGCGGCGTGCACAGCGACTACGGGACCATGGCCGATGCCCGGCGCTTTATCGCCGAAGCCCACCAACGCGGGCTGCGGGTGATCACCGAACTGGTGATCAACCACACCTCCGACCAGCACCCGTGGTTTCAGCGCGCACGCAAGGCCAAGCCCGGCTCGGCGGCGCGGGACTTCTACGTGTGGTCCGACGACGATCAGAAGTACGACGGCACGCGCGTCATCTTCCTCGATACCGAGAAGTCCAACTGGACCTGGGACCCGGTGGCCGGCCAGTACTTCTGGCACCGTTTCTATTCGCACCAGCCCGACCTCAACTTCGACAATCCGCAAGTGATGAAAGCCGTGCTGTCGGTGATGCGCTTCTGGCTCGACATGGGCATTGACGGCCTGCGCCTGGACGCGATCCCGTACCTGATCGAGCGCGACGGCACCAACAACGAAAACCTGCCGGAGACCCACGACGTCCTCAAGCAGATCCGCGCCGAGATCGACGCTCATTACCCCGACCGCATGCTGCTGGCCGAAGCCAACCAGTGGCCGGAAGACACGCAGATGTACTTCGGTGACAAAAAGGGCGACGACGGCGATGAATGCCACATGGCCTTTCACTTCCCGCTGATGCCGCGCATGTACATGGCGTTGGCCCAGGAGGACCGTTTCCCGATCACCGACATCCTGCGCCAGACCCCGGAAATCCCGGCCAATTGCCAATGGGCGATCTTCCTGCGCAACCACGATGAACTGACCCTGGAAATGGTCACCGACAAAGAACGCGACTACCTGTGGAACTACTACGCCGCCGACCGTCGCGCGCGGATCAACCTGGGCATTCGCCGCCGCCTGGCGCCGCTGATGGAGCGTGACCGCCGTCGCGTCGAACTGCTCAACAGCCTGCTGTTGTCGATGCCGGGCACGCCGACCCTGTATTACGGCGATGAAATCGGCATGGGCGACAACATCTACCTGGGCGACCGCGACGGCGTGCGAACGCCGATGCAGTGGTCCATCGACCGCAACGGCGGCTTTTCCCGCGCCGACCCGGCCAGCCTGGTGCTGCCGCCGATCATGGACGCGCAATACGGCTATCAGTCGGTCAACGTCGAAACCCAGGCCCAGGACCCGCATTCGCTGCTCAACTGGACCCGCCGCATGCTCGCGGTGCGCAAGCAGTCCAAGGCCTTCGGCCGCGGCAGCTTGAAGATGCTCTCGCCGAGCAACCGGCGCATCCTCGCCTATACCCGTGAATTCACCGGGGACGACGGCCGCACCGAGATCATCCTGTGCGTGGCCAACGTCTCGCGCAGCGCCCAGGCGGCCGAGTTGGACCTCTCGGCCTTCGCCGGCATGGTGCCGGTGGAGATGCTCGGCGGTAATGCGTTCCCGCCCATCGGCCAGTTGAATTTCCTGCTGACCCTGGCGCCGTATGGCTTCTATTGGTTCGTGCTGGCGGCGGAAAACCAGATGCCCAGTTGGCATGTGGAACCGGTGCAAAGCATGCCGGACTTCACCACCCTGGTTCTGAAAAAGCGCATGGAGGAGCTGCTCGACGCACCGTGTCGCGCCGTCCTGGAGCACACCTCGCTGCCGGCCTGGCTGCCCAAGCGCCGCTGGTTCGCCGGCAAGGACACGGCCATCGACAGCGTGCATATCGCCTACGGCGTGCGGTTCGGCGACCTGCAGCACCCGGTGCTGCTCAGCGAAATCGAGGTGAGCGCCGGGGGGCAGGTCAGCCGTTACCAGTTGCCGTTCGGCTTTCTCGGCGAAGACCAGTTCACCAGCGCCTTGCCGCAACAACTGGCCCTGGCCCGTGTGCGGCGCGTGCGTCAGGTGGGGTTGGTGACCGATGCGTTCAGCCTGGAACACTTTATCCGCGCGGTGATCCAGGCCTTGCAGGCCGGCACCGTGTTGAACAGCAGCGAGGGCGAGCTGCGCTTTGAAGCCACGCCGCAACTGGCCAGGCTGGCGCTGACCGATGAGTCGCCCGTGCGCTACCTGGCCGCCGAGCAGTCCAACAGCTCGGTGGTGGTGGGCGAGAGCCTGGTGCTCAAGCTGATCCGCAAGGTCAGCGCCGGGGTCCATCCGGAGCTGGAGATGAGCGCCTACCTGACCGCAGCCGGTTACCCGAACATTTCGCCGTTGCTCGGTTCGATGATTCGGCGTGACGGCCAAGGCCAGGACAACCTGTTGATGATTGCCCAGGGCTACCTGAGCAACCAGGGCGACGCCTGGGGCTGGACCCAGAACAACCTGGAGCGCGCGATCCGCGACGAACTGGCCGAAGCGATGTCCGAACAGGAGCAGCATTACAACGCCTTGGGCGAGCTGGCCGACTTTGCCGGCTTGCTCGGGCAGCGCCTGGGTGAAATGCACGGCGTGCTGGCGGCGCCGACGGCCAACCCAGACTTCCAAGCCGAAGTCACCACCGCCAAGGATGCCGAGGCCTGGGCCAAGGACATCGCGGCGCAGATCGAGCGCGCCCTGCAATTGCTCAAACTGCATCAAAACCAATTGAACCCGGCCGATCAGGCGCGGGTCAGTGAATTGTTGGAGCAGAAAAAAGCCATCGGCGCTCAGGTCCGGGCGTTGGCGCAGGCCACGTTGGGCGGCTTGCGCATTCGCGTCCACGGTGACTTGCACCTGGGCCAGGTGCTGGTAGTGAAAGGCGACGCCTACCTGATCGACTTTGAAGGGGAACCGGCGCGGCCGCTGCACGAACGGCGCGGCAAGCACAGCCCGTATAAAGACGTCAGCGGCGTGCTGCGTTCGTTTGATTACGCGGCGGCCATGGCCCTGAATGTGCAAGGCGTGGACCACTCGCCCGCAGCGGACGCGGCGCGCCAGCGTGTGACCGAGCGCTACCTGATTGAGGCGCGTCTGGCATTTATCAAGGCTTATCACGCGGCGACGGCTACACTGGCGCATGACTGGCAGGATGCCAAAGGCCAGGACGCAGCGCTGACCTTGTTCAGCCTGGAAAAGGCCGCGTATGAAGTGGCTTATGAAGCGGAAAACCGCCCGACCTGGCTGCCGGTGCCCTTGCAGGGTTTGCACGGTTTGCTCAGCGGGCTCATACCTGGATCGAAATCTGTACGCGGTGGGGAGACGTCATGAGTTTTACGAATAAAGAACCGCTGCAGCCGAAACTGACAGCAATGCCGGCGTCCAAGGACGTCGAAGCGCTGGTGCGCGCCGAACACCATGATCCGTTCTCGATTCTCGGGCCCCATGATGACGAGCAGGGCGGCCAGTTTGTCCGTGCGTTCCTGCCGGAGGCCTTGAGCGTCCAACTGCTGAGTCGCGACAGTGGCGAGCCGATCGGCAGCCTCGACGCGACCCAGGTGCCGGGTCTGTTTATCGGGCATTTCAGCAGCCGCCAGGCCTACCTGTTGAAGATCCAATGGGCCGGTGGCGAACAGATCACCGAAGACCCTTACAGTTTCCAGCAACTGCTGCTGGGGGAAATGGACCTGTACCTGTTTGCCGAAGGCAATCACCGTGACCTCAGCAGTTGCCTGGGTGCCCAGTTGACCACGGTCGATGGCGTGCAGGGCGTGCGGTTTGCCGTGTGGGCACCGAACGCCCGGCGCGTGTCGGTGGTCGGCGACTTCAATATCTGGGACGGCCGCCGCCACCCGATGCGCCTGCGCCATCCGGCCGGTGTGTGGGAGATCTTTATCCCACGCTTGCAAGCGGGCGCGGCGTACAAATACGAGATTCTCGGGGCCCACGGCATTTTGCCGCTCAAGGCCGACCCGATGGCCCTGGCCACCCAGATGCCGCCCGACACGGCATCGAAAGTCGCGTCGCCGTTGCAGGTCGACTGGCAGGATCACGCGTGGATGCAGGCGCGTGCGCAAAAGCACAAGCCCACGGCGCCGCTGTCGATTTATGAGTTGCACCTGGGCTCCTGGCAGTGCGAACTGGACGAGGCCGGTGAGGTTTCGCGCCAGTACGGCTGGGGTGAACTGGCCGAGCGGCTGATTCCGTATGTGCAACAGTTGGGCTTTACCCATATCGAGCTGATGCCGATCATGGAACACCCGTTCGGCGGCTCCTGGGGCTATCAAGCGTTGTCCCAGTTCGCGCCGACTGCGCGCTTCGGTTCGCCGCAAGCATTCGCCGAGTTCGTCAATGCCTGTCACCAGGCCGACATCGGCGTGATCCTCGACTGGGTGCCGGCGCATTTTCCCACCGATGCCCACGGCCTCGCGCAATTCGATGGCACGGCGTTGTACGAATACGCCAACCCGCTGGAAGGCTTCCACCAGGATTGGGACACGCTGATCTACAACCTGGGTCGCACCGAAGTACATGGCTTTATGCTGGCCTCGGCGCTGCATTGGCTCAAACACTTCCACGTCGATGGCCTGCGCGTCGATGCCGTGGCCTCGATGCTGTATCGCGACTATTCGCGCAAGGCCGGCGAATGGGTGCCCAACCGCCATGGCGGCCGCGAGAACCTCGAAGCCATCGACTTCCTGCGGCACTTGAACGACGTGGTCGCCCTCGAAGCCCCCGGCGCGCTGGTGATCGCCGAAGAATCCACGGCCTGGCCGGGCGTCAGCCAGCCGACCCAACAGGGCGGCCTGGGCTTCAACTACAAGTGGAACATGGGCTGGATGAACGATTCCCTGCATTACATCCAGCAAGACCCGGTGTACCGCGCCCACCATCACAATGAACTGAGTTTTGGCCTGGTGTATGCCTGGTCCGAGCGTTTCATCCTGCCGATCTCCCACGATGAAGTGGTCCACGGCAAGCACTCGCTGATCGACAAGATGCCCGGCGACCGCTGGCAGAAATTCGCCAACCTGCGCGCCTACCTGAGTTTCATGTGGACGCACCCGGGCAAGAAGCTGCTGTTTATGGGCTGCGAGTTCGGCCAATGGCGCGAGTGGAACCACGACCAGCAACTGGACTGGTACCTGCTGCAATACCCCGAACACCGTGGGGTGCAGAAGCTGGTGAGTGACTTGAATCGGCTGTACCGCGAGGAACCGGCCCTGTATGAACAGGACGACGCGCCCCAGGGCTTCCAGTGGCTGATCGGCGACGATGCGATCAACAGCGTCTACGCCTGGCTGCGCTGGAGCAAGGACGGCAGGCCGGTGCTGGTGGTGGCCAACTTCACCCCGGTGCCCCGTGAAGCCTACAAGGTCGGCGTGCCGTTCGCCGGGCGTTGGAGCGAGGTGATCAACAGCGATGCGGACACGTATGCCGGTTCGAATTATGGCAATGGCGGGGGGGTATTCACCGAAGATGAACCGCATCATGGTCAACCGGTGTCGCTGTCGTTGAATCTGCCGCCATTGGGCGTGCTGATTTTGCGTCCGCAAGACAGTTAACGGCGCCAAGGTGCTGGCGTCTATTGTCCGCGCTAGTGGCAGGGTGCCACAATGGCACCTTTGTCGCGGCAGTTGAATCAGGCGGTTTTCATGAATGGCCTTGGGCATGAGCAAGACCAGGATTGCGTTATTGAGGGGCAGGTGCGAACCGACCGTTTGCATCAGCTGTTTCGTCAGTCATTTGCCGCCATTTTCGGCAGTTATTTCGCGGCGGCGATGCTTTGCTGGCTGTGTTGGGACCGTTTTGACCACCAGGTCATGCAGGTATGGCTGGCGGTGCTGGCGGCGTCATCGCTGCTGCGGGTGAAAATGTTCCTCGAGTGGTTTCGCAGCCCCCACAGCGAGCGCACGCCGGAACGCTGGGAGCGCCGTTACTGGCTCACCTTGATACTGTCCGCGAGCATCTGGGGCGCCGGTGCCTTTGCGGTAATGCCCAGCGACGACCGGATGTCCCAAGTACTGGTGATGTTGTTTACCGTGGGCATGTCCGTCAGTGCTGTCTCGTGCTATTCGGCCTATCGCTACATGACCATGGTGTCCATGGGCCTGGTGTTGCTGCCGTGTACGCTGTGGCTGCTGTTTCAGCCGTCGTCGATGCAGGTCGGCGTGGCGATTGCGGTGCTGGTGTTTTCCTCGTTTGTGGTCAGTGCCTCGCGCAAGTTGTCCGGCGCCCTGGAAAAAGCCTTCCGCCTGACCAGGCAGATGGAACGCGCCCACACTATTTCCGCGCGCGCCGCACAGACCGATGAACTGACCGGGCTGATGAACCGCCGCGCGTTTTTTGAACATGCACAATTGCTGTACGCGCAGTGCCGCCTCAACCGGCAGCCGCTGTGCGCGTTGATGATCGACATGGACCACTTCAAGGAAATCAACGATACCTACGGCCACCAGGCCGGCGACCAGGTATTGCGGCAGATCGGCGGAGTGATCACCGCGTCGTTTCGCCAGGCCGATGTGTACGGTCGTCTGGGGGGCGAGGAGTTTGCGGTGTTGCTGCCCAATACCTCGCTGGAAACCGCCCGGGGTATCGCTGAGCAGTTGATCAAGGCCATCTCCTGCATGGCTTCCGAACCTGTGCAGGGCATGACCGCCAGTCTCGGCGTGGCGTCGACCTGCACCTTGGATGGCGACCTGCACGCGTTGATGAACACCGCCGACAAGGCGCTATACCGCGCCAAGGCCCTCGGCCGCAATCAAGTGGCCGTGGCGGAGTAGGGCTCAGTCCTTGAACATGGCCTTGGCCAGCACCCGCGCCACCTGGTCGGCGGAGTAGGGCTTGGCGAGGAACTCGAACCCTTCGTAGCCGCTTTCCGCGAGTTCTTCGCTGTAGCCGGAGGTGAGCACCACCGGCAGGTCGGCGCGACGTTGGCGCAGGAGCTTGGCCATCGCCACGCCGGTCATGCCCGGCATCACCACGTCCGAGAAAATCGCGTCGAAAGCCGCGGCATCCGGACCGGCCAGCGCCAGCGCCTGTTCGGCATCGGTCGCCCAGGTGGTCTGGTAACCGAGGTCCTGGAGGATCTGGTTGGCGAAACGGCCTACGTCCAGGTTGTCTTCCACGATCAGGATGTTGCGCAGGGTCGTGTCGTGGGGCGGTGCCGGGTCACTAGGGGAAGGCTCGTGGCGGGCGTCCTCCGGCTCGACCTCGGGCAGGTACAGGGTAAACACCGTGCCCTGGCCAAGACGGCTGGCCACGTCGACATTGCCACCGGACTGCTTGGCGAAGCCGAACACCTGTGACAACCCCAGGCCCGTGCCTTTGCCCACGGCCTTGGTGGTAAAGAACGGCTCGAAAATGCGCTCGAACGTTTCCCCCGGAATGCCGCTGCCGGTGTCGGCCAGGGCCACCGTGACAAACGGCTGGCAGGCTTGGGCATCGCCCCGGATGCGCGGCATCGTATCCAACGTGTCCACGCGCAGGGTCAGGGTGCCCTGGCCGTCCATGGCATCGCGGGCGTTGAGTGCGATATTGATCAGCGCGGTTTCGAACTGGCTCGAGTCGACCCGGACATGGCACGGCCGCTCGGGCAATTGAACCTGCACATGAATGCGCGCACCGGTGACACTCTCGAGCATCTCGCCAATGTCCTTGACCCGCTGCGCCACATCGAAGACTTCCGGGTTCAGCGGTTGGCGGCGGGCGAACGCAAGTAACTGGCTGGTCAACTTGCTGGCGCGCTCGACGGTGTCCGACACTGCGCGCATGTAGCGTTGGCGCCGTTCTTCGGGCAGCCCGGGCTGACGCAAAAAGTCCACCGACGAACGAATGATGGTCAGCAGGTTGTTGAAGTCATGGGCCACGCCGCCGGTCAATTGGCCGATGGCTTCGAGTTTCTGCGATTGACGCAACGCCGCTTCGGCCTGGGCCAGCGCAGCGGTGCGTTCTTCCACACGCTGCTCGAGGGTGGCGTTCAATTCGGTAAAGGCCGCCAACCCTTCGCGCACGGCGGCATCGGCGCGCACCCGTTCGATGTGCGCCCAGGACCGCTCGGTGACTTCGGCCAACAGCGCCAGGTCATACGGCGACCAGGTCCGCTCTGCTGTGCTGTGAACCGCCATCAAGGCCGTAAGACGACCGTGTTTGATCAGTGGTATGCAGATCGTGGCGGTGATGCCCAGGGCCTGGAACGCCGCGGCTTCCTGCGCGGGCAGTTCGAGCCGGTTATTGCCGATCACCAGTGGCTCACCGGCCCGCAGGCACCTGACCGCGGTTTGCCCGAAGGCCTGCAGGCGGTAGTGGCCGACGATGCTGGGCGAGCCGGGAGCCGTCCAGTTGTCACGGATGGTGAAGCCGTCTTCATCGGCGTCCATATCGGCGTAGGCGCAGATGGACACTTGCAGGTGCTGCGCCAGCAGGTGCGTGGTGGCGGTCACGATGGCTTCGGCATCGGTGGCATTGGCGACCGTGCTGCCGATGGTATCCAGCACCGCAAGGCGGCGCGAAAGGAACACCGTGGCGGTGGTTTCGGTCACGGTGTCGAGCATGCCGACGACGTGGCCCCGCGGGTCGCGGATCGGGCTATAGCAGAACGTGAAGTACGCTTGTTCCGGCGCCGCGCCGCGTTCGATCACCAGCGGGAAGTTTTCGATATAGGTCGCATGGCCCTGGAAAGCCGCATCGGCGATGGGGCTGATGTCGTCCCAGACCTCGCTCCAGATCTCGCTGAATGGACGCCCCAGGGCATAGGGTTTATTGCCCAGTATCGGAATGAACGCGTCGTTATAGAGGGTCGTCAATTGAGGCCCCCACACGATGGCTTGGGGGAAACTTGAAGCAAAGCACAGCGCCACGGTGGTCTTGAGCACATCCGGCCAGTGTTCCAGCGGACCCAGGGGCGTACTGGCCCAGTCGTGCTGGCGTACCCGCTCGGCCATGTCGCTGCTGCTTTGCAGCCAATTCATCATCGGGTGAACACCTTGTTTGCCACGGTCTGTTTGGATGCCTGATGCGTCAGGCCAATAAGCAACAGACAGAAATGATTGCTGCCGGTTCAGCGCAATTATCCATGAGATGGCACTTTGATGCTTCACCCGCTGGGATAGATCTCATCGCGGGTGTTCACTTACTGTTGTGTTCCGAACACCGCTGTCCAATAAATGCCTGCATCGCTCTTCGGGTCCATGGCGTAGGCGGCGCCCACTTCACGGAATTGCGGGTTCATCAGGTTGGCGCAATGGCCGGGGCTGGCGAGCCAGCCGTCCACCACTTTGCGCGGGGTGTCGAGGCCGGCCGCGATGTTTTCGCCGATGTTCTTCGCGCTGTACCCGGCCAGCTCGGCACGGTCGCCCGGGGTGCGGCCGTCGTGGTCCAGATGGTCGAAGAAATTGCCGTTGGCCATGTTGCGTGTGTGGCTGTTGGCGGCACTGGCCAAGGTGTCGTTCCACGACAGTGGCGTGGTCGCGGTGAACGCCTGGGGACCGCATTGGCGCGGTTGTGTGCGGGCGGCGTTGATCAGGTTCAGCAATTGCCTGCCTTCGGTCTGCCAATCGCCCAGGCCGCTGGACAGCAGTGGGCGGGCGAGCACGATGCGCCAGTCCTGGCCGCTGTTGCTCACGCCGATGTCGACGAATTGCGGGTCCAGCACCACGCGGCAGAAACTCTCGCGCACGGCTTTCATGGCCGCCTGGGCATCCTTGGGCCCGGACAGGCTGATTGCCTGCACGTTGACCATCGGGTACGCCGCGCGGGCCAGGGCCTGCTGCAAGTCGCCGACATTACTGGCCGGCAGCACCAGGCGTGTATCGCTGGCCAGCGGTGGCAGTTCCTGGGAACCTTGGTCGCCGCAGCGTTGCACCTGGCTGCGGTAAGCGTTGATCTGTTGCACTAACTGACTTTCTTCATTCGCCATCGCGCTGGCGCAGAACACCAGGCTGGCGGCCAGCGTCGTCAGACCCATCATCAATGACAGCACGCGCATGGACGTTACCCTTGAACTTGAAAGTGCCCATGATGCGCGATGTAGGGGCGTCCATGCACCCGTTGGTCCGAACTTTTTTCCTCGGGTTTTGAATACCGGATGCTCACGGCCCTGGTCATACAAGGCAAACGCCACCACCCGCCGCGCCGGCATGGCGAGGCTGATCCACCCGTCATGAGCGAGGATATTCGGCTCACGCCAGCTGACGCGCGGGTTGTCGCCGCCATGCCATGGCGCTGGCGAGCAGGATCAAAGCGAACGCTGCGGTAAAGGTTGCGTGCAGACCGTCAGCCACGGATTGCGGCGTGGCATGGGTGACATCGGGAGTGGTCCAGGCAAACATCGCGCCCAATGCCGACGCACCGAAAATCAGCCCCAGGTTGCGTGACAGGTTCAGCAGGCCTGAGATCGTGCCTCGGCGTGCCGCATCGGCTTCGCTCATCACCGCAGTGTTGTTGGCGGCCTGGAACAGGCTGTAGCCCGCCGTCAGCGTAATCAGTGAGGCAAGATAAGTGACCAGCCCGGACGCCAGGCACAGCGACAGGGCGCCACTGCCGCAGACAGCCAGCCCCACGAGTGTCATGACGTGGCTGCCAAAGCGTTCGCTCAGACGACCGGCCGGAATGCCGGTGAGCGCCGCGACACCAGGGCCGACAGCCATTGCCAGGCCCATCCCGGCCGGATCGAGCCCAAGCCCTCGGGACAAGTAGAACGGCCCGACGACAAAGGTGGCCATGATCACCGCCGACACCAACGCGCTCATCGCCAGGCCGGCGCGCAACGAGGTCGACTGCAATAAGCGCCAAACGCCACCGCCGCCGACCAGTGGCGCGGGTGGCTGATCCACCGGCAAGTAGCGCCAGGCGAGGGCGGCCGCGAGCAAGCCCAGCGGCATCCCCATCAGAAACAGCGCGCGCCACCCCCACACACTGAGCAACAGGCCGCCCACGCCGGGGCCCATGGCGGTACCGACGGCTGACATCGTGCCGAGCAAGCCCATGACACGCGCAGTGCGCGCTTGGGGGACGGTGTCGCCGACCATCGCTAACGTCATCGCCATCATGATCGCCGCGCCCAAACCTTGCAGGCTGCGCGCCGCAATCAGCCACCGCAGGCCAGGCGCGACACCGCATAACCCGCCGGCCAAGGCGAACAGCAGCAAGCCAGCGATCAACAGCCGCCGTCGCCCCAGCCGATCGCCCAGGCGCCCGGCATTGACGATGACCGCTGTGATCGCCAGCAGGTAGGTGAGCACCACCCATTGCGTCGCGTGAAAGGATGCATTGAAGGCCTGCGCGAGGCTGGGCAGGCCGACATTGGCGATGCTGGTGCCAAGGGCGGCCAGCAACATGGACAGGCACAGGCTGACAAGACCGCCACGGGAAGAGGTATGCATGGAAGATTCCTTGAATGAACGCAACTGTCGCAAATCTACGGCGTGACCTAACATGGAGGAAGACGCATGAGTTGCACTAAATACCTGCATGTGACGCCTACCATGGAGCGCTGATGCCCGATCTCAATTTGCTGATCACCCTGGATATATTGCTCGCCGAAGGCAGTGTCGCCCGTGCGGCCAAGCGCCTGCGGTTGAGCCCTTCGGCCATGAGCCGGGCGTTGGCGCGCTTGCGTGCGACCACCGGCGACCCGTTGCTGGTCCGCGCTGGCCGTGGCCTGGTGCCGACGCCACGGGCGTTGGCACTGCGCGAACAGGTCAGCCAACTGGTGCAGGGCGCCCAGGCGGTGTTGCGCCCGGCACAGGCGCTGGAGATGGCCCACGTGGTCCGCACCTTCACCCTGCGAACCAGCGAGGAGTTTGTCGAAGGCTTCGGTTCGGCGTTGCTCGCCCGTCTCGCCGAGGACGCCCCCGGCGTGCGCCTGCGCTTCGTCAGCAAGACCGACAAGGACACTGCGCAACTGCGCGAAGGCCGCGTCGACCTGGACATCGGCGTGGTCGACCCCATGGCCAGCCCTGAAGTGCTGACCCAGGCGCTGTTTCGCGATCGCTTGATCGGCGTGGTGCGCAGCGGCCATCCCCTGAGCCAAGGCGAGATCAGCGCTGCACGGTTTGCCGAGGGCCGACACCTTTACGTATCGCGGCGCGGCCAGGACCGCGGCCAGATCGACGACGTCCTCGAAGCCCAGGGCCTGACGCGGCAGATCGGCAGCATCGTCGCGAGTTTTTCCAGCGCCATCGCCCTGGCACGCAACACCGACCTGATTGCCTCGGTGCCCGAGCGCTATACCCCAGACCGGCGCGACCTGTTCTGTTTTGCGCTGCCGGTGGCGTTACCCGCGTTTACCGTGGCAATGCTCTGGCACCCACGGTTGGACGCCGACCTGGCCCATCGTTGGTTGCGCGGATGTTTGCGCGAGGTGTGCGGACGATGACAGTGCGGCCCGTCCCCGGGGCGATGTGCATGCGAGCCGCCAGGCGTGCAGAGCATGGCGGGCATGCCTATCGATCCCGAACCTGCTGCAACAGGTACAATCCCATCTGCCTTGACGCGAAACCTCAGGAATTTGCATGTTCAGCCTTACCCGCTACACCACGCCGTGCCCCGAACCGGTCAACAGCCAGATCCTGCAGATGGTGGTCGACAACCTCACCGACATCAGCAGCGTCGCGCTGCCGCCGAGTAACCTGCTCTACAACATTTACCAATATGCCATCGGCTTTGAGGTGCATTTGTACCTGCAGGCGCTGGACGGGTCGAAGGGGATCGCGGTCGAACTGATCGTCGCGACGTCTGCGCAAGACCCGGAAAAAGTCATTGGGTTTTTGCTGTACTTGCCGGTCAAGGACGACCCAGAAGCCTGCGGTGTGGCGTTCATGGCCGTACAGGCAGGCAGCCGGCGCCAGGGCGTGGCGCGGGGCATGATGCAAGAGGTGCTGGCACGTTACCCTCACGCCGAACTGGCCTGCGCCGTGGACAAAGTGCCGGCCTTCGCGGCGATGGGCTTTCAGGTGCGCGGCGCGCGCGGCACGCAGGTGCTGATGAACACCCGCGCCTACGCCACCGATGGCTTGATGGGCGTGCTGGATGTAGCCGCTATCTATAGCTCATTGGAAGTGCGGCAGATTCATACCTACCTGCTGCAAAAACATGGCAAGCGCGCCATGGTGGATGCCGAGAAGCAACGCGACCGGCACCTGGATCAACTGGCGCACAAGGTCCGCTTGTTTGTGCAGGGGCGAGGCTGAAAAACGCCTCTCAACGGGCGCTGCGCGCCCCGCGATTGACCATTGCCAGAATGGTCGCCAGCAACTCCTGTTGCGCCTCTTCACGGCTGAGCTCACCGCTGGCCGCCGCATGAGACAAGGCCTCCGCCGCCCCGAGCATGGCCCGCAGCCCGGCCTGGGACACGCTGCCGCCCGGCGCGAAGGGGGCCATGACGTCGCGGCACTTATCGAGAAAGAGTGCTTCGTACTTGCGCTTGAGGCTTTCCAGCTCCGGCGAGCTGCTCAGCGCCGCGATCACCCCCGGAATTTCCCGGCCCTGCAACAACACGCAGTCGACATAGGATGAGGCGATCACCCACGCGCGATCTTCCAGGGTCGGGCTGCTGGCTTCGAGGGCGTCGGCAAGCACCTGATTCTGGCGCCCATCGAAATCCTCATACAACGCCGCCAGCAACCCCGCGCGGGTAACGAAATGGTCATAGACCACCGGCTTGGTCACGCCCGCTCGTTCCGCCAGGTGGCCGAGGGTCAGGGCTTCGGTGCCTTCTTCACGCACCAGTTGCCAGGCCACGTCCAACAATTGGCGCAGACGATCTTCACGCGACAGGCGACGACGCGGGGCAGGGGATTCACTGCTTGACATGCTTATATACCAAAAGTAACTTACCAAAGGTAACTTAAGCCCAGCATAAACCCAATGGGAGTCACTGTCATGCACGCACTGATCGTTGTAGCTCATCACGACCCGCAATCCCTCACCCACAGCCTCGCCGCGCAAGTCGCCGCCGGGCTGAGCGCGTCTGGCCATACGTTCGAAATCGCCGACCTTGCCGCCGAAGGCTTCGACCCGCGCTACAACGCTGCCGACCAGCGCGTACATCGCACCCGCGCCGAACCGCCGGCTGACGTCGCCGCCGAACAAGCCCGCATCGACCGCGCCGACGCCCTGGTTTTGGTGTTCCCCATTTACTGGTGGTCGCTGCCAGGCCTGCTCAAGGGGTGGATCGACCGCGTGTTCGTCAACGGCTGGGCGATCGACTACGGCCCCGACACTCCGGTGGTGAAGAAACTGCGGCACTTGCAGGTTCACCTGCTGGCCCTCGGTGCTGCCGATCAAAGCGCGTTTGAGCGCCATGGTTATGCCAAGGCCATGCACACGCAGATCGATTACGGGATCTTCGATTACTGTGGCGCGCAGGTGCTGACGTCAGCGTTGCTGCTGGAGTCGGAAAGCGGCCAGGTGCAGGTGCATCTGGATCACGCCAAGGCAGTGGGCCAGGGTCTGTTCGAAACCGAGACGGTCGCCGGATGATTTCGTTGCGAGCAGGGAACCAGAAACCGTTCGACGACCAATCAAGGCGTTCACAATCACTGGAGATTTGATAATGACTTCAATTTCTGCTGCATCTGGATCCGCACCGATTGCTCCTCCCATTGACACATCCCAGGGAAAACCCACGCAAGATCAAGTGAGACAAGAGCAGGAAAACAATGCGAACGAAGACAGTCCGTTTCCAAATCTATCGAATGGCGACCTGCAAAACTTGACCTTTGACCAACACAATACGCTCGATAAATATCCCAATATGAACTTTCAGCAAGTGGTGGATGCACATGGGAAAGAGTTTCCAAATATATCGCCTAGAGAAGTTCAAGATTTGAACTCCGAGCAAGTGGACAGGCTTATCAAGTATCCCACTATGACTTACCGGGACGTGCTTAATGGGCATGGCGTGAAAGGCGGCGATAATTTCATCTGGTAACTACGTTAGTTGCGGCACGCCTCAGGCCTGGAGCCGCAGCTTGGTGCCGATGCACTGAAAGGACCGACTAGAGTCCAAGCAGGTCATGTGCATCCAGCAGCCGGTAGGCAATCTCCGGTCGTTTCTCCAGGCCTCGGCGAATCGCCGCCGGGATCGATTGCCGGGTCTTGCGGCACAGGCCGGGCAGTTCGTCGATGACGATCTGAATCCCGCGCATGCTCTTGACCTCGGTGTGCCCCGGCGCGACCTGCACGCGGATACCCAATAGCGCGTACATGCGCTGCTGCATGTGTTCGAGGTCTTGCAGGCTTTGCAGGTCTTCCAGGCGTTCGATCAGGCGTTTTTCTTCCTGGCGCGTCAGGTTGAGGATGCGCAGGTCGGCGCCTGGGGTTTGCAGCAGCTGTTCGCGGTCACAGACACAGGCGCCGGGCGGGCAGGGTTGGCGAATGTTCATGATCAAGCCCTCCCCATCTCGACGCCGCGGACTCAGTAGCGCAGGGCGACACCCAGGCTGCCCAGTGCCTTCCAGTAGTCAGGATAGGTCTTGGCCACGCAGTCCGGGTCCTGAATACGAATACCCGAGACCTTCAGCCCGGCCAGGGCGAAACACATGGCGATGCGGTGGTCGGCGTGGGTGTCGATCAGTGCAGTGCAGGCCGTGCCTGCCAGTGCCGGATCGCTGGCCACCAGCAGGTCATCGCCTTCGATGCGGGCCAGGCCTGGGCGGATCTGGTTGAGGCCGTCGTGCAGCGCCTGCACGCGATCACATTCCTTGACCCGCAGGTTGGCCAGTTCGGTGAAGCGCACCGGGCTGTTGTTGAACGCGGCCAGCACGGCAAGCGTCGGGATCGCGTCCTGCATTTGCGAACCCACCACCGTGGCCTGCATGTTCGGGAACTGCGCGATCAGCGCCTGGGCCTTGGCGTCCGGCTGGGTGAAGTCGTGTGCGGCGACGCCGATATCGATGTGCCCGCCGGTCAGCACTTCAGCCGCCCACAGGTAGGTGGCGGCGGAGGCGTCCGGTTCGATCAGGTAGTCATGGGCGGTGTAGCCGCTGGGAGCGACGCGCCAGGTGGTGTCGTCGACCACCTCGACCTGCGCGCCGAATGCACGCATGCAGTCGAGGGTCAGGTCCACATAGCCGCGGGCGCCGATGTCCTTGCCGGTCAGCGCCACTTCAATCGGCGCTGCGCCGCAGGCCGCGAGCATCAGCAAGGCCGATACGTATTGGCTGGACAGACCGCCGTCGATCTCAAAGCGCTTGGCCTGGACCTTGCCCACGCCATGCACGGTAACCGGCGGGCAACCGGTCGGGCTGTCGACCTGGATGCCGTTCTGGCCGAGGGTGGCGAGCAGCGGGCCGATCGGGCGTTTGCGCATGTAGTCGTCGCCGTCCAGCACCACGGTGCCTTGCACGGTGGCGACGGCGGCGGTGAGAAAACGCATCGCGGTGCCGGCATTGCCGAGGAACAGCGGCTGCGCAGGTAATTGCAGCAGGCCTTGGCCCGTGACCACGAAGGTGGTGTCGTCCGGCTCGTCGATGATCACGCCCATCTGGCGCAGGGCCACCGACATGTGCCGGGTGTCATCGCTCTTCAACGCGCCGCTGAGGCGGCTGGTGCCCTTGGCCAGGGCGGCGAGCAACAGCGCGCGGTTGGTAATGGATTTGGAGCCGGGGGGCGCGACCTTGCCATTGAGGGGGAAAGTGGGCGGTGTAACGGTCACGGTTTTCTGCGAACTCAAGGTACAAGGCTCCTGATTCAAGGCAAGGTGGCACGGAGTGGCCGACGGGCGGACCCGAATAATCGGGCATAGACGTCACGCTTGTCGAGGCTTAGCGCTGGGCGAGCGAGTAATCATGCAGCGCCCGCGCCGCCGGTTCGATCTCGCTGACGCGCTGCTGATGCGCCTGTACATCGAGGTCCGCCGGCAGTTCGAAGTTGTCCTGTTCGGCGCACCAGGAGATTTTCTCCAGCAGTGCGGCCTGTTCGGCGGGCAGTTCAGGCCAGTTGCCGATAGCGGCGCCACGGATATAGCCAAAGCACCATTCTTCGGCGAGGGTCAGGGTCTGGCCCTGATGCTCCGTGTCGTCGAAGCGCGCCCGGAAACCTTTGGCGTCGGTGGCCAGTTGGGCGGCGCGGGCGTTCATGTGGCGAACGCACAGTTCGAGGAACTGCTTGGCTTCTTCGGCACTTTCCCACTGCGGGTTCTGCCCGCCCCAGATCGCCGGGAACCACTCGGCGATATCCACCGGTGCCGGGCTGGACACCAGTGCACAGAAGTAACCATCGAGTTCGGCGAGGTTCAGCACCGAGTGGTCGTCACCGTACTTGAGCAGGGTTTCTTCGATCAGGCCGAAATCGGCGGGGGCCAGAGGTTGGGTGAGCATGGGGCGTATCCTTTAAACGTCGAGCGCCGCTGCGGCAGCGGCTTAAAGCGCGAAGGATGGCGCCTGAGGCGGTTTTTATCCAGCCTTTTCCAAGGCCGACGGCCCGTCCCGGATGAATTTTAGCAGTCCCGTTTTTGGCTGATGCGCCGTGGCTCACCCTTGTTATAGTTCGGCTCTTATTACTCGCCAGTCAGGGATCACTGCCATGTCCGAATACCAAGCTTTCGTCGTCGAGCTCATTGGCAGCGTTGCCCATGTGCAGATCAACCGCCCGGAAAAGATCAACGCCATGAACGCGGCGTTCTGGACCGAGATCATCGATATCTTCCGCTGGGTCGACGACACCGACGCCGTGCGCGCCGTGGTGCTCAGCGGTGCCGGCAAACATTTCTCGTCCGGCATCGACCTGATGATGCTGGCCTCGGTGGCCAATGATTTTGGCAAGGACGTGGGCCGTAATGCACGCCTGTTGCGGCGCAAGATCCTCGAACTGCAAGCCTCGTTCAACGCCGTCGACACCTGCCGCAAGCCGGTGCTGGCCGCGATCCAGGGCTACTGCATCGGTGGCGCCATCGACCTGATCAGCGCCTGCGACATGCGTTACGCCGCCGAGGATGCGCAGTTTTCCATCAAGGAAATCGACATCGGCATGGCGGCCGACGTCGGCACCCTGCAGCGCCTGCCGCGCATCATCGGCGATGGCATGCTGCGCGAGCTGGCCTACACCGGTCGCCAGTTCGGCGCCGAGGAAGCGCGCAGTATCGGCCTGGTCAATCGCGTGTATCCCGATCAGGAAAGCCTGTTGGCCGGCGTACTGGACATCGCTCGGGAAATCGCCGCCAAATCGCCGATTGCCGTGACCGGCACCAAGGCCATGATCAGCTACATGCGTGACCATACAGTCAATGACGGTTTGGAATACGTTGCTACCTGGAACGCGGCTATGTTGCAATCCAACGACTTGCGCGTGGCCATCGCGGCCCATATGAGCAAGCAGAAACCCGAATTCGTGGATTGACTGATATGACCCCAGGCTGGATTACCACCACACTGCTGGACAACCAAACCCCCGGCGGCTGGGCCGTCGCGCGCAGCCGCGAGGGTTTTTTACACGACACCAATGGCGCGCTGTTCCCGCGGGAATGGCTCAAGCGCCAGGACCTGGCGGTGTTCGCCGAACACGGCATCGGCCATCTTGACGGCGAGCCGGTGTACCTGCTCGAACTCAATGCCGCCAGCGACGTGCCTGGATGCAGTTGGCAAGGCCTGCGCGGCTTCATGCTGCAAGGCGATCACCGGCTGTACAAAGTGCTGGCCTATGCCGCGCAGATCGGCACCTGGGCGCGGGAACACCGTTTTTGTGGCAGTTGCGGCCAGGCCATGGTCCAGGTCCCTCGGGAGCGGGCGATGTTCTGCGAGGCTTGTGACCTGCGCAGCTACCCGCGCATCTCGCCGAGCATGATTGTGCTGGTGACCCGTGGCGACGAGATCCTGCTGGCGCGGTCGCCGCGCTTTGTCCCCGGGGTCTACAGCACGCTGGCGGGGTTTGCCGAGCCGGGTGAGTCGGCCGAAGACTGCCTGATCCGCGAAGTTCACGAAGAAGTGCAGCTGGAAGTCCGCAATATCCAGTACGTGGGCAGCCAGTGCTGGCCGTTTCCCCATTCGATGATGCTGGGCTTCCATGCCGAGTACGCCGGTGGCGATATCGTGCCCCAGGCCGATGAGATCGAGGACGCGCAGTGGTTCAACATCCACGACTTGCCGCCGTTGCCGGCGTCACGCTCGATTGCGCGTTACCTGATCGACCTCTACGTGGCCCGCCGCTTAGGCCACGCTGAACCAGTGCTGCCAGGCTAGGCGCACCGTCAGGCCGAGGACCACGGTGATAAACACCGGGCGAATGAATTTGGCGCCGCCGCTGATTGCGCTGCGTGCGCCAATGAACGCGCCCACCATCACCGACACGCCCATGGCCAGCCCGACGATCCAGTCCACCGAACCGTTGATGATAAACACCGCCAGCGCCGCCGCGTTGCTGACGAAGTTCATGCTGCGCGCCACGCCGCTGGCTTTGACCAGGTCGATGGGGTGCAGCAGCATCGTGCTCACCGTCCAGAACGCGCCAGTGCCGGGGCCGGCCACGCCGTCGTAGAAGCCCAGGCCGAAGCCTTGGGTGGCCTGCCATTTCTTCTTGATCGGTGCGTCGCCCTCCAGCGGCGCCTTGGGCGTGCCGCCGAACAACAGGTACAGGCCACAACCGAAGACGATCACCGGGAGCATCTTGTTCAGGGTTTCGGCGGGCAGGTAGTGGGCGACGATGGCGCCGGCCAGGGCGCCGATAAACGTACCGACGATGGCATGTACCCACTGGCGCGGGTGAAACAGCTTGCGTCGGTAAAAGGTGAAACTGGCGGTGGCCGAGCCGAAGGTGGAGCTGAGTTTGTTGGTGCCCAGTACCAAATGGGGCGGCATGCCGGCGGTGAGCAGGGCCGGGGTGGTGAGCAAGCCGCCACCGCCGGCGATGGCGTCGATGAAGCCGGCGATGAACGCAACGACGGCCAGGATGGCGAGGGTAGTGAGGTCTACGCTGAGTTCGAAGGGCATGGGCAGGGCTTATGGTTGGCAGGGCGCTATGCGAAAGGCGGCCATCTTACCTGCCCGGTGTACGCAAATCCAAATGTGGGAGGGCGCAAGCCTCCTCCCACATTCAAACGGTGCCGGCCTGGCTATTTGTGGGTGCCCAGCCACTCCAGCGCGGTGCGCCAGATGCAGATCCCGAGGAAGTACGCCGACATCAGCGACCACAACCCAAACGTCCACGGGTTGGTGTTCGGGTAATCCACCACCATCAAGAAGCTGCACAGCAACCAGAGCGTGGTCACCGCGATGTTGATCGGCATGAACCGCTTGACCCGGAACGGGTGCAGGAACTTCATCGGCGTCACGGTCAGCAGCGCCAGGCCAATCACCGTGAGCAACGTCACCCACGCGTCGGGCTGGATGATATACACGCAGAGGGCCACCACGTTCCAGGCGGCGGGGAAGCCGACGAAGTAGTTGTCCTTGCTTTTCATGTTCACGTTGCAGAAGCAGAACAGCGACGACACCAGGATCACCGACACCGTGAACAGGTGGGTAAAGTCCGGCAGGTCGATATAGCGGTAGATAAACAGTGCTGGGATAAACACATAGGTCAGGTAATCAATCACCAGGTCCAGCACCGAGCCGTCAAAGCTGGGCAGTACCGTGCTGACATTCACGCGGCGGGCCAGGGAACCGTCGACGCCATCGACCACCAGTGCCAGGCCCAGCCACAGCAGGCACGCCTTGGGTGAGTTCTCCAGCAAGGCCAGCGTGGCCAGGAAGGCCAACACCACTCCGGTGGCAGTGAAGCCGTGGGCGCCCCAGGCTTTCAGTCTGGCTACATGCAGGGTCGATATCACGGGCGGTTCTCCAAAGGGTGAAACGGGGCAGCCGACGCTGTGGCAGCGTCGAGTCTGGCCAGGGGATGCAGGTATCGACCGGGAAGGGGAGGATAAGGTTCACCACCCCGGTGATTGCTTAGCGTAGCAAGCGTCGGACGTTTCGGCATCAGCCTTGGCGGAACACCAAGGCTTTCAAGCCGCTTTGCCGATCGATATCCGGGAATTCCGGCGGGTTTTCCAGCCGTTCGACAAAGCGCAGGCCCGGTGCTTCGCGGGTCACGCCATCGATCAGGAAGTCCTCGCCGAACGCCGGGTCATTCATGCACGCCAGCACCGTGCCTTGTGGCGTGAGCAAATCCGGCAGGCGGCGCAGCACGCGCTGGTAATCCTTGGTCAGCAGGAAACTGCCTTTCTGGAAGGACGGCGGGTCGATGATCACCAGATCATAGGGGCCGCTGTGGATGACCTTGGCCCAGGACTTGAACAAGTCGTGGCCAAGAAAGGTAACGCGGCTCAGGTCATGCCCATTCAGGCGATGGTTGTCGCGACCTCGGCTCAGGGCGCCGCGGGCCATGTCCAGGTTCACCACATGCTCGGCGCCGCCCTCGATGGCCGCCACGGAAAACCCGCAGGTGTAGGCGAACAGGTTGAGTACCCGCAGCCCCTTGGCCTGTTCGCGCACCCAGTTGCGGCCGTAGCGCATGTCGAGAAACAGCCCGCTGTTCTGTTTTTTACCGAGGTCGATCAGGTAGCGCAGGCCGCCTTCGGTAATCGTCAGCTCATCGATCGCATCGCCCACCAGCCATTCGGTGGTGCTTTGCGGCAGGTAGCGGTGCTGCAGGGCTACCGTGTGGGCGCCGGACTGCGCCCATTCGAACTGAACCAGCAGCTGTTTCAGCGCGTCCAGATGCGCCGCCTCCGGCTCCTTGAACAGCGCGACCAGCACCACGCCCTGCAGCCAGTCCACGGTCAGTTGCTCCAGGCCCGGCCAGCAACGGCCGCGCCCGTGGAACAGGCGCCGGGTTTCGGTCGGTGGCGTGGCCAGGGCGGTCAGCAGGTGGGCGTGCAGTGTGGCGAGGGCGTCGGGGTTCATCGTTGAGCGTCGTTCGTTGAGCGGGCGGCATTTTAAACACAATGGCGAGGTTTCGGGGGGTTAGAGCACAACGTGCTGGGAAACGTCTGATTGGCAGCGATTCATGCTCAAAATACGCTTTGGTACGCCTGACATCAGGCAAAAAATCCTCAGTCATCGACATAAACTGAAAAAAAAGCCTGGAGGTGCCCATGAACGGTTTTGCGAGCGCAGTGAATCACACCACAACGGATCAGCTCGCCGGTGATCAAATCGAACAGGACGAGTGGCGCGACGCCCTGGCCTCGCTGGTGGCCAACGCCGGCCCCGCGCGGGCGCGGCAGATCCTCGACGTGCTGGCCCGTGAAGGCGGCGCCCCGCACATCGACTGGAAACCCCGTCACGGCACCCCGTATATCAATAGCATCAGCGTCGAGCAGCAGCCGGCGTTTCCCGGCGACCTGGCCACCGAAGAACGCCTGGCCTCGCTGGTGCGCTGGAACGCCCTGGCCATGGTGGTGCGCGCCAACCAGGCGTATGGCGAACTCGGCGGTCATATCGCCAGCTACGCCAGCGCGGCGGATTTGTTCGAAGTGGGCTTCAATCACTTTTTCCGTGCCCGCCACGACGGCTTTGGCGGCGACCTGGTGTTCTACCAGCCGCATTCCGCGCCGGGCATTTATGCGCGGGCGTTCCTGGAGGGGCGCCTGAGCGAGCAGGACCTGGCGCACTACCGGCAGGAAATCGGCGGGGCCAAGGTCGGCGCGCGCGGTTTGTCGAGTTACCCGCACCCGTGGTTGATGCCGGACTTCTGGCAGTTTCCCACCGGCTCCATGGGCATCGGCCCGATCAGCTCGATTTTCCAGGCGCGCTTTATGCGCTACCTGCAGCACCGCGGCTTGCAGGACACCACCGAGCGCCACGTCTGGGGCGTATTCGGCGACGGCGAAATGGACGAGCCGGAAAGCATGTCGGCCCTGACCCTGGCCGCCCGCGAAGGCCTGGACAACCTGACCTGGGTGGTCAACTGCAACCTGCAACGCCTCGACGGCCCGGTGCGTGGCAATGGGCGGATCATCGATGAACTGGAGGCGTTGTTCGGCGGCGCCGGCTGGAATGTGATCAAGCTGGTGTGGGGCTCGGACTGGGACGCCTTGCTCGCCAAGGACAGCGACGGCGCCCTGGTCAATACGCTGTCGCAGACCGTGGACGGGCAGTTCCAGACCTTCGCCGCCAAGGACGGCGCCTACAACCGCGAGCACTTCTTCGGCCAGAGCGCGTCCCTGGTCAAGCTGGTCGAGGGCATGAGCGACGAACAGATCGACCGCCTCAAGCGCGGCGGCCACGACATGGTCAAGATCCACGCCGCCTACCACGCGGCGCGGCGGGTCAAGGGCAAGCCCACGGTGATCCTGGCCCAGACCAAAAAAGGCTTCGGCATGGGCGAAGCCGGGCAGGGCAAGATGACCACCCACCAGCAGAAGAAACTCGATCGCGAGGCGCTGATCGCCTTCCGCAATCGTTTCCAGTTGCCGCTGACGGATGAGCAGACCGAGTCGTTGAGTTTCTTCAAACCGGCCGCTGACAGCCTGGAGTTGCGCTATCTGCATCAACGGCGCAACGCCCTGGGCGGCTATGTGCCCAGTCGCTGCCAGGCCGCCGCGCCGGTCAGTGTGCCGCCTCTGGCCGGTTACGCCGGCTTCGCCACGGCTGCCGCGGGTAAGGAGATGTCCACCACCATGGCCTTCGTGCGTATGCTCACCAACCTGCTCAAGGACAAGCACCTGGGGCCACGCATCGTGCCGATCGTCGCCGACGAGGCGCGTACCTTCGGCATGGCCAACCTGTTCAAGCAGATCGGCATCTATTCCAGCGTCGGCCAACGCTACGAGCCGGAAGATATCGGCTCGATCCTCAGCTACCGCGAAGCCACCGACGGGCAGATCCTCGAAGAGGGCATCAGCGAAGCCAGCGCCATCAGCTCCTGGGTCGCGGCGGCCACCAGCTATTCGGTGCATGGCCTGCGCATGTTGCCGTTCTACATCTATTACTCGATGTTCGGCTTTCAGCGCGTGGGCGACCTGATCTGGGCCGCCGCCGATCAGCGCGCCCGTGGCTTCCTGCTGGGCGCCACTGCTGGCCGCACCACCCTCGGCGGCGAGGGCCTGCAGCATCAGGACGGCAGCAGCCACCTGAGCGCCGCCAGCGTCCCCAACTGCCGTGCCTACGACCCGGCGTTCGCCGGGGAGTTTGCGGTGATCCTCGACCACGGCATGCGCCAGATGCTGGAGCATGATGTCGACGAGTTCTACTACGTGACCCTGATGAACGAAAACTACCCGCAGCCGAGCCTGCCCGAGGGGGTGGAAGCGGCGATCATCAAAGGTATGTACCGCTTGCAGGGCGCGCCTGACGCCCAGGTGCGCCTGCTCGGTTCGGGTACGCTGGTGCGTGAAGCCCAGGCGGCTGCGCAGCTATTGGCGGACGATTGGCAGGTGGCGAGTGAGGTCTACAGCGTGACCAGCTTCAGCGAACTGGCCCGGCAGGCGCGGGAGGTGGAGCGTTGGAATCGCTTGCATCCGCAGGCGATCCAGCGCGTCAGTCATGTGAATGATTGCTTGCCCAAGGGCGCCCCGGTGGTTGCGGTGTCGGACTACGTGCGGGCGGTGCCGCAGATGATTGCTTCGTACCTGGATTCCCCCTACACCGTACTCGGCACCGACGGTTTCGGGCGCAGCGATACACGGGCGGCGTTGCGGGATTTTTTTGAGGTCGATCGCCATCACCTGGTGTTGGCGGCGCTAACGGCATTGGCGGAGCAGGGCAGTCTGGATCGGCAGGTATGCCAGCAGGCAATTGAACGCTATGGCCTCCAGGCGGAGCGTGCAGCGTCCTGGACCTAAATGTGGGAGGGGGCTTGCCCCCGATTGCGCCGGGTCAGTGACATATAAGCTGACTGACACACTGCTATCGGGAGCAAGCCCCCTCCCACATCATTTAGAGCGTGGCGATCAGGGCTGGCCCAAAGGCCTCTTTCAGGAACACGGGGGCGATATACCGCTGGTAATGCGCCTCGGACAGCAGGAAAAACTCGCGATCAATTCCATCGCGCAAATCCGCCAGGCTGTGCTCGCGAAACTCCGGCAGCAACACCAGGCCATATGCATCCAGCCTGGTAATCACCCGCGCACCCCGGGCAATCAACTGGTAGGCCCAGCAATACGGCGACTGATGCGGCATAAAGCGAATCTTGCGGCTTTCCAGTTGCTGGCGCAGGCGCTGTGGGTCGAACACGTCCAGCTTGGAGGCCATCACCTGCACCAGCAGTTGCTCAAGGCGCAGCCACACCGCCTGTTTTTCCTCGGCGTTGTAGCCATTCCACTGGATGACTTCATGGTGATAACGCTTGCACCCGCGGCAGACCAGATCACCGTAAACGGTGGAGCACAGGCCGACGCAGGGGGTCTTGATGGTTTGATTGGGCATAAAAAAACATCGACAGGTGAAACAACACGGCCCCTGAAGGGGCCGTTTTTTTCAATCAATCCCAGCTCAACGCACCGCCAGTCTGGTACTCGATCACACGGGTCTCAAAGAAGTTCTTCTCTTTCTTCAAGTCCATGATCTCGCTCATCCATGGGAACGGGTTAGTCGTCCCTGGATACTCTTCCTTCAAACCGATCTGCGACAGACGACGGTTAGCGATGAACTTGAGGTAGTCCTCCATCATCGCCGCGTTCATGCCGAGTACACCGCGTGGCATGGTGTCGCGCGCGTATTCGATCTCCAGTTGGGTCCCTTGCAGGATCATCTGGGTCGCTTCTTCCTTCATCTCGGCGTCCCACAGGTGTGGGTTTTCGATTTTGATCTGGTTGATCACGTCGATGCCGAAGTTCAGGTGCATCGACTCGTCGCGCAGGATGTACTGGAACTGCTCGGCCACGCCGGTCATTTTGTTGCGGCGGCCCATGGAGAGGATCTGGGTGAAGCCGCAATAGAAGAAGATGCCTTCCAGTACGCAGTAGTAGGCGACCAGGTTGCGCAGCAGCTCTTTGTCGGTGTCGACGGTGCCGGTTTCGAATTTCGGGTCGGAGATGGAGCGCGTGTATTTCAGGCCCCAGGCGGCTTTTTTCGCGACCGATGGGATCTCGTGGTACATGTTGAAGATCTCGCCTTCATCCATGGCCAGCGATTCGATGCAGTACTGGTAGGCGTGGGTGTGGATCGCTTCTTCGAAGGCCTGGCGCAGGATGTACTGGCGGCACTCCGGGTTGGTGATCAGGCGGTACACGGCCAGGACCAGGTTGTTGGCGACCAGCGAGTCGGCGGTGGAGAAGAAGCCGAGGTTGCGCATGACGATGCGACGCTCGTCGTCGGTCAGGCCTTCGGGGTTTTTCCACAGCGCGATGTCGGCGGTCATGTTGACCTCTTGCGGCATCCAGTGGTTGGCGCAGCCGTCGAGGTATTTCTGCCAGGCCCAGTCGTACTTGAAGGGCACGAGCTGGTTGAGGTCGGCGCGGCAGTTGATCATGCGCTTTTCGTCGACAGCGACGCGGGCGGAAGCGCCTTCGAGCTCGGCGAGGCCTTCGGCGATGTCGAGTTTGTCGAGGGCAGCCTTGGCGCGGATGATCGCGGCGGAGTCGTTGGCGGTGACGGCGCGGGCTTCGATGGCGGCAGCGGCGCCGGCACCGTCGAGGCGGTCCATGTTGGCTTCGGTGGCGTGGCCGGCGTTGGCGCCTCTGATCACCGCTGCACCGGTGTCTTCGTTGTCGACTTCATCCCAACTCAGCATTGAAATACTCCTTCCTGGTCTGTGCTGACGGTGTGTGAACCCGTCCAAAAATAAGTGATTTGCAGGCTTCAAGGCATTGAAATACTGCGCATAGTGTGGTCAGCATTTTACGAGTTCGCACACTATGTAGTGGTTGTTTGTTGGTGTGGGCACACTATATGGGGTGTGATCAGCATGGTCAACGGACAACGTGTGCGGTTTTAGGTCGCTGCCAGGCACACCTGTGGTGGCAAAGCCTGGGTTCACTGGCCTTTGATGCCCGTATGAACGCCCCGTTGAAAAGAACGTGGTGTCTCGCCGCGATATTAATTAGAATTAATCTCATTTGAGACTCAATCGCGCTGCGCAGGTTGCTTGCCATGAATGATGCTGTTGTCCCTTCGCACGCCGCCGAACCGACGTTGTCGAGCCTGTATCGCGACCATCGCAGTTGGTTGGAAAGCTGGCTGCGGCGGCGCCTGGGCAATGCCTGGGATGCGGCTGACCTGAGCCAGGACACTTTCGTGCGGGTGCTCGCCAGTGCCCAGCCGCTCGCGCAGATGCAGGAACCGCGGGCCTATCTGGTGACGGTGGGCAAGCGCCTGCTGGTCAATTTTCATCAGCGACGCAGCCTTGAGCAGGCTTATCTGACCGCACTCGGCAACCTGCCGCCAGCCTGCGTGCCATCTCCCGAGCAGCGCTGGCTGGTGTTGGAAACCCTGCAAGCCCTGGATGAATTGCTCGACGGCTTGCCTGTACTGGTGCGCCGGGCGTTTCTCTGGAGTCAGCTGGAGGGCCTGGGCTATCGAGAGATTGCCGAGCGGCTTGAGGTGTCGGAGCGCACGGTCAAGCGTTACATGGCGCAAGCCTATGAACATTGCCTGCTGGTGGACCTGTGAACCGTGAGGTTGCGCGAGCGGCCGCGCAATGGCTGGCGCTGCTGGAATCGGGGGCGGCCACTGAACGCGATCATGCCGCGTTGCAGCACTGGCGCGACAGTCATCCGCAGCACGAACACACCTGGCAGAAAGCCCAGGCCCTGCGCCAGCGCTTCAGCGCGCTGCCCCAGGCGTTGGCAATGGCCAGCCTCGACCGCCCGCAAGTGGGGCGGCGGGCGTTGCTCAAGCGTGCGTTGGGCGTGGCGGCGCTGGTGCCGACGGCCTGGTTGATCAGTCGCCAGTTACCTATAGATAGTTGGCGCGCCGACCTGCACACCGCCACCGGCGAGCGCAGGCGCCTGCCGTTGGCCGAGGGCGGCAGCCTGCAACTGAACACCGCCACGGCCGTGGATGTGGACCCGGCGCAACGGCGCATCACGCTGGTGGACGGCGAACTGGCGCTGAACGTGCCGGGCGCACACGCGATGACGCTACGCACGCGCTACGGCGAGGTGCGGGTCAGTCAGGCCGAGGTGTGCGTGCGCCAACTGGCTGCCGGCTGCCGGGTGTCGGTGCTCAAGGGCCGCGTGCAGGTGCGCGACGTGAACGGGCAACTGGCGACGTTGCAGGACGGCCAGCAAGCGCCATTAAGCGCCGGCGGGCTCGGTGCGCGGGCGCCGTTCGATGTGTTGCAACTGGGCTGGCGCGACGGCGTGCTGACCGCACAGAACCAGGCGCTGGGGGATTTTCTGCGCGAGCTGGCGCGCTATCGCCCAGGCGTGTTGCGCTGGGCGCCGAACCTGGAGACGTTGCGGGTGACGGGCAGTTTTCGCCTGGATGACACCGACCGAATCCTCAGCCTGCTGGCCTCGAGTCTAGGGTTCGAGGTGCAGGCGCGGACGCGGTATTGGGTCACACTCACTTGAAGACACTGGCGATCAAAAATGTGGCAGTTGTTTTGTTTTGTTTTGTTTTGTTTTGTTTTGTTTTGTTTCGTTTCGACGGAAGGTTTCAGACACTGGGGCCCAGCAGGCTGACGGCTTCGCGTGGTTGCAAGGCCACCCACGCATGTTTACGTGGTTTCGAGCGGAGAAGGCTGTAGCGGGGAGGGCAAGCTGTTGATCGACTGTTGGCGGTGAAACAGTCTTGATATACCCGCATGGAATAAACAAATAGTTATATATTCCTTTTAATGTTTTTGTGGGTGGCGCACTTTGAGGCTCTGCACATTCGTGCAGATCGACCTAACAGCCAAAAGGAAAGCCGACATGACCATTAAAGCGATCAACGTGCGTAATCAGTTCAAGGGCGTGATCAAGGAGATTCTGCTGGGGGAAGTGGTGTCGGAAATCGACGTGCAGACCGCGTCCGGCATCGTTACTTCAGTGATCACTACGCGCTCGGTGCGTGACCTGGAGTTGAAGGTGGGCAGTGAAGTGATTGCCTTTGTGAAATCGACTGAAGTTTCCATCGCCAAACTCTAAAGACTTGCGTAATTCACTGTAGGCGCCCGCTTGCCGGCGATGGCGGCGCTGTTGACGCCGAGGCTCTGGTCGCCGGCGTTCTGGCTGGCAACTACGCCGCAGAGGGACTCGAAGTCCTGGCTGAGTCGAACCTGTCGGAGTATTCAAAGGGTGCATGGTTTTTATGAGCGTTGGTGCAGGGTATAAAATAAGATAAATGCCTGGAACTTAGTGAGGGGGCGCTGCAGGTAGTCAAACAGTTTGGGAGTGTCGTTGTGGGTTTCGACCTTCTTACTGTTGGCGCTGTTTTTGAGCCGCGTATGGAGCTGCGTACCGATCTTGGGTGGAAGGGGGCAAGGGCATTGGTCGCGCGTATTCTTTAGTGTTTGAGTTTCAGGCGTGCAGTCGAAATATATTGTTATCAAACGATAATGACGGTAAATAGATAAGTCTGACAGTTGAATGCTTTTTGCTTTGCTAGTGTTTTCCGATCAAGGCATTCATCTATACAGGGAACTTAAGTCGATAATATCATACTAACGACCCCCTATAAAGAAGATGGAGCGGACAAAGTAGCCCGATACGCGGGGCACGTCGTTAACTTCAAGACGAATACGATCTCGATAAAAACCCAGGAATCGAATACGGAAGGGCTGAAGAAAATCGCGCATTTCCAGTCTTTTTCCAATGTGACTACGGTTGAACGACTGCAAAGTTTTATCCAGGGTAATGATGAGAACCATATGTTCACGCTCAACGGTCAACTCTGGCTGGCGTGTTTCGCCCACCGGTGATTTATCCCTTGATACGAGCGGCGATACGCCGTGGAATAGCCGCGCACTTGTCTTCAACAATGCCTTTTCCAGCGATACGGAGGATGATCGGGCACGACCAATGTTCATCACCAACGACGGTGTGACTATGGTGATAAATGCGCCACGCCAAGCGGGCTCATCCATCCGGACTGTGCAGGTGAGCAGTGTGAAGGTTGAAACTGGTCATCCTCAAACCTGACGCACGCCCAAGGGTGGGTCAACACCATCGAACGACTGGCCCCGGGAAGGGGCCAGTCAGTTTTAACGGGTGAGCAAGCTGCGTTCCATCCGCTGCAGACCCTCTTCCAGCAACGCCCGCGGGCAGCCGAAGTTCAGGCGCACGAACTGCTGGCAGTCATCGCCGAATTCGATCCCCGCGCTCAAACCGACCTTGGCCTGTTCCAGGAAGAACTGTTGCGGGTCGTCCAGGCCTAGGGCGCTGCAATCCAGCCACGCCAGAAAGGTGCCTTGAGGCGCATGCATGACCACGCCGGGCAGGCGGGTTTTTACCGCGTCGAGCAGGTAGTCGCGGTTGGCCTGCAAGTACTGCAGCAATGCCTCGAGCCAGTCGCTGCATTGGCTGTAGGCCGCGCGGGTGGCTTCCAGGCCCAGGGGGCTGACGCTGTCGACCATGCCGCAACGCGCCTGGTTGAAGCGCTCGCGCATCTCGGCGTTTTGCACTACGGCAAAACAGGTCTTCAGGCCGGCCACGTTGTAGGCCTTGCTCGCGGACATCAGCGTGATGGTGCGCTGGGCGATTTCCGGGCTGAGGCTGGCGGTGGGGATGTGGCGACGGCCGTCGAAGCACAGCTCGGCGTGGATTTCATCGCTGATGATCAGCGCGCCCTGTTCCAGGCAGGCATTGGCCACTGCGAGCAGTTCTTCGCGGGGGAAGACTTTGCCCACCGGGTTGTGCGGGTTGCTCAGCAATAATGCGCCGGCCCCTGTCAGCGCCTGGCGCAGCAGCGGCATCGGTGTGATGTACTGCGCGTTGACCAGCTTGAACGGCACTTCGATGCGCGGCAGGTTCCAGTTTCCGGGCGCCAGGCGAATCGGCCGATAGTTGGGGGTTTGCAGCACCACCGCTTGGCCGGGCTGCACGAAGGCATGCAGCGCCATATTGAAACCGGGTTCTACCCCGGGCAGAAACAGCAATTCGTCCGGTTGCACGCGCCAGGCGTATTTGGCCCACAGGTCGGCAACGATGGCCGCGCGCACGTCCGGGCCGGCCACGCTGTAGCCGAGAATCTGCTGGTCGAGACGCTGGTGCAGGGCTTGAAGCACGGCGGGTGGCGCGGCGATGTCCATGTCGGCGATCCACATCGGCAACACGTCGGGCGGGTAACGGTTCCACTTGGTGCTGCCGGTGCCGAGGCGGGGGTGGATCGTGTCGAAATCAAAGCTCATGGGGAGGCTCGTGTCGGAGAGTCAGGTGAAGAATGGCGCCGATTCTAGCGCCATTGGCCGTCGAGGCCAGCGCTGAATCGTTCCGTGACCGACAGGTTCTGTCATAAAAACGCCACTGCGCTGGGGATTGCATCCAAGTCGGGCTATTTTGGTGCATCTCAATAACCCGAGTAGCCAAGGATGAAATACCAACCCTTCAGCCGTACTTTGATTGCCACTGCGCTGGTATTGACGGTCAGCGGCGTGCAAGCCGCCTCCCAGGCCCCGGTGGCCGGTGAAAATGGCATGGTGGTAACGGCCCAGCATTTGGCCACGCATGTCGGTGTGGATGTGCTCAAGGCCGGCGGCAACGCGGTGGATGCCGCCGTGGCCGTGGGCTACGCGTTGGCAGTGGTGTACCCGGCGGCGGGTAACCTGGGCGGCGGCGGCTTCATGACCGTGCAACTGGCCGACGGGCGCAAGACCTTCCTCGACTTCCGCGAAAAAGCCCCGCTGGCCGCCACCGCCGACATGTACCTGGACAAGGCCGGCAACGTCGTCGAAGGCCTGAGCGCCAAGGGCCACCTGGCCGTCGGCGTCCCCGGCACCGTGTCCGGCATGGAGCTGGCCCTGAGCAAATACGGCACCCTCAAGCGCGCCCAGGTGATTGCCCCGGCGATCAAGCTGGCGGAAAACGGCTTCGCGCTGGAGCAGGGTGATATCGACCTGCTGCACACCGCCACCGGCGAGTTCGAAAAAGACAAGGACCTGCGCGCAATCTTCCTGCACAACGGCCAGCCGTTGCAGGTCGGCCAGAAGCTGGTGCAGAAAGACCTGGCCAAGACCCTCAAGGAAATCTCCGCCAAGGGCAGCGACGGTTTCTATAAAGGCTGGGTCGCCAAGGCGTTGGTGGATTCCAGCCAGGCCGGCAAGGGCATCATCACCCAGGCCGACCTCGACAAGTACAAGACCCGTGAACTGGCGCCCATCGAGTGCGACTATCGGGGCTACCACGTGGTCTCGGCACCGCCGCCGAGCTCCGGTGGCGTGGTGATCTGCCAGATCATGAACATCCTCGAAGGCTACCCGATGGCCGACCTGGGCTACCACTCGGCCCAGGGCCTGCACTACCAGATCGAAGCCATGCGCCACGCGTATGTGGATCGCAACAGCTACCTCGGCGATCCGGACTTCGTCAAGAACCCGATCGAACACCTGCTGGACAAAAACTACGCCACGAAACTGCGGGACGCCATCGAGCCGAACAAGGCCGGCGACTCCCAGGCGATCAAACCGGGAGTAGCGCCCCATGAAGGCAACAACACCACCCACTATTCCATCGTCGACAAGTGGGGCAACGCGGTCTCGGTGACCTACACCCTCAATGACTGGTTCGGTGCCGGCGTGATGGCGAGCAAGACCGGGGTGATTCTCAACGATGAAATGGACGATTTCACCGTCAAGGTCGGCGTGCCGAACATGTACGGCCTGGTCCAGGGTGAAGCCAACGCCATCGCACCGGGCAAGGCGCCGCTGTCGTCGATGAGCCCGACCATCGTGACCAAGGATGGCAAGGCCGTGATGGTGGTCGGCACGCCGGGCGGCAGTCGCATCATTACCGCGACCTTGCTGACGATTCTCAACGTCATCGATTACAAGATGAACATCCAGGAGGCCGTCGACGCGCCGCGTTTCCACCAGCAGTGGATGCCGGACACCACCAACCTCGAGACCTTCGCGGTCAGCCCGGATACGCAGAAGATCCTTGAGAGCTGGGGCCACAAGTTTGCCGGGCCACAGGATGCCAACCACTTGGCGGCGATCCTGGTGGGCGCGCCATCCCTGGACGGCAAGCCGGTCGGCAACAACCGTTTCTATGGGGCCAACGACCCGCGTCGCAATACCGGCCTGTCCCTGGGCTACTAAGCGCCGCAACTCACTGTAGGAGCGAGCTTGCTCGCGAAGAGCGTCAACGATAACGCGGGTATTCTGGATTAACGCGGTGTTCTTGCGTTTTTCGCGAGCAAGCTCGCTCCTACAGTATCTGTTTGACGGCTGCGAAGGCTTTGGCGCGGCGTTCTTCCCAATTTCCCCTGATCACCACCAGGGCCTGGCGATGCTGCTGCATCCAATCCAGGCTGTGCTGGAAAAACGCCTGGCGGTCGGCCAGTTCCGGCTGGCAACGCTGGCCGTCGGCGGTCCATTCCACGTCGTCGGGGGACAGCAGCAGGTGCAGGTCGTAGTGGCGGGCCAGCAGTTCGTCGTCGAGCCATGTCGGATAGTCGCCGAACAGGGTCTGGCTCCAGAGTCTGTTGGTCAGCAGGTGCGTGTCGAGGATCAACAGCGCAGGGCGCTCGGCGCGGGCGGCATCTTCCCAGGCCAGTTGTCCACGGGCGATGGCCGGGATGTCGGCCAGCGTGGTGTCGCGCTGATGGTGGTCGATGAAGTGCCGCACGTACTCGCCCACCATCAGCCCGCCGAACTGCATTTGCAACTGCGCGGCCAACCAGCTTTTACCGCTGGATTCGGGGCCGGCCAGGACCACCACCTTCATGCGCGCAACGCCGCGTCGGCACGCCATTCGCGCCAGCCTTGCACGGCGATCGCGGTGAACAGCGCATAGAGCGCGGCGGTGAGGTAGAGGCCTTTATAGAGGAACAGCCCGACGAAAATCACATCTACGACAATCCACAATGGCCAGCACTGCACGCGCTTTTGCGCCATCCACATCTGCGCCACCAGGCTGAAGCCGGTGAGGGCGGCGTCGAGCCAGGGTTGGGCGGCGTCGGTCCAGTGAGCCATGGCGGCGCCGAGCAACAGGCTGCCGACCGCGCCGATAGCCAGGCTGGTAAGGATCGCGGACCAGCCCAGGCTGGTGACTTGGCGACCTGGCTTGATGTCCCCGGCGCGTCGGGTCCACTGCCACCAGCCGTAGACTTGCAGGGCGGCGTAGACCACCTGCAACAGCATGTCGGAATAGAGTTTCACGTCGTAGAACACCCAGGTGTAGAGCAGCACCATCACCAGGCCGATGGGCCAGCACCAGGGGTTTTGTTTGACCGTCAGCCAGACAGCGATCACCCCCAGCGCGGCGGCGAACAGTTCAAGCCCGGACATGGTGGTTCCTTGGGAGAGAGGGAAAGGGCGGGGATTGTAACCAATCTTCAAAACACAGGAAGGCAAATGTGGGAGGGAGCAAGCCCCCTCCCACAGTTTGAGTGGCGTCAGACTTTGAATTGACGCAGCAGGCCGTCGAGCTGCTCGCTCAACCCGCGCAAGTGTGCGCTGGCCACGCTGGACTGTTCGGCCGCCACTGCCGTGTTGTGGGACAACCCGGCGGCCTGGGTCACGTTCTGGTTGATGTCCTCGACCACGTGGGCCTGTTGCAGGGTGGCGCTGGCGATCGAGGCATTCAGCCCATTGAGGTTGCGCAGGGCCTGGCCGATGGCAGTGAGGCTGGCCCCGGCCTGGCCGGCCTGTTCGATGGTCAGTTGCGACGCGCTGTGGCTGTCGCTGATGACCTTGACCGCCGCTTCCGAGTGACCTTGCAGACGCTCGATCATGACCTGGATTTCAGCAGTGGATTTCTGCGTGCGTTGGGCCAGCAGCCGCACTTCGTCCGCCACCACCGCAAACCCGCGGCCTTGCTCACCGGCACGCGCGGCTTCGATGGCGGCGTTGAGGGCGAGCAGGTTGGTCTGGTCAGCGATGGAGCGGATCACTTCGAGCACGCCACCGATCTGCGTGCTTTCGCTCGACAGGGTGCGAATCACTTCCACGGCCTGGCTGATGGTGGTGGACAGTTGGTCGATCTGCTGCAAGCTGCTGTCGATGTTCACTTGGCCTTGCTCGGCCTGGGCCTGGGCATCGCGCATTTCGCTGGCGGCATGCTCGGCGTTCTTGGCCACGTCCTGCACGCCGTAGGTGACTTCATTGATCGCGGTGGCCACCAGTTCCATCTGTTGCGACTGTTGCTGGCTGCGGTCGTGGGCCTGGCTGGCGTTGTTGCCCAGCTCAGTGGAGGACTGGCCCAGCGCATTGGCGCACATCTGCAACTGGCCGACGACGTGGCGCAGCTTGGCGGTGAAGCTGTTGAAGTGCTGGGACAGTTGAGTGACTTCGTCGCGGCCATGGGTGTCGAGGCTGCGCGTCAGGTCGCTCTCGCCGCTGGCGATACTGGCCATGGCATTCACGGCGGCCTGCAGCGGGCGCACGATGCTGCGCACAATCAACGAAACCAGCAGGGCCATGACCACGGCGATGCCCAGGCCGACACCCGAGGCTTTCCACACTTGCGCGTTGAATTCGGCTTGCACGTCATCCACATACACGCCGGAGCCGATGATCCAGCCCCACGGTTCGAACAACTGGATATACGAGGTTTTTTCTATCGGCGTATCGGCACCCGGCTTCGGCCAACGGTAATTGACGATACCGGCACCCTTGGCCTTGGCCAGGCTCACGAACTCGTTGAATATCGCAAAGCCGTCCGGGTCGCGAATCGACGAGAGGTTCTGGCCATCGAGCTTGGGGTTGGCCGGGTGCATGATCATCACCGGCGTCAGGTCGTTGATCCAGAAATATTCGTCTTTGTTATAGCGCAGGCCGCGCACCGCGCTCAGGGCTTGTTTTTGTGCCGCTTCACGGGGCATGACGCCGCTGGTTTCGAGGCTGTGATAAAACGTCAGGATTCCACTGGCGGTCTGTACGACGTGTCGGGTCTGCAGGCTTTTGGCTTCATAGAGGTCGTCATGGATCTGTTTGAGCATCAGCAAACCCAGGGCCAACAGCATCAACACGGCAACTACCAGGATCAACCAGAGACGGCGGCTGATCGACATATTGCGTAAACTGTTCATCGTCCTGTCACTCCGTGCTTTTTATAATTGTCGGCGCTGCATCGACTTTTACGCCTTGTCTGATAGGCTTTCGGCCTGAAATCGAAAAACCTGAGTACTGCCTGATTTTTCACGGAATTTTTGCAGACCGGCGTTGATTATCAGCACCGGGCCTTTTTGTGCGCTCGTCGTCAGTGAACCATTAAAAAGACTAACGAGGCTTGTCTTAGAACAAGACCTTTGGGGGACGTATGGATTTGTGGACCGCCGCACAGGCGTTGATACTCGGCGTGGTAGAAGGGCTGACGGAGTTTTTGCCGATCTCCAGTACCGGCCACCAGATTATCGTCGCCGATTTGCTCGACTTTGGTGGCGAACGCGCCATGGCGTTCAACATCATCATTCAGCTCGGTGCGATTCTGGCGGTGGTCTGGGAGTTTCGCCGCAAGATCCTCGACGTGGTGACCGGTTTGCCGACCCAGCGCAATGCGCAGCGCTTTACCGTCAACCTGCTGATCGCATTCCTGCCGGCCGTGGTGCTGGGGGTGATTTTCGCCGACCTGATTCACCATTACCTGTTCAACCCGATCACCGTCGCCACGGCGTTGGTGGTGGGCGGCATCGTGATGTTGTGGGCCGAGCGGCGCGAGCATGAAGTGCATGCCGAGAGCGTTGATGAGATCAGTTGGAAGGACGCGCTCAAGGTCGGTTTTGCCCAGTGCCTGGCGATGATCCCGGGCACCTCGCGCTCGGGCTCGACCATTATCGGCGGCCTGCTGTTCGGCCTGTCGCGCAAGGCCGCCACTGAGTTTTCGTTCTTCCTGGCCATGCCGACCATGGTCGGTGCGGCGGTGTATTCGGGCTACAAGTACCGCGACCTGTTCCAGCCGGCTGACCTGCCGGTGTTTGCCATCGGGTTTGTCACCTCGTTCATCTTCGCGATGATTGCGGTCAAGGGCCTGCTCAAGTTCATCGCCAGCCATAGCTATGCGGCATTTGCCTGGTATCGGATTGCATTCGGCTTGCTGATCCTGGCGACCTGGCAGTTCGGCTGGATCGATTGGTCTGCGGCCAAGGCATGATGATTCAGCACCCACGCCTGAAGGCGCTGATCTTTGCGCTGTTGTGCGCGGCGCCGTTATTGGGCTCGGTATTGGTGTGGCATCGCGGCGAGACCGTGCTGCCGCTGGCGGCCTATGGCGTGGTCAGCGTGATTGCGTTTTTGCTGTACTGGAGCGACAAGCACAAGGCGCGTACCGACGCTCGGCGCATTCCCGAAAACATCCTGCACGCCGTCGAGCTGGCGGGCGGATGGCCGGGGGCGCTGATTGCCCAGCAGGTGTTCCGGCACAAGACGCGCAAGGTCTCGTATCAGGTGCTGTTCTGGGCAATCGTGCTGTTGCATCAGGTGTTCTGGCTTGACCAGTTGTTCCTCAGCGGCACGCTGGGGTCAGTCCTCTAGCAACAACCCGACCTGCGTGCGCTTGGGCAACTTGCTCACCACCAACTGGTGAGATCGCTGCAACAGGCCACGCAACTCCTCGGTGCCCAGCGGGTAGGGCGTGTTCATGATGATCCACTGCGCGCGCGCCAGGTACGGCGCCGGGTGGATGCCCGGGCGGTCCACATGGCCGAGGAACAGTTCCTTGTCGACCTTGAACGCCAACGAGTCACCCCGCAGGTTCTGCAAGGCGAACATCTTGTTGCCGGCAATCGAAAACACTCGCACGCCACCCCATTTATAGTCTTCCCGCGCGCCGGGCAGGCTCAGGCAGAAGTGCGCGACTTGTTCTTCGGTCATGCTCATAACAGGCGGTCTCCACAGCTTTTAAAGCCTTCTTCCAGGTAATCGATCCACGCACGAATCGCCGGCAGCACGCCACGGCGATGCGGGTACACGGCCTGCAACCAGCCGCCCGGCAGCGACCATTGCGGCAGCAGTTGCACCAGTTGGCCGCTGGCCAGTTCTTCTTCGCAATACATCATCGGCAGCACGGTGAAGCCCAGGCCCTTGAGTGCGCTGGCTTTGCGCACGATGAAATCATCGATGCCCAGGCGGGCTTCCATCACCAGGTCTTCGGCGTTGCCTTGGGGGTCGAGCAGGCGCAGGTGGACCATGCGGTCGGCTTCCAGGGCGCCGAGCACCGGCAATTGTTTGAGGTCGTCGAGGTTGTCGACCTGTCGGCCGCGCATGAAGTCCGGGCTGGCGACCAGCAGCGTTTGGGCCTGGCGCAGGCGCTTGGTGACCAGCAGCGGGTCTTCATCGCCGAGCTCGCGCACCCGCAACGCCACGTCAATGCCTTCGGCCACCAGGTCGACGCGGCGGTTGACCAGGGTCATTTCCAGCTGCACCTGGGGGTGGGCGGCGAGAAACCCGGCGACCAGCTCCGGCAGGATGTGCTGGGCCATGCCCACCGGGCAACTGACCCGCAGCCGCCCGCGGGGTTCGCTGGACATGCTGGCCACGGCTTCATCGGCCATTTCCGCTTCCAGCAGCATCGCCTGGCAATGGCGCAGGTAACGCTCGCCGACGGCGGTCAGGGTCAGTTGCCGGGTGGTGCGCTGCAGCAGGCGCGCGCCAAGGCGTTCTTCCAGCTCGGCGATCCGCCGCGACAGGCGTGACTTGGGAATCCCCAGCAGGCGCCCGGCCGCCGCGAAGCCGCCGGCTTCCACGACTTTGGCGAAATAGTAGAGGTCATTGAGGTCTTGCATGCTCGGCCTATTGTCCTGTCAGTAGGACGAACTATCGCATTTCAACTACCTTATCGGCTATTGGTTTCATGCGTAGGCTTAACACCATCTGATTCGCACCGCTGATCTTATTTGGAGCTTACCCATGAAACTGTTGCACATCGATTCCAGCATCCTCGGCGACAACTCGGCTTCGCGCCAGCTCAGCGCCGGCGTGGTCAAGGCCTGGCAAGCGGCCGAGCCGGGTGTGGAAGTGACTTACCGTGACCTGGCCAGCGAAGCTATCAACCACTTCTCCGGCGCCACCCTGGCTGCGCTGGGCACGCCGGCCGAACTGCGCGACGCCGCGCAGCAGCACGAAGCCGACCTCAGCGCGTCGACCCTGGCTGAATTCCTCGCCGCCGACGCCGTGGTGCTGGGCGCACCGATGTACAACTTCACCATCCCGTCCCAGCTCAAGGCCTGGATCGACCGCATTGCAGTGGCCGGCCAGACCTTCCGTTACACCGAAGCCGGCCCGGAAGGCCTGTGCGGCAACAAGAAAGTCATCATCGTCTCCACGTCCGGCGGCCTGCATGTTGGCCAGGCAACCGGCGTGGCCCACGAGGAATACTTGAAAGTCATGCTGGGCTTCCTCGGCATCACCGACATCGAATTCGTCCGCGCCCAGGGCCTGGCGTATGGCGATGAGTTCCGCAGCAAGTCCCTGAGCGACGCCAACGTTGTCATCAACGAACAATTGTTCGCCGCCGCGTAAGGCTTGTGTAAATTTCGCTGTTGCTCGGTTTCAATCTGAAGCCGGGCGCCTAAACTCTGTATTCTGCTCGCCTGAACGCGACCGGAGTACGGAGTTTTTTCGTTGGCCCGCTGTCTTTACTTTGGCCCAGGTTATGCACGCATGGGTTTATCACTCGGTGCGAGTACCTTGAACCATGGACATCTTGAATAGACATGCCGGTTATCGCGCAGCAAAGGTGGACATCCTCATGATGCGTCTTTGTACTGTTTTGGTTCTTTCCCTGCTTGGCGGCCTGGTTTCAGTGCACGCCGCGCCTGCGCCGCACCCGCATTGGAGTGTGGGCTTCCACCGCATGAGTTTTCTCGACCCGCTGGATCTGCAGCCGATGAATGCCATCGCGTTCTATCCGTCCACCGACGTTGAGCACACCACCCGGGTGGGTGGATATCACGTGGCCGCCACGGAAGATTCGAAGATCGCTATCGGCCGTTTCCCGATGCTGATGCTGTCCCACGGCAACACAGGAACGCCGCTGGCCCTGCATGACCTGGCGACCTCCCTGGCGCGCAAGGGCTTTGTAGTCGTGGCGGTGCTGCACCCTGGCGACAACTACAAGGATCACAGCCGCCTGGGCACGTTGAGCAACCTGTATGGGCGGCCGATCCAGATTTCCGAAGCGATCACCGCGACCCTGGGCGACTCGATGCTGTCACCGTTCGTCAACGTCGACCAAGTGGGTGTCATCGGCTACTCGGCCGGTGGCGAAACCGCGTTGATCCTGGCGGGCGCCAAGCCCGATTTCGACCGCCTGCGCCGCTATTGCCAGGAGCGTCCGGAAGACCGCGACGCCTGCACCACCAAAGGCGAGCTGGTGGTGGACCGTGATGACTTGCAGCCACAAGCCGACCCACGCATTCACGCGTTGATGTTGATGGCGCCGCTGAGCTTGATGTTCGGGCGCCACACCCTGGCCGACGTCCACGTGCCGGTGCTGCTCTATAGCGGTGATGGCGACAAGCTGGTGGCGGTGGACAAGAACGCCGCCGCCCTGGCGCGCAAGCTGCCCGAACCGCCGGACTTCAAATTGCTGGCCGGGGCCGGGCATTTCGTGTTCATGGCGCCCTGCGACAGCGATCAATTGGCGCTGATGCCGGCGATCTGCACCGATGCCGATGGCGTCGACCGCGAAGGCATTCACCGCGATCTGACCTCCGAGGCCGGGCGCTTTTTCGCTCACACCCTCGGGCGATCCACCCGTGCCGGCCTGCAGACGGCGGATCAGTAAGCGCGACGTTTGAGCAACAAAGTCACGCCCAAGGCGCTGAGCGACAGCAGTGCGGCGCAGAAGAAGATCCAGCCGTAGCCGAGGTTCAACGCCACCGCCCCCATCAAGGGCCCGGCAATCGCCAGGGCCAGGTCGAAAAACACGGCGTAGGCACTCAGCCCCGCGCCACGGCTGCTGTTGGGCACCTGCTTGATCGCTTCCACGCCCAGCGCCGGGTACACCAGCGACAAACCGAAGCCGGTCAGCCCTGCACCGATCAATGCCACGCCGGTAGACGGCGCGAGCCACAACAGCGTCAGGCCCAGGGTCTCGATGATCATGCACCCAATCGCCGCGCGGAAGCCGCCAAAGCGGCTGATGGCCGAGATAAACACCAGGCGCGAAACGATGAAACACACGCCAAATACCGTCAGGCAATAGGCCGCGCCAGCCCAGCCGCGATTGAGGTAATACAGGGTGATAAAGGTGGTCAGGGTGCCGTAGCCGATGGACGCCAGGCACAGGCTGGCGCCAAACGGGGCGATACGCCCGAACACCGCCCAGAACGGCAGGCGCTCGCCGCGGACCACCGGCACTGACGGTTTATTGCGGATCAGCACCAGGCCCAGCGCCGCCAGCACCGACAGGGCGATGCCAAGGCTGTTGTAGCCGTATTCGGCGACCATTACCACGCCCAGCGGCGCGCCAATCGCGATGGCGCCGTAGGACGCAATGCCGTTCCAGGAAATCGAGCGCCCCGTATGCTCGGCGCCGACCTTGCCCATGCACCAACTGATGGTGCCCACCCCAATCAGGCCCTGGGCCACGCCGAGCAACAAACGAGCGACGATCAGGATGCCCAGGCTCAACAGCGGCAGGCTTTGCAGCAGTGTTGCCAGCAGCGTCAGCCCGCCGCTGACCAGGATGCCGCCCAGGCCGAGCACGATTGCACGTTTGGTGCCCACGCTATCGGACATGCGCCCGGCCATGGGGCGGCTGAGCAGGGTGGCGAGGTATTGCGAACCGATGGTCAGCCCGGCCACCACCGCACTGAAACCCAGTTGCTCGTGTACGTAGCCTGGGATCACCGCGATCGGCAGGCCGATGCAGATAAAGGCAATAAAGGTGTAGAAGACGATGGAGACGATCTGCAGGGTGATCGACAGTGAACTCGGGGCGGCGGCAGACATGAGCACTCGTTCGCGGGCGGGCGGTGAGGGCATCATCGCAAGGGCTCGGGGGAAAAGAAAGCACCCTAACTATCAACCCGGCTGACCGACAGATACAAAAAGCCCCGTCGCAGTGGACGGGGCTTTTTCTTGTTGCTAACAGCTGATCGCAGTGCTTAGAAGACCACGCCTTGGCTGCGCAGGTAGTCGTCATAGGTGCCGCTGAAGTCGATCACGCCGTTGGCGCTCAACTCGATGATGCGGGTGGCCAGGGACGATACGAACTCACGGTCGTGGCTGACGAAGATCAGCGTGCCCGGGTAGTTTTCCAGTGCCAGGTTCAGCGCTTCGATGGATTCCATGTCCAAGTGGTTGGTCGGTTCGTCCATGATCAGCACGTTCGGCTTTTGCAGGATCAGCTTGCCGAACAGCATGCGGCCTTGCTCACCACCGGAGATGACCTTGACCGACTTGAGGATCTCGTCGTTGGAAAACAGCATGCGCCCCAGGGTGCCGCGGATCACTTGCTCGCCCTGTGTCCACTGGCCCATCCAGTCGAACAGGCTCATGTCGTCTTCGAAGTCGTGGGCGTGGTCCTGGGCGTAGTAGCCCAGTTCGGCGGCGTCGGTCCACTTGATGCTGCCGGCATCCGGCGTCAGTTCGTTGACCAGGGTGCGCAGCAGGGTGGTCTTGCCGATACCGTTCGGGCCGATGATCGCCACGCGCTCGCCGGCTTCAACCTGAAAGCTGAAGTCCTTGAACAGCGGCTTGCCGTCGAAACCTTTGGCCATGCGATCGACGATGACCGCCTGGCGGTGCAGCTTTTTGGTTTGTTCGAAACGGATGAACGGGCTCACACGGCTCGAAGGCTTGACCTCGGCCAGCTGGATCTTGTCGATCGCCTTGGCACGGGAAGTGGCCTGCTTGGCTTTCGAGGCGTTGGCCGAGAAGCGGCTGACGAAGGATTGCAGTTCGGAGATCTGCGCTTTTTTCTTGGCGTTGTCCGACAGCAGTTGCTCGCGGGACTGGGTCGCCACGGTCATGTACTCGTCGTAGTTGCCCGGGAACAGGCGCAACTCGCCGTAGTCCAGGTCAGCCATGTGGGTACATACGCTGTTCAGGAAGTGACGGTCGTGAGAGATGATGATCATCAGGCTGGAGCGCTGGGTCAGGATGTTTTCCAGCCAGCGGATGGTGTTGATGTCCAAGTGGTTGGTCGGTTCGTCGAGCAACAGCACTTCAGGGTCGGAGAACAGCGCCTGGGCCAGCAATACGCGCAGTTTCCAGCCGGGGGACACTTCGCTCATCGGGCCGAAGTGCTGTTCCAGCGGGATACCCAGGCCCAGCAGCAGTTCACCGGCGCGGGATTCGGCGGTGTAGCCGTCCATCTCGGCGAACTCGGTTTCCAGCTCGGCCACGGCCATGCCGTCGTCTTCGCTCATTTCCGGCAGCGAGTAGATGCGATCGCGCTCGGCCTTGACCTTCCACAGTTCTTCGTGACCCATGATCACGGTGTCGAGCACGGTGAATTCTTCGTAGGCGAACTGGTCCTGGCGCAGTTTACCCAGGCGCACATTCGGTTCCAGCATGACCTGGCCGCCGGACGGGTCCAGGTCGCCACCGAGGATTTTCATGAAGGTCGACTTGCCGCAACCGTTGGCACCGATCAAACCATAACGGTTACCGGCGCCGAATTTGACCGAGACATTCTCGAAGAGCGGCTTGGCGCCGAACTGCATGGTGATGTTAGCTGTGGAGATCAATTACTTTACCTATCAATAGCTTAGGGTGCGCTTATTTGAGCTGGGACCAATTTGGGACCAATCTGGAGCTCTTCCGATTCGCTCCAGTCCGAGCTTGGGTTGATCCAACGCGCATAAGTCGAGAGCAGCATCTGCGCACGATGGCCGAGCTGCTGGGAAATGAAGGCGGGGTTCATGCCAGACATACTGCATATTGTCGCATAGGTGTGACGACAGTTGTATGGCGGTCGACGACGGATGTTCAACACTTTCGGTGTTGGAGTCACCTGTAGTGCAGGTCGGTCGTCTGCTTCATGCACTCCGAGTGCGTCGGTGGCGAGAAAATCAACGGCATTTTCAAGTCGGATAAAAGGTCCAGTCGGAGTCGCAACTTTTTGGGCAGAGCGAAACGCGTACCGCTCAGTTGCTGCCGCATAAGTGAATCCCCGTTTAACCACACGTAGTCGATCGAGCAGAGTCGTATGGCTAAGGAAAACAGCTGTCTAAACCAGCGACTTTTGAATTTGATGATCAAATGTCTCTAGAAAGTCCTGCATGCTGAGTTCTCCGAGATCTACGGTTTTAGCGCCGCCGGCCGCGATAAAGGTTATGTCAGTGATACCCAGGACGTTCAGGATCAGTTTCAAATAGTGGGTCGCAATGTCACGGTCTTTAATCGGCGAGTCGTCGGTATATACACCTCCCGAGGCGAGCAGCACTGTTGCTTTTTTACCGGTCACCAGTCCTTTGCCATCAACGCCCAGGGTCAGGCCTTTACGCACCACATGATCGACCCAGGCCTTGAGTGCCGCAGGGACGTTATAGTTGTAGACGGGTGTTGAAATAACCAAGTGATCGGTTTCCAGCAACTCGGCCGCAAGTTCATCGGATAGTTGCAACACCGCTTTCATTTCAGGCGAATGTTGGGGGGGCGGGGGTGAAGTAAGCCTG